>NZ_JBLWIU010000008.1:453916-679973 GCF_048381395.1 Rhodococcus shunpengi
CGTCCGCGTGGCGCGCTCGTCCGCCAGAACTGTCGCAGGCTTTCTCGTTGAATGAGAAGAGTCGATCCTGCGAGCCGTCATCGCTCCCACACTCGTGGAACACATCGTGTCCCACGCGCGCGGGACGGCGACGACCACGCTGAGGAGAACCCTATGGCCTTGCTCGACGAAGCCCTGTGGACGGGAAAGATCCATCTCGACGGCTGGCGCCCCGGCAACGGTGGCACCACGAAGGTCACCAACCCCTCGACCGGGGAACAGATCGCCGAGATCGGCCTGGCCGACCCCGAGGACGTCTACGCCGCCGCCCGCGCTGCCGCCGCCGCGCAGAAGTCCTGGGCCGCCACCGCGCCGTCCGAGCGTGCGGAGATCCTCCGTCGCGCCGGTGAGAAGTTCCGCGAACACGCCGACGAACTCATCGGCTGGGGTCTCCGCGAGGCCGGATCAATCCCGGACAAGGCCGCCATGGAGGTGTTCGGTTCCGCCACCGAGTGCTTCGAGGCGTCGGCGCTGCCCACCCATCCGCACGGTGAGTACCTGCCGTCGGACAACGGTCACTGGTCCATCGCGCGCCGACTGCCCGCCGGCGTCGTCTCGGTGATCGCGCCGTTCAACTTCCCGTTGCTGCTCGCGATGCGCTCGGTCGCCCCGGCCCTCGCCCTCGGCAATGCGGTGCTGCTCAAGCCGGATCCGCGTACCACCGTCATCGGTGGTGTCGTCGTGGCCCGGATCTTCGAGGAGGCCGGACTGCCCGCCGGTGTGCTGCAGGTGCTGCCCGGTGGTGGTGACGTCGGCGCCGCGACCGTCGATGCTCCCGAGGTGCGGGTGGTGTCGTTCACCGGATCCACCGCCGCCGGACGCCACGTCGGCAAGGCCGGCGCGGAGCATCTCAAGCGCACCCACCTCGAACTCGGCGGCAACAACGCGATGATCGTGCTCCCCGGCGCCGACGTCGATCTCGCTGCCGGTGTCGGCGCGATGGGATCGTTCTTCCACCAGGGCCAGATCTGCATGACCACCGGCCGGCACCTGGTGCACGAGTCCGTCTACGACGACTACGTGCGCGCCCTCGTCGCGAAGGCGGATGCGCTCGTCGTCGGCGATCCCGCGGGCGGCCCGGTGCACCTGGGCCCGATCATCGACGAGCGTCAGCTGGCGAACATCGACACGATCGTGCAGGAGACCGTGGCCGCAGGCGGCACTCTCGCCGCCGGCGGCACGCACGAGGGGTTGTTCTACCGGCCCACCGTCCTGACCGATCTGACCACCGAGATGCCCGCCTGGGGCCAGGAGATCTTCGGTCCCGTCGCTCCGGTGCTGAAGTTCTCCGACGCCGACGAGGCCGTCGAGCTGGCCAATGCGTCCGAGTACGGCCTGTCGGTGAGCATCGTCGGCGATGTGGGACAGGCGATGAAGATCGCCGACCGGATCCACTCGGGCAAGATCCACATCAACGAGATGACCGTCGCCGACGAGGCCAACGCTCCCTTCGGCGGGGTCGGAGCATCCGGTACCGGTTCCCGCTTCGGCGGTCCGGCCGCGAACATCGAGGCGTTCACCGAGACCCAGTGGGTCACGGTACGTCCCGACATCGCGCCCTACCCGTTCTGACGTAGGTCGCGAATCGGCCGGGCGAGCGTGTGCTCGCCCGGCCGTTCTCGTATGCCTGACAAGGCTATTCGGCGAAAGTGAGTCCGCGGGCGGCTCGTTCCTCCACCGCCGCAGCCGTCTCCTCCGCGATCAGGTCGGCGTTCACCGCCGCCCCGGTCATCACGCCGGCGCCTGCAGCGACCACGACCACCGCGGAGAGGTCGGCGGAGTTGCCCGCCGCCCACACGCCGGGCAGAGCGGTCTTCCCCGTCGGATCGGTCTCGATGAGGGTGCCCACGGGATGGTCGGTGACCGCTCCGCCGAGCTGCTCGTACAGATCGGCGCGGGCGACGAAACGCGGTGCGACCACCACGGCGTCGACCTCGATCTCGGTGCCGTCCTCGAGCACCACGGCACGGACCTCCTCGCCGTCCGCTCGCAGTTCCGCGACGGCGCCGTCGACGATCCGCACGTCGCGTGCCTCGAGCTGGTCGCGGGCCTCGGCTTCCAGGGCGGGCGCCGAGTGGGTGAAGAAGGTGACGTCGTCGCTGAGCTGACGGAACAACAGGGTCTGGTGCACGCTCATCGGCCCCGAGGAGATCACGCCGATGCGCCGGTCCCGAACCTCCCAGCCGTGGCAGTACGGGCAGTGCAGGACACTCTTGCCCCACAGTTCGCGGACTCCGGGCAGGTCGGGCAGCTCGTCGACCAGTCCCGTCGCGAGGATGAGCCGACGTGCCTGCACAGTGGTGCCGCCGGAGAGACCGATCTCGAATCCCGTGTCGCTGCGACGAGCGGATTCTGCTCGTGCGGACAGGATCTCGGCGCCGTATCCGGCGGCCTCCTTCCGGCCGAGAGCCAGAAGTTCGGTCGGCGCGATGCCTTCGTGTCCGATCACGTTGTGCGCGGCCACCGCTGGGGCGTTGCGCGGTTCACCGGCGTCGACGACGAGCACCGAGCGGCGCGAGCGTGCCAGCGCGGTGGCGGCACTCAGTCCGGCCGAGCCGCCGCCGATCACGACGACGTCGTAACCGTCCTGTGTGGGGTTCTCCTGGGTGTTCATCGGTTCTCCTCCTTGATTGCCTGTGCGATCCACACGGTTCGAGACCCACGCACCACCAGATCTGCCCGGTGCAGCACCGAATCGGGACCGTCGCCGACGAGTCGATCGAGCGTGTCGAGATCCTCGTCGGACACGGCGTTGCCGAGGCCGGTCCGCATCCGGTTCAGCACCGCGTGGGCGTATCGACGTGCGGTGTCGTCGACGTCGGCACCGAGTTCGTCGCGGCGCATCTCGACCATCTCGAAGCCTGCGCGACGCAGAGTGTCGCTCCAGTCGGGCCACCTGTTCCACCCTCGGGACGCCGCGGCCTCGTGGCATCTCGCTTCGAGTCCCGGCGTACCGATACCGATGTCGTCGGGCAGGAATCGTGGTTGCGACTCCATCTCGGTGACGACCACCGTCCCCCCGGGTGCCATCGCCTCGGCGAGTTGCCGGAGCGTCGCATCCGGATCCTCGATGTGGTGTAGGGACAGTGCCGCCCAGGCGAGGTCGATCGCGCCGACGGCCGGAAGTCCTGCATCGAGGTCGACCTCGACGGTCCGGATCCGATCACCGAACCCGTTGTGCTCGGCGGTCTTCCGGATTCGCTCGAGCATCCCGGCGGACCGGTCGAGAGCGACGAGCTGCGCGTGGGGGAAGCGGCGCGCCAGGGCGAGGGTGCCCGTTCCTGTGCCGGCGCCGATGTCGACGACGGTGCGCGGTTCGCGCTCGAGCTGTCCGGCGACCCGGTCGAGCAACGACTCGAAGTAGGGCCGGTTCATCGCGGCGTCGAGGTCGAGCACCTCGGCCATCGACTCGTCGTGAGCGTGGTCGTGCGGTGCGTGGTGGGCGTGGTGGTGCATGACTCCACGTTAGGACGCGTCATCCAGTTTCGGCATACACTCTTGCCTATGGAGCAAGAAACGTCCGATCTGGACCAACTCATCCGCCAGCGCATCCGCAGCCTGCGGCTCGCGCGGGGGTGGACCCTCGACGCTCTCGCAGCCCGGTGCCACATCAGCCCGTCGAACCTGAGCCGCATCGAGACGGGCCGTCGCAGGATCGCACTCGACCAGCTCGTCCCCATCGCGCGGGCACTCGACACCACGATCGACCAGCTCGTCGAATCCGGCGAGGACCAGGACGTGGTGATCAGACCTCAGCCCTGCGACACCCCGGGGTACACGACCTGGCTGTTGTCGCGGGAACGATCACTGGGCGGCGTCACCATCGCCAAGATGCGGATCACGAAGCAGGAGCCGGTGCCGGCCGACACACTCCCCGTGCACCCGGGGCACGAATGGTTCACCGTCCTGACCGGCACTGCCCGGCTCCAACTCGGCGAGCGGACGATCCTCATCCAGGAGGGCAACGCCGCCGAGTTCTCGACGATGACGCCACACGCCATCAGCGCGCACGACGGACCGGTGGAGATCCTCACGATCCTCGATCAGAACGGGGAGCGTGCGCACCTGCGCAACCCCGCATCGCACTGAAAGGACCGGGTTCGCCCGTCAGGCGTACAGGCGATCGACGAACGCCCCGAGATTCTCGCGGACGCGTTCGGCCTTCTCCTCCGGCTCGAGATCCTCGCGGTACCGGCTGCCCAGTGCGGGCTTCTTCTTGCCGCGCGCATACAGCGAGCACTGCAGGTCGATGCACATGTACGTTCCGACCGCGTTGCCCGCTCGACCCGCATCGCCGACCTTGTTCGCCGTCATCAGCGCGATGCCACCCCGGGTGTGGGTGGTGAGGCAGATCGTGCACATCTGCGTCTTGCCCGAGCCCTGCTGTTCGAACCGCATGGCGACACCCACGAGTTCGCCGTCGCGGGGGACGACGATGTAGCCGCGTCCGGGGAACGACGGATCGGTCCAGCCGAGGAAGTCGAGTTCGTCCCACGGCCGGTCGTCGAGATCGCGCGGCACCGGAAGCCGCTTCGCATCACCCTTGGAGCAATTGACGAAGGATGTTCGAATGTCCCGTTCGGTGAGCGGGTCCATGGCCGGGACCACCTTTCGTTCGCGTATATACCGACCCGAGGACGGTACGCGCACCGCTCACACCGGACAAACGATTTTCGCGGCCCTCACGCCGACGAACGCGGCGCGCCGATACCCGGATCGATCGTCACCGGACCGGATGCGGTGGGCGCGACCGGGAAGTCGAAGATCGCCGTCGGAAGATACACCGTGGCACACGAATTCGGTATGTCCACGACACCCGACAAGCGCCCCTCGATGGGCGCGGCCCCGAGTAGGAGATACGCCTGCTCGGGGCTGTAGCCGAATTTCGTCAGGTAGTCGATGGCGTGCAGACACGCTCGCTGGTACGCCAATTGCGAATCCAGATACCGCTGTTCGCCGTCGAGCGTCACGGACGTGCCGGAAAACGCGAGCCACTCGGAGTACTGCGGGTCGGTGTTGCCCGGCATGAAGATGGCGTTCTCGCTCACCCCGTAGGTCTCCATGCCACCGGGGATCAGGTCGACGCGCAGGTCGATGAACCCGCCCATCTCGATGGCACCGCAGAAGGTGATCTCGCCGTCACCCTGCGAGAAGTGCAGGTCGCCGACCGACAGATTCGCACCGTCGACGAAGACCGGATAGAAGATCCGGCTTCCCTTCGTGAGGTTCTTGATGTCCTGGTTGCCGCCGTTCTCCCGCGGTGGAGCGGTGCGTGCCGCTTCGGCCGCGGCCCGGTCGAAATCGGCGCCCGACAGGCTGCCGAGAATCGCTCCGTTCGGCTCGGGTGGCAGCGCCAGTGCCGGCTCACGGTCGGGATCCGTCGCGATCAGCGCCGCTTCCCGGGTGTTCCACGTCGACAGCAGTTCGTGCGACGGCGCCGTCCCCATCAGGCCGGGGTGCACGATGCCGGTGAACGACACGTGGGGCACGTGGCGGCTCGTCGCCTTCTGCCCGGAGAAATCCCAGACCGCCTTGTAGGCGTCGGGGAACTGATCCGTGAGGAATCCTCCGCCATTCGTCTTCGCAAAGATGCCGGTGTACCCCCAACCCTGCCCGGCGAGCGGACCCGAGTCCTCCTGCGGGATCGGACCGAGGTCGAGGATGTCGACGATCAGCAGGTCGCCGGGCTTGGCACCCTCCACCGCGAACGGTCCCGACAACGCGTGCACGATGTGCAGCGGGGCATTGCGGATGTCGTCGGCGGAGTCGTCGTTGTGGATCTCGCCGTCGAACCATTCGCGGCAGTGCACGCGGAAGGAGTCCCCCGGTTTCAGCGTCGCGACGGGCGGGATGTCCGGATGCCAGCGGTTGTGGCCGATCTTCTCCTGATCGGTGAACCGGCGGGTCGAATCGAGGGGGAACACGACGTCGGGCACGGGACCTCCTGCAGCGGTGACGGATCAGGGTCGGGGTAACGATCGGTGCCGGGGATCGGTGGTGACCGGCCGCGACGGACGTCTCGGCGCACCCGGCAGGGCGCCCGAGACGACGTCGGGTTCGGACGCGGTCCGTGCCGTGGCGTCGTGCAGGCGCATCGCCGACGAACCGCCCCGGCCGAGACGGGGCGCGGTGAGCGAACGACGAGCCTGCCGAGCGCACTGCGGGCACGGCGTCGACGAGGAGACCTCGCTCATCGGAAGGGAGACGTCGAACGGCCCGCAGTCGGCGCATCGGAACTCGTACAGCGGCATCGGCATCGCCTTTCGCCCGTCGGTGCACCGACCATAACGGACCGAACGGAAACCCGCGCGTCTACTCCGAATGTTCCTGTTGTCCGGAACTGTTCGGTGACACCCCTATTCGGTGACACGCTCTCGCTTCGTCAGCACCAGCGGTTCACCCTCGGTGATCGCGATCGTGTGTTCGCTGTGCGCGGTGCGCGAACCGTCGGCGGAGCGGATGGTCCAGCCGTCGGGGTCGTAGACGATCTTGTCCGTCCCCGCCGCGAACCACGGTTCGAGGGCGAGCGTGAGGCCGGGACGCAGCACGAGCCCGCGACCCTTGCGTCCGGCGTTCGCCACATGCGGATCCTCGTGCATGGTGCGACCGAGACCATGACCACCGAATTCGGTGTTGACGGGATAGCCATACTCGGCCGCGACGGCACCGATCGCCGCGGAGATGTCGCCCAGGCGGTTGCCGGGGAGCGCGGCGGCGATACCCGCGGCCAGCGCCACCTCGGTCGCCTCGACGAGACGTCGGTCCTCGGGACGCTCCGCGCCGACGATGATGCTGCGCGCCGAATCAGCGACCCAGCCGTCGATCGAGACGGCGATGTCCATGCTGAGCAGGTCGCCGTCCCGGAGCACGTAGTCGTGCGGGAGCCCGTGCAGCACTGCGTCGTTGACGGACAGGCAGATGACATTGCGGAACGGTCCACTTCCGAACGACGGTGCGTAGTCCCAGTAGCACGAGACCGCGCCGCGTTCCTCGATCATGTCCCGTGCGCGTTGTTCGAGGTCGAGCAGGTTCACGCCGGGTCGGGCGCGGCCCGTCAGGTCGTCGAGCAACTCGGCGATGAACGTGCCGGTCACGTCCATTGCCGCGATCTCACCGGGGGTCTTCAGTTCCAACACGGGTGTACTCCTCAGGATCACAAGACGGTATTTAAATACCACCCTAACGCGACGGTCGGTATTTTCATACCGACGCGGTTAGACTGCGGGTCATGGTGCGACTCCCCCTGACCCCGGAACAGCTGGCCGCCGGCAAACGCCTGGGCGGGCGGCTGCGCGAAGCCCGAGGCAGCAGGACGCTCACCGAGGTGGCCCGGGCCGCCGACATCTCACCGGAGACCCTTCGGAAGATCGAGACCGGACGACTGGCGACGCCGGCCTTCGCGACGATCGCCGCCCTCGCACGGGTGCTGCCCGTCTCCCTGGACGATCTCGCCGAACTGACCCTTTCCTGCACCGACCTGCGGCGCACCGGTTAGCCCCGACCCGCGTGACGTAACAGCGGGAGACATCGGCAGCGATATCAGGAGGCACACCACCGCGACAGCGAAGGGACCCGTATGTCCATGCAGCCTCCGCCGGACGGATACGGCTACGGCTACGGCGCTCCCCCGCCACCCTGGCCTACCCCGACCCCGCCGCGACGACCGAAGTGGCCGTGGCTGGTGGGCGGTGCCCTGCTCGTCGCCGTCGTCGCCGCGGTCGCCGCTCTGGTCGTCGTCCTGACCCGCTCGTCCGATCCGGGATCGGAGGGCGCTGTCGCCGCGAGTCCGTCCCCGTCGACCGTGACGGTCACCGTGTCGCCGTCCGCGGCCCCGCCGACGGAGACGGATCCGCCCGCCCCGCGAACACAGGCGAGCCGGTCCGCCCCGAGCGGCTTCCCGACCAACGGCACCCTGAAGGTCGGGGTGGACATCGCTCCCGGTGAATACGCGCTACGCCCGACGGATTCGCTCGGGGGTTACTGGGAGCGGCTGTCGTGCCTGACCGGCGACTTCGAGTGCATCACGGCAAACAGCATCGTGCAGGGCAACAGCTACGTCACCGTGCTTCCGGGCGACGTGGCCCTGCGGATCGAGGACCTCGAACTCACGGCGACCGGCAATCCCGCACCCGCGCCCGGACCCGCACGTCCGCTACCGCCCGTGTCCGCCTCCGAGGACACCGACCCCCAGGGTTTCGTCGGCATCCCCGAGGCACGGTGCAACCACACGAATCCCGCCGTCGCCATCGGGCAGACAGCCGACTCGCTCGTCGTGGTGTGCGAGACCGGCGCCGGGCGGTACTACTACAAGGGCGTCCGTACGAACGACGGGGCAGCGATCGAGATCGACGATCCCGTGCCCTCGGGCGACGGTTTCACCGCCACGAACGCCGGTGTGCAGTACAGCATCTCGTCGAGTGCTCTCGTCATCTCCGAGGGGTCGACGGTGCTCGCCGAGGAGCCGATGCTGCAGTACTGGTCGCGGTGATCAGCAGTACCGGTGATCACCGGGGTCGCGAGACCGCCTGCCCCGCGCCGCTCCGCCACACCCCGTGCACCCCGCTCGGTCCGATGCCCCGATCGAGGGCGAGCAGCAGGACGGCGCATCCGATTCCCGACAACACCAGGCTGGTGCCGAACAGCGCGGGATAGCCGAAGACGTCTCCGACCACACCGGCGGTGAATCCCGCGATGCCCTGCACGACGACGATCGCGCACGCGAGCAGGGTGTAGTCGCTGCCGGCGTGGTCCCTGTCCGCGGCGTCCATCATGAGCGTGAACACCGCGACCGTCGCGGCACCACCGAGGACATGTTCGGCCAGGCTCGCGGAGACGATGAGCCCGAACCCGCCGTAGCCGAGCGACGCGACGACGTACAGCGCGAGGCTCGCCGTCTGGGTGACGCCGCCGATCAGCAGGGCCTGCCGGCGACCGCGACGGAAGCACAGCCACCCACCGAGTGCGGCGCCGCCGAGGGCGCCTGCCGAGGACAGCACTCCCTTGACCAGCGCGATCTGCCCGAGGGTGAGTCCGGAGTCGGACATGAACGGTCCCACCATCGCCGAACCCATCGAGTCGCCGAACTTGAAGCCGCCGATGAGCAGGATGAACGCGAGCATGCCGGGGCGGCGCAGCCGCGCCCACCACGCGACCGTCATGCGGGTCGCGCCTCTCGGTTCCCGATCCGGCGTGGCCGGTCGCTTTGTGCGCGGCAGTCGCCACACCGGGATCGTCGTCAGCACCAGCAGGAACGCCATCGCGAGAAACAGGCTGCGCCAACCCGCGAGGGAGAAGACCCACAGCAGTGCTCCCCCGCCGACGATCATCCCGATGCGGTACGCGCCGACCTGGATGCCGTTCCCCAACCCGCGTTGTTTCGGTCCGAGCAGTTGCACGGCCAGACCGTCGGTCGCGACGTCCTGCGTGGCCGAGAGGGCGTTGACCACCGCGATGCCGACGAGCAGCCACCGCAGCGTCGACGACAGGTCGAGGCACGCCAGGATCAACGACACCGCCGACGCCGCGAGCTGGAGCGAGAGCAGCCACTGCCGCCGCGTCCCGTAGTGGTCGACGTACGGCGCCCACAGGAACTTCAGCGCCCACGGCGCGAAGAGCACACCCGTCGCGCTGATCGCGATCAACGAGAAGCCGGACTCGCGGAGCACCACCGGAAGCGCCTGCGTGAAGAACCCGTACGGCAGACCCTGCGCGAAGTACAGGGCGGCCAGCAGCGCGAGCGTGCCGGTCGGGATGCCGAGCCGGGCCGGTGCAGTCATGCGGACATGGTGTCAGAACGGTGTGCCCGTGGATCTCGACAAGTCCTGATCGCGCCGTCGCCGATCACCCGAGGTGCAGCTCACGTCGCGGCCGATGGGAGGATGGTGCCCGTGCCGATGCCCTCACCGTTGCCCGTCAGGAACGGGGTCGGGCCCACGCGACTGCGTGTTCCGACCTCCGGTCCGTGGTCGACGGTCGCCGAGTACGTCGTCGCGCGTTTCGACCATCTCGACGCCGACGATCTCTACCGTCGCTTCGACGCCGGCGAGATCGTGGGGATCGACGGAGAACCCATCGGTCGCGGCACCGAACTCGGAGCGCACCGGTTCGTCTGGTACTACCGCGATCTGCCCGTCGAGGAACCGGTGCCGTTCCACGAGGAGATCCTGCATATCGACGACGACCTCGTCGTGGTCGACAAACCGCATTTCCTGCCCACCACCCCGGGTGGGCGCTACCTGCGCGAATCGGCACTGGTCCGACTGCGGACCCGCCTCGACAACCCGGACCTGACACCGATCCACCGGCTCGACCGGGCGACCGCCGGGCTCGTGATGTTCTCGGCCCGGCCGGAGACGCGCGGCGCCTACCAGTCCCTGTTCGAGAAGCGTCGGGTCACCAAGGTGTACGAGGCGGTGTCCGCACTGCCGGCGGAATGGGATCCGGGAGCGCCGGAGATCGCCGGACGTCCGGTCCCCGTGCTGTACCGCAACCACATAGAGGCGCGGCGCGGTGAGTTGCGCGTCGTCGTCGACGACACCCGCGAACCCAACTCGGAGACGCTGATCGAGGTGCTCGGATCCGGGATGAGCAGGTCCGGACGGGCCGTCCTGCACACCCTGCTGCGCCCGCACACGGGTCGGATGCATCAGCTGCGAGTACATCTGGCGGCGCTCGGTATCGGGATCCTCGGCGACCACTGGTATCCCGTGCTGCTGCCCGAGACACCGGACGACCATTCGCTCCCCCTCCAATTGCTCGCGCGCGAACTCGAATTCGTCGACCCCTTGTCAGGGATCGAGCGTCACTTTTCCACCCGGCGCAGCCTGGCCGAAGCACCGACCACGCAGGACTGAGGGCGCCCGAACGGATCCTGCTCGATCCTCCGAAAACTCCGACATGCCCGGCTTCACGAAATACGCTGGTAGGCATGACCAAGGTCGTCGACGGTTACCTCCGGTCGCCACTGTCGGGCATCGCACCGTGGATCCTCATGTCCGTCCTGTCGGCCCCGGGACGGTTCGAGGAAGCGGTGTGTTTCGCTCTCGGCCTCGTCCTGCTGACGATGTGGGTGGGCGCGCGACGCGGCATCAAGATACACGCCCTCGACACGTTCGGTGCGGCGTTCTTCGCCGTCCTGGCGGCGGTGGGCCTCATCGCGTCGGACGGTGTCATCGACTGGATGGAGATCTGGGCGGGTGAACTCACCAACATCGCACTCGCGGTGTTCGTCGTCGCCACCCTGATCGCGCGCAGACCGTTCACACTCCCCTACGCGAAAGAGGACACGCCCCAGGAATACTGGACGTCTCCCCTGTTCATGAAGATCAATTACGTGATCTCCGCGGTCTGGGCCGGTGCGTTCACCTTCTCCGCCATCGTCGGATTCATCGGCGACGCCGTGATGCGCGACCCGGGCAACTTCTGGACCGGTTGGGTGCTCCAGCTCGCGGCGATCTTCTTCGCGGTCTCCTTCACCGAGTTCTATCCGGACTACGCCGGTGCGAAGTTCGCGGCGTCGCAGGGCGAGTCCGAACCCGCCCCGTCGCTCCTGAAGCTGATCGACTGGTTGCCGACGTTCGTGCTGGTCGCGGGGATCTTCGGGTGGGTCACCGACTCGATACCGGACGCGGTCGGGATCGGCATGATCGTCGTCGGCATCATCGGCAGCGCCGTGATCGGCAGACTCTCACCGAAGATCGAGAAGGCCTCCACGTGACGCGGTGCCCTGGCGCCCAGGGGTGCGGATCAGGCCCGATCGATTCGGATCAGCGATGAGCGTTATCGGTCTCGATGTCGGTGGCGGTGCGTACCGTCGGCCCGATGGCAGCGAACAGGACCCGAGTGTCTCGCGTCGTGATGATGTGCGGCCCGGCCGGTGCCGGTAAGACCACCTATGCCAAGCGCCTGGAGCGCGAGGGTTGGACGCGTCTGTCGTACGAGGTGGAGTTCTGGGATCGCGGGATCACGACCATGCCCTCCGCCGACGTGGTGGCCGAGGTATCAGCAGACCTGAAGGCGCGCTTGCTGCGCCATGTGGCAGCCGGGAACGATGTCGTGCTCGACTTCGGATTCTGGTTCCGGCGACAACGTGACGAGTTCCGCGCACTGCTCGCACCGCAGGGCATCGTGCCGGAGACCGTGTACATCGCGACGGAGCTCGAGACCATCCTGAGCCGGGTCGGCGACCGGCACGGGAGGTGGGCGGACGATTGGCCGCTGACCGAGCGGACGGCGACGGAGTACTTCGAGCGGTTCGAGCCGCCGACGCCCGAGGAAGGACCGCTCGAAGTAGTCCGCTAGGCCGTGACCTGCGCCGAAGGACGCTCTGTCGCTTCCTCACCCACCGCATGTCGCATGCCCACCGCGTAGAGCACGAGTCCCACGACGATCCACGTGGCGAGGGTCGACAGCGCGACGAATCCGCCGGCACCGTCGAAGTATGCCGCGGAGCGCACGAGGGTTCCGGCAGCACCCGGGGGAAGGATCTGACCGAAGGTACCGAGTCCGGACGGCAGCCATGCCGACGTCGTCGCGATACCGGCCAGCGGATTGCCGAGGAACATCATGGCCATCGCACCGATGGTGAACCCTTTGGCGCCGAAGGCCTTCTGGAGTCCGGCCAACGGGAGTGCAAGGGCGGCGATACCGAGGGCCATGGATCCCGCGACCGGCCAGAAGGTCGATTCGATGCTTCCGAACGCGAAGGTGAGGATGGACGCGACGACGATGCCACCGACGGCAGCGAAGACGAGCAGGCCGGTCAGGTACCAGCCGTCGCTGCGCGGCAGGATCTTCCGGAATGCGACGACCGGGACGATGCCACCGAAGACGAGCGGGAAGGCGAGACCACCGATGCCGATACCGGTGGGGTCGGATTCCGGCAACGGAACGACGTCCTCGACGGTCACGTCGGCCCCGAGTGCTCCGCCGACCGCCTGCGAGGTTCCGGCGAGCGAACCGGAGATGGCGGTCGAGCCCGCGCCGGCGACCAGCGTGCGGACGCCCGACTCGTCGACGACGAACCCTCCGATGACGTCGCGGTCGTGGATGGCGTCGCGCAGTTCCTGCTCGGAGGCGAATCGCTGCGAGGTGTAGGCGTCGGGGGCGGCCGTCGCGAGCGACGTCTCGAATTCTTCTGCCGCTGCAGAGGTTCCGACGATGCCGACCTGCAGGTCGTGCGGTCCGCTCTTCAGTGACGGCATGATGAAGACCAAGAGCATGAGCACGAGGATCACCCCGAGCCCGCACGTCATTCCCAGCACCGTCAGCGCGGGATGCGGCTTGCGCGCGGTGGAGTCACCCGCGTCGGGAACTGTCGTCGTAGCGGCGTCTGCCATCGCGTCTTCCTTGTCCGAACCATCGCTAAGTGGATGATTTTCCTCCACTTCTATCGGAGAATAATCCTCCGGTTAGGATGGACATGTCAAGCGAAGTTCCTCACAGCCCACTCCGGAAGGAAGGCAACCGATGCGTGCCGATGCCGCGAAGCGTCGTCAGCTGATCGTCCAGGAGGCGCGCCGGCTGTTCGCCGTCCACGGCAGCGACGTCGCGCTCGAGGCGGTCGCGGAGGCCGCCGGAGTCGGCATCGCTACCCTCTACCGGAACTTCGAGTCCCGGGCCGCGCTGGCCGACGAGGTCGCGCTGACGATCCTCGCCGACATGCGCGCAGCGGGCACCGAGGCCCTGGAGCGCGTCGGCTGCTCACCCGAGGACGCCTGGGTGGGCTACGTGCAACGGCTGGTCGAACTCGACCTGGGTGCACTCTCGGCCACCCTCGCCGAATTCGTGACCGACGAGATCTCCGAATCGGTGCGCGACGCCCAGGCGCAGACGCTCGCCGGGGTCGAGGAGCTGCTCGACGCGGTGCGATCCGCCGGCATCGTGCGCCCCGACCTCGACGCGCTGGAACTGGTCCTGGCGATCGGCCTGATCACCCGTCCCTTACCCGACGCGATCCGTGCGGTGACCCCGGATCTCGTTCCACGATTGGTGTCGATCGTTCTGGCGGGCATGCGACCGTCGTGAGCCGCGCGCACACCGACGACCCTGCGTATCCGCGGGCGTAGGATCGCAATCAGCCGGTGTCGGCGGCGCTCGATCGCGGGAGCGAACATGGGCAGGTCGGCGGTCCTGGACCACGCGCGGGCAGCGTACCGCGCGCGCGAGTGGCCGCGTGCCCTGGACGGATTCCGCAGCGCCGACACACTCGCCGTCCTGTCCGCGGACGACCTCGATCTGTTCGCCCGAGCCGCGTACCTCGCTGGTCACGACGACGCCAGCGTCGCACTGTACGAGCGCGCCTTCGCCGCACATCTCGAAGCCGGCGAAACCGAGAGCGCGGGTATCAGCGCCTTCTGGTTGTGCTTCCTGTTGATGGGACGCGGTGAAGTAGCACGGGCCGGAGGTTGGCTGGAGCGAGCCCGACAGTCGGGTGTCCCGGACCGACCGGACTGCGCGACCAGCGGCTTCCTGATGATCCCCGGAGCAGTACAGCAGATGTACGCGAACCGGCCGACCGAGGCACTGCCGATCTTCACCGCAGCTCAGCGCATCGGACGGGCCTGTCACGACGCCGACCTTCTCGCTCTCGGTTCGCTGGGCATCGGACAGTGCCGAGTCCTGCTCGGCGACGTCGACGGCGGGCTGCGGACACTCGACGAGGTACTCGTCGCTGTCGGATTGGGCGAGGTCTCGCCCGTCGTCTCCGGACTGGTGTACTGCGCTGTCATCGAGACCTGTTACGGCACATATCATCTGCAACGGGCGAAGGAGTGGACTCAGGCCCTCGGCCGCTGGTGCGACGATCAGTCCGGACTCGTGCCCTTCCGGGGACAGTGCCTGGTCCATCGCGCCCAGATGCTGCAACTCGAGGGCGACTGGTCGCAGGCGATGGACCTCGCCCGCCTCGCACTGCAGCGGCTGTCGGATCCGCCCGGTCAACCCGCGATGGGAATGGCCCTGTACGAGCAGGGCGAACTGCATCGTCTACGCGGTGAGTTCGCCGAGGCGGAAGCCGCCTACAGGTCAGCGGGCATGTACGGGCAGGAGGTGCAGCCGGGTCTTGCTCTGCTGCGTCTGAGGCAGGGCGACACCACCGCAGCGGTCGCCGGAATCCTCCGGGGTCTCGGCGAAGCCTCGAATCTCGACCGGCCGCGGATGCTCGCCGCCCACACGGAGATCGCGCTCGCCACCGGAGATGTGGCCGCGGCCCGGCGCAGCACCGACGAACTCGAGGCGCTGACCCGGACGCAGGACGCCCCTGCACTGGCAGCGATGGCCGACCACGCGCAGGGCTCGGTCCTGCTCGCCGAAGGTGACCCCTGCGGCGCCCTCGAACGGCTGCGGCGATCCGGCAGGCGCTGGCGTGACCTCGGTGCACCCTACGAACGTGCCCGGGTACGAGTGCTGCAGGGTCGATGCTGCGCCGCACTCGGCGACGACGATGACGCCCGGCTCGAATTCGACTCGGCAGCATCGGTTTTCCATGATCTGCACGCGTTGCCGGATCTGCGTGAGCTCCGCGGTCCCGAACTCGCCGACGCACCGAACGGGCTGACGCCCCGGGAGGTCCAGGTGCTGCGCGCCGTTGCCACGGGCAAGACGAATCGAGCCATCGCCCACGAGTTCGTCATCAGCGAGAAGACGGTGGCTCGGCACCTGAGCAACATATTCACCAAGCTCGAGGTGTCCTCACGAGCGGCGGCGACGGCCTACGCGTACGAGCATCGCCTGCTCTGACTGGGTAGAACTGCCCATACGCTGCCACCTTCGATTGCACACTCCTCCCGACGCGGCCGAGGGGCGGCAGTGCCTAACGTCGTCGGTGTAGTTCCCTCACCTCGGGGAGTCGTCATGACCGTCCACAGCGCACCCCAACAGATCGACACCGTCGTCGTCGGCGCAGGTCAGGCAGGCCTGTCCGCCGGTTACCATCTGGCCCGCCGTGACCGTCCGTTCCTCATCGTCGACACGTACAGACGCATCGGCGACAACTGGCGCTGCCATTGGGACTCGTTACGCCTGTACAGTCCCGCCGGCTACGACGGACTGCCCGGCATGTCGTTCCCGGGCGACCCGCACCGCTCCCCCACCAAGGACGAGCTCGCCGACTACCTCGAGTCCTACGCCTCCCGATTCGATCTGCCCGTACTCGGTAACACCCGGGTGCGCCGACTC
Source organism: Rhodococcus shunpengi (assembly GCF_048381395.1). Classification (NCBI taxonomy): domain Bacteria; kingdom Bacillati; phylum Actinomycetota; class Actinomycetes; order Mycobacteriales; family Nocardiaceae; genus Rhodococcus; species Rhodococcus shunpengi. Next base: position 470,132 of record NZ_JBLWIU010000008.1, read on the forward strand.
TCCCACGACGGTGACCGGTTCGCCCTCGACTGCGGCGACACGCGGATCGAGGCGAACAACGTCATCGTGGCCACGGGCACGTTCGGTCGAACCCCACGCGTCCCCGACTTCGCTTCCGAACTGGATCCCGAAATCGTGCAGTTGCATTCGAGTGAATATCACGATCCGTCGCAGTTGCGTGACGGTCCGGTACTCGTGGTGGGGGCCTCTCATTCCGGCAGTGAGATCGCCTACGAGCTGGCGGCGTCCCATCCGACGATTCTGTGCGGACGCGACACCGGGCAGTTGCCGGTGCGTGTGGACAGTCCCGCGATGCGCGTGTTGTTCCCGGTCCTGTGGTTCGTGTGGGGACATGTGCTGTCCGTGCGTACCCCGATGGGACGACGTGCTCGCGAGGACGAACGGCGTCACGGCGCGCCGCTGCTGCGAATCCGCCGACGGGAGCTGGCCGCGCGCGGCGTCACCCGGATCACCGAGCGGGTGACCGGCGTGGCCGAACTCCGCCCCGCACTGTCCGACGGCCGGATTCTCGACGTGACGAATATTGTGTGGTGCACCGGATTCCGCCAGTACTACGACTGGATCGACCTACCGGTGCTCGACACGGATGGCTGGCCGCGCGAGGAACACGGCGTGGTTCCCTCGGTGCCCGGCTTGTACTTCACCGGTCTGTGCTTCCAGTCGTCGTTCCGGTCGATGCTCGTCGGCGGGGCCGGCGCGGACGCGGAGTACGTCGTCCGTCACCTCGTCGCACGCGGCGCACCCACGTCCACCGGAACGGATCCGGATCGGCACAGGACGCGCTACACGACGAAGCGGAGATCCACCGCGTCGCCGTCGGCTACGACGTAGTCCTCGGCCATCGAGTCGGCCGACGTCAGAGCGCCCGTTCGAGTCCAACCTGGGTGCAGCCGTAGCCGAGCCGCGCCCCGAACATCCGAGCCCGCTCGTCGGACGCGTCCACGGCGATCTGCGCGAGCGTGGCACCCCGGTTCCGGCCGTGATCGTGGGCCCACTCGAGCATGGCTGTGCCGATGCCGCGGGAACGTTCGGACGAGGCGACCCGGATTCCTTCGACGAGCAGGCGGGTGGCACCGCCACGGAACAGACCCGGCACGATCGTCAACTGCATCGTGCCGACGATCCGGCCGACCTCGTCGCGCACCACCGCGAGGTAGTGCGAGGGGTCGCGGGCGACGGCGTCGTAGGCCTCTTCGTATCGGGCGAGTTCCGCACCCTCGCAGGGGGTCTGCTCGTCGTCGGAGAGCAATGCGACGATCGCCGGTACGTCGGATCGACCGGCACGTTGAACCCGATAGCTACTGTCGCCCAACCGGATCTGCCCGCCGACCGATTCGCGGGCGCGGGCCTGCAACCGGGCGATGAGCAGGTCCAGCCAGCCACCGACGTGCCGCCGAGCCTCGACGGTATCGGGATAGCGGCACCGCAGGTGCAGACCCGAGTCGTCGAGGATGAACCACAGCATCACCCCGTCGGTGCGGATGGTCGCGCCGACGTACTGCGCCTCGAGGCCGGTGGCGTCGACCCGGACGGGAAGCCTGCGCAGGTCCAGCCAGGAGATCGCGAACATGCCCGGGACCTCCGGCATACCGCCCCACGGGCGCAGGATGTCCTCGAGGGGCCAGGATCCGAGCCGGACCGCCTCCTTGACGGCGTCCGCGGCCGCGCGAGGTTCGGGGACGGACGATTCGAGCACCGAATTGGTGATGAACCAGCCGACGGAGTCGTGCCAGGTGGCGTCGTACCGGCTGTGCACCGGGAACACCGCCCGCAACGGGACTCCGGCCAGTTCGAGGGTCACCTCGGTCATGGCCGCGACCACCAGCGCGAGGGTGGACACCCTGTCGTCCTTGGCCTGGGAGGAGAAGGCGGCGCTGTCGTCGACGTCGAGCACGTCGCGCACCTCCACGCGTTCGCGTTGGAGACTCGCCACTCCGAGGGAGAGCGGGAAGCGCGGCATCACGTCACCGCTGGCGGCGAGCACCTCGGCCCAGCGCTCGTGGACTTCGGCGGGTGCGGCCGGACGGTCCTGCAGTGCCCGGGTGTGTTCCGCGAAGGCCGGTGTCGGCGACAGGGACGGTTCCCGTCCCGCGCGCACGGCGGCGAGGGCAGCGAGCAGGTCGCGGGCCATCACCAGCATCGACCACATGTCGACGTGCGAGTGATCGGCGGCGACCACGACGGTCGGTTCCGTGGCGGTCTCGAGCACGCATAGTCGGTGCGACGGCCGATTGTAGGGCGAACATGCGCTGTCGAGGACGTCCCGGAGGGCGTCGTTGACGGCCTGACCGGGACCGATCGGATGTTCGACCCAGCCGCCCGGGCGGATCTCGGCCTCGTGCAGGCGCGGCTCACCGTCGTCGCCGTGGGTGAACACCGAGCGCAGGGTGCCGTGCCGCGCGATCACCGCCAGCCACGCGGCCGCGAGGTCGTCGAGCGAGACCGGCTCGAACAGACGGAAGGACAGAGCCATCCAGGAGCCGGGACGATCGCCTGCGCCGACGTGCCGCCGCTGGTCGAACGACACGGGAAGCGCCCGGCCGAGCCCCGCGACGGTGACGTCGTAACCGAGCAGTCGGCCGAACGGCAGGCGCAGGTGCGCCACATTTGTCAGCCGCATGCCGGGTATCCTAGGCGCCTTCTCCAGCAACTGCTTTCCGACATCGGGAGACGACGTGCCGACCTTCAGTGTGCCGGGGGCCGAACTCGACGTGGAGCTGAGCGACGAGGGTGGGCACCCGATCGTCCAGCTCCACGGCCTGACCTCGAGCCGCCACCGCGACCGTCTCATGGACCTCGACCTGGGCCGCGGTCTCAGCGGCACTCGACTGTTGCGCTACGACGCGCGGGGGCACGGCCACTCGACGGGGCGTGCGGTGCCGGAGGACTACCGCTGGCCGGTGCTCGCCGACGACCTGCTGCGGCTGCTCGATCACTACTTTCCCGGAGAGCGGGTGCACGGGGTCGGGCCGTCGATGGGCACCGGGACCCTGTTGCACGCGGCGGTGAAGGATCCGGAGCGGTTCAGCAGCCTCACGCTGTTGGTGCCGGCGACCGCCTGGGCCACCCGCGCCGCGAAGGCCGCCGAGTACCGGGCCGCCGCCGATCTCATCGAGCAGCAGGGACTGGCGGCGTTCCTCATGCGCGATCTGAATGCACCACGTCCACCGGCCACCGTCGACGCGCCGGAGACCGCCCCCGACGTCACCGAGGACCTGCTGCCGTCGCTGTTCCGGGGCGCCGCGCTGAGCGACCTGCCCGATCCGGAGGCCGTGTCCGGCATCGACGTTCCGGTGACGGTGCTGGCGTGGATCGACGATCCCGCGCACCCGGTGTCCACGGCGGAAGCCCTGGTGGGTCTGCTCCCCCACGCGAAGCTGGAGATCGCGTACACCCCGGCCGATCTCGCGCAGTGGCCGAGCATTCTCTGCGAGGACGTCGCCCGGCACGGTTGATTCCGTCGGCATATCGATTTCGGTGTTCCCGACCTCGATATACGGGGTCGAGAACACCGAAATGCGGATGACTACGGAGGAACGCCTCGATGGCGTTCGTCAGACGTTGAAGCGGAACTCCACCACGTCGCCGTCGGCCATGACGTAGTCCTTGCCCTCCATGCGGACCTTGCCCTTGGCCTTCGCCTCGGCCATCGAACCGGCCGCGTCGAGGTCGACGAAGGAGACGATCTCGGCCTTGATGAAGCCGCGCTCGAAGTCGGTGTGGATCACGCCGGCCGCCTTGGGAGCGGTGTCACCCTTGCGGATGGTCCAGGCACGCGATTCCTTCGGACCCGCCGTCAGGTAGGTCTGCAGACCGAGGGTGTGGAAACCGGCGCGTGCGAGCTGCTTCAGACCGGCCTCGGTCTGGCCGATGGACTCGAGCAGCTCCATCGCCTCGTCCTCGTCGAGCTCGAGGAGCTCGGACTCGACCTTGGCGTCGAGGAAGACGGCGTCTGCCGGTGCGACGGCCTTGCGCAGCTCCTCCTTGCGCTCCTCGTTGGTGAGGACGGCCTCGTCGGCGTTGAAGACGTACAGGAACGGCTTGGCGGTGAGCAGGTGCAGGTCGCGCAGCAGCTCGCCCTTCACCTCGGCCTGGGCGGAGAAGATGGTGCGGCCGTCCTCGAGGATCGCCTGCGCCTTCTTCGTCTCCTCCAGCTGAGCGACGAGTTCCTTGTTCTTCCGGGACTCCTTCTCGAGCCGCGGCAGTGCCCGCTCGATCGTCTCCAGGTCGGCGAGGATCAGCTCGGTCGCGATGACCTCGATGTCGGCCATCGGGTCGACCTTGCCCTCGACGTGGACCACGTCGGGATCGTCGAACACTCGCACGACCTGGCAGATGGCGTCGGCCTCGCGGATGTTGGCGAGGAACTTGTTGCCCATGCCCTCACCGGCGGAGGCGCCCTTGACGATGCCGGCGATGTCGACGAACGACACCGTGGCCGGAAGGATGCGCTCGGAACCGAAGATCTCGGCGAGCCGGTTCAGCCGCGGATCGGGCAGTTCGACGACGCCGACATTGGGCTCGATGGTGGCGAACGGATAGTTCGCTGCCAGCACATCGTTCTTGGTCAGCGCATTGAACAGCGTCGACTTGCCGACGTTGGGAAGACCGACGATTCCGAGGGTAAGGCTCACGGAATCGGTATTCTACGCGGCCGCCCGCCGCTCATTTCACCCGCACGGCTCACTTCACCCGCACGCCACCCGCACCAGTTGCGCGATGCGCGCGGCCTGGTCCTCGTCGGGCACGGTCGATCCGTTGGTCGCGACCTCCTGGACCTTCGCGTTCACTTCCTGGTCGGACGCACCCTCGTCGATGAGCGGACAGGTCTCGGTGACGATGGACTCGATGTCCTGTGTCTCCCGGTCGGCCGACAGCTGCGGATAACCGGTACGGAAGGCCGCGACGAAGACGTCGAGCTTCGCCTCGTCGAAGACGTCGCCCGCCCGCTCGGCCGCGCTGGACGCGATGCTCTGCACCGACGAGATGGCACCCTCGGCCTGCTCTTGAACGCTCGTAACGGCGACATCCGCCGACGACCGCACGTCCTCGTTGCTGGAAGTGTCGTCGGAGCTGCACGCGGTGAGCGCGAAAGTGGCTGCGACCGCCACGGCCGCCGCAGGTACACGCAGGCGTCGGGTCGGGCTCGTTCGGTTCGTCACGTTTCGAGGATGCCACGGCCGGGGACCCTTCAGCGCCGTTTCCGGCGTGTCGTCCGGACCACGCGCGGCGCTCGGTGACCGTAGATTGGCGACTGTCGATCGGTATCGAGCTCGATACATGTCGGAAGGACCGTCGTTGACCGAATCGAAGACCGCGCCCAGCGGAAACAGCAGTGGGAAGCCGTCGGCGAAGCCCGACCGCGGAAGCCTGCTGGGCACGGGCGGAATCTGGCTCGCCAAGTGGTCGGCCTGCCTGGTCGTCATCGCCGCCGGTGCGGTGGTGATCGGCTGGATCATCGAGAAGATGTGGGTGATCGTGCTGCCGGTCGCCCTCGCGATCGTCGTCTCCACGATCCTGTGGCCGCCCACCCGCTTCATGACCAAACGCGGCGTTCCTCCGGCTGCTGCGGCCGGCCTGACCCTCGTGATGTTCTTCGCGATCGTCGGCGGCATCATCGCCGGCATCGTCCCGTCGGTGGTCTCCCAGATGCCGGACCTGGCCAACAAGGCCACCGAAGGCATCAACACCGTGCAGGAATGGGTGAAGGGACCCCCGATCAACCTGCGCGACGAACAACTCGACAACGCCGTCCACGCGGTGGTCGAGCGGGTGCAGGGCAGTGCCGCCACCATCGCGGGCGGTGTCTTCTCCGGTGTGAGCACGGCGGGCTCGCTGCTCGTCACGCTCGCTCTGGTCCTCGTGCTGACCTTCTTCTTCATCAAGGACGGCCCGCGCTTCGTGCCGTGGCTACACCGTGTGAGCGGTGGCCGCGCCGGACGTCACCTCGAAGCGGTACTCGGCCGCATGTGGGACACGCTGGGCGGGTTCATCCGCACGCAGGCCTTGGTGAGCTTCATCGACGCCCTGTTCATCGGTATCGGCCTGCTGATCCTCGGAGTCCCGCTCGCACCCGTGCTGGCGATCCTGACCTTCATCGGCGGATTCATTCCCATCGTCGGTGCGTTCGTCGCCGGTGCGCTGGCGGTGCTGGTCGCACTCGTCGCCAACGGTTTCACGACCGCGATCATCGTGCTGGTCCTCATCATCGCGGTGCAGCAGATCGAGGGGAACGTGCTGCAGCCGGTGCTGCAGTCGCGGTCGATGAACCTGCACGCAGCCGTGGTGCTGCTCGCGGTGACGGCCGGATCGTCACTGTTCGGGATCATCGGTGCGTTCCTGGCGGTGCCGGTCGCGGCGGTGGCCGCGGTGGTCATCCGCTACATCGGCGAACAGATCGACGAACGCGCCAGTGATGGCGACGACGACGAGACGAAGGCACTCCCGGCTCCGGGCGACACCTCCGTGCCCGATCCGAAGCCGGCCTCTCCGGCACCCGCCGCCTCCGAGGACTGAGGGGCGGTCAGCTCGCGACGCGGACGGTGGATCCCGAGCGGCCACGGATGACGTGCAGCCTGCTCGGGATCCGCTGCCGCATCTCGTCGACGTGACTGACCACGCCCACCACACGGCCTCCCGCGCGCAGTTCGTCGAGCACACCCATGACGGCTTCGAGGGAGTCGGCGTCGAGTGAACCGAACCCTTCGTCGATGAACATCGTGTCGAGTACGAGCCCACCGGCCTCTGCGGCGACGACGTCGGCGAGGCCGAGGGCGAGCGCGAGGGACGCCTGGAAGGACTCGCCGCCCGACAGCGTCTTCGTCGATCGCACAGCCCCGGTGTACTCGTCGTGGATGTCGAGACCGAGACCGCCACGACGACCCCGGCTCTCGGCCGCGTCGGAGTGCACGAACTCGTAGCGACCGCCGGACATTCTGCGCAGGCGTTCGGAGGCGGCGTCGGCAACCTCCTCGAGTCGCGCCGCGAGCACGTACGAGCGCAACGACATCTTCTTGGCGTTCGACCCCATCCCCGCGACGACGTCGGCGAGCGCGGCGAGTTCGGCGTGTTCGTCGAGCAGCGGGGCCAGTTCGGCGCAGGCACGCTCGAGTCGGCGGGTGTAGTTCTCGATGTCGAGGTGCCGGCGCTCGGCCTCAGTGGCCTCACTCAGGGCCGCCTCGACCGCGGCGGCACCGTCGTCCACCACCGCGCGCGCGACCGTCACGTCGGCGACCTCGTCGCCGGTGAGCGCCGCGATCGCCGGGTCGTTCAGCGTGGAGGTGGCCACCGCGCGTTCGTCGTCGGCGGCGCGCAGGACGCGGTCGATCTCGGCGAGTCGCTCGGGCGTCCGGACGGCCGCGCGGGCACTGTCGAGGTCGGTGAAGCCTGCCTCGGCGGCTGTGGTGCGGGCGTCGGCGGCGCGTTCATCGGCGGCCGTGCGCGCCTGGAGGGCTGCGGTACGAGCATCGAGCAGTGCAGTGGCCGCGGCGGACAGTGCCGCGACCGTCTTCCGTCGCGGGGCGAGCAGGTCGAGGTCGCCGACGGCCTCGACGATGCGCTCGCGGATCTCCGTGATCTCGGCTGCGCGGACCGCGTCCTCGCGGGCGAGCTCGGACAGTTCGGCGTCGAGCCGCTTCTCCTGTTCGGCCAGCACCGTGTCGAGCTTGCGCAGATCCTCGACCGCCGCGCGCAGGTGGTCGAGCCGACCGGCGACGGTGGCGGCCTCGTCGTGGGCGCGGACCGCCTCGGCGTGGGCGGTGGTGAGCTCCGCGAGTTCGGCATCGCCGCAACGCTGCCGGAGGACGGCCACGATCCCGGAGAGTTCGGTGACGGCCTCGCGTGCTTCGCTCAGCGCGGCGGCGGCGCGTTGCTCGGCGGCGTGGGCGCGTTCCTCGTCGGCCTTCGTCGCGGTGTCGGGCGTCGGGCGGGCAGGCTCGGGATGCTCGGTGGACCCGCAGACCGCGCACGGTTCGCCGTCGGTGAGACGTGCCGCGAGTTCGGCGGCCATCCCGTCGATCCGGCGCTGCCGGATGTCGAGGTGCGCGTCGCGCGCGTCGTTGAATTCGGAGTGCAGTTGCAGCACCCGGGTTTCGAGTCGTTCGAGTTCGGTTCGGCGCGAAGCGAGTTCGGTGGCGGCGTCAAGTGCGTCGGCGGCACGGTCGCGCGCGGTGGACAGGCCCGGGAGCATCGCGGCTGCGCGCTCGGCCTCGGCGACCGCATCGGCGGCGGCGGTCGACCGCTCGGGCAGCGCGGCACGTTCGTCGATCACCTGCTGACGCTCGTCGGTGAGAGCGCGGTGGCGCCCGACGAACTTCTCGCGGTCTGCCTCGAGCTCGGCGAGACGACGTCGGCGATCGAGCAGCACGTCGAGACGCGCTGCCTCCGAGGACCATTCCTCGCATCGAGGACGGATGACGTCGCGGTCGGTGGTGGACGGCGTCGGCCCGACAGCGTCGAGGAGATCGCGTCCTTCGTCGTCGCTCCGAAGCGGCGCGGCGGCTGTCTCGGCGCGCGCTGCGGCGGCATCGGCCTCGCGTGCGAGACGGTCGGCCTCCCGATCGACGACCGCGACGCTCACCGCGCGATGCGCGGCGTCACGTTCTGCCGTCAGGGCGACGCGCTGCGACTGCGTCTGCTCGAGTTCGGCGAGGACGTTCAGGGCGTCGCGGCGACGGCGGAGTCGGTCGGCGAGAGCGACGGTCTCGTCGAGCCTGCGCCGGTTGGACTCGTCGACGGCGCGGACGCGCGACAGGGCCGCGGCGGCGTCGTCGCGGTTCTCCGCGGCCTCGGCGAGCAGGCGGCCCGCCCACTCCACCGGGTCGGCATCGGCGCCCGCTTCGATCCCGGCGGACGCAGCCACCTTCGCCGCGAGGACTTCGACCTTCTTCTGTTGCTCGGCAAGCAGTTTCGTTCCGGCACCGCGGCGGTCGCGGAACCACTGCTCGAGGTCGCCGAAACGGGTGGTGTCGAACAGACGCTCGAGCAGCCTGCCGCGCTCTTCGCTGTTCGCGCGCAGGAACCGGGCGAAGTCGCCCTGTGGAAGGAGTACCACCTGGAAGAACTGTTCGGCGCTCATCCCGAGCAGCGACTTGACGACGTCGCCGATCTCCTGGGCGCGCGACAGGTTCTCCCCCGACCCGTCGAGCCACGTGAGATTCGCCTTGGCATTCTGTTTGATCGTGCCGGTGCCGCGCTTCTTCGGGCGTTCGAACTCGGGGCTGCGTTCGATGGACAGGCGGCGCCCCGCGATGGTCGCCTCGAGCCGGACCGTCGGCACGGCACCCACCCGCGCGTGGTCGGACAGCAACCGGCGCCCTTCGGAGCGAGCCCCGGGGACGGTGCCGTAGAGCGCGAACGCGACCGCGTCGAGGATCGACGTCTTGCCCGCGCCCGTCTGGCCGTGCAGCAGGAACAGCCCGTCGGCGCCGAGCTCGTCGAAGTCGATCTCGACGGTGTCGGCGAACGGACCGAAGGCCGTGATCTCGAGGTGGTGCAGTCTCATGCGGGCACGTCCGTCCGCCACTGTGTGTCGGTCTCGTCGCCGATACCGCGACGACGGTCGACCTCCCTCAACGCTTCGTCGATCCAGCCGCGCTCGCGCTCGGACGGTTCGGAACGCACGTCGGTGAGGAACGACGCGGCGACATCGCGATCGCTGCGACCGCGCACCTTGTCGCGATAACTGCCCTCCGTGGACCCGGCCGGTCGCTGCCATTCGACGTGCACGGCGTACGGGAACCGCTCCTGCAGGCGACGCATGGCGTCGAGCGGGCGGGTCGCGTCGGTCAGCACCGCGGAGACGTAGTGCTCCTCGACGGCGGCATGGGCCGGATCGGCGAGCAGGTCGTCGAGTTCGCCTTCGAGACGGGTCAATTCGCGGATCACCGGGAGATCGACGCGCTCGACGGACGCCGCACCCGCGGCGTCGAGGTCGACGACGAAGACCGCCTTGCGGTGCGAGCGCTCGCCGAAGGAGTACGGCAACGGCGATCCCGAGTACCGGACCGTCTCGCTCACCGTCTGCGGGGAGTGCAGGTGACCCAGCGCGACGTAGTCGGCACCGTCGAACGACGACGCGGCCACCGTTTCGACTCCGCCGACGGAGATGGACCGCTCGGAGTCGCTGGGCTCGCCACCGACGACGAAGGCGTGGGCCAGGACGACGGTGCGGCCGTCGCGACCCGCGGCATCGGCGCGCACGCGTTCCATCGCCGCGTCGAGGATCTGCTGGTGCGAGCGGGCCTCGGGGACGCCGAGCTCGGCGCGGGTGATCTCGGGCTCGAGATACGGGATGCCGTAGAAGCAGACCGGGCCGTGCTCGTCGTGCAGGACGACGGGGCTGTCGATCTGCGACACGCGGGTGATCAGGTGCAGACCACCGTGCGCGGCGAAGGCGGCACCGGCGCCGAGACGGACCGGCGAGTCGTGGTTGCCGGAGGTGGCGACGATGATCGCCCCTGCCTCACGGATGGCCTCGAGACCGGCGTTGCACACGGCCACCGCGTCGGAACTCGGGATCGACCGGTCGTACACGTCGCCCGGCACGACCACCACGTCGATCCCGCGTTCGGCCACCAGATCGGCGATGGTCCGCAGCGCACGCGCCTGGTCGGCGAGCAGGTCGACCCCGTGGAAGGTGCGGCCGATGTGCCAGTCGGAGGTGTGCAGGATCCGCATGGGACAGACGGTAGAGGAGGGGACCGACATCCCCGGGTGTCGGGTGGATGTCGTATCGATGAGGCATCATCCGCCACATGACAGCACTCACGGCACTCGGCCTGCTCGTCGCGCTCGGTCTGGGGGTGGTGCTCGGCTGGCTGTTGCGGGCCTCCCGCGACGGCGAACGCGCAGCCCGTGCCGAGGCGCAGCTGGCAGCCCTGCGCGACAACGAGGAGCAGCTGCGTCAGTCGCTGGCCGCGGTGAGCGAGGACGCCGCGCGTCGGCAGTCCGGTGCCATCGGCGACCAGGTGTCGCGGCTCGTCGGCCCGTTGAACGAGGCCGTGGGGGCGCTGGCCCAGCAGGTCGAGCACGTCGAACGCAACCGCGTGCACGCCTACGCCGGGCTGAGTGAGCAGGTCGAGGGCATGCACCGCGCGTCGCAGCTGCTGTCCACGCGTACCCAGCAGCTGGTCACCGCGCTGCGTGCGCCGCAGATCCGCGGACGATGGGGTGAGATCCAGCTCGAACGCGTCGTCGAACTCGCCGGGATGGTCCGGCACTGCGACTTCGACACCCAGGTGAGCAAGGACGGAGTACGGCCCGACCTGCTCGTCTACCTCGCCGGCGGCAAACAGATCGTCGTCGACGCCAAGGTGCCTTTCGCCGCCTATCTGGATGCCGCCGAGGCCGAGGAGCCCGACGAGCGCGATCGGCACCTCACGCGCCACGCACGTCAGTTGCGTACCCATATCGATCAACTGGCGGCCAAGGCCTACTGGGAGTCGTTCGACCCGACGCCCGAGTTCGTCGTGCTGTTCGTGCCGGGCGATCCGTTCCTCGACGCCGCGCTGGGTGCCGATCCCGATCTGCTCGAGCACGCCTTCGCCCGGAACGTCATCCTTGCCACACCGACCACGCTCGTCGCGTTGCTGCGCACGATCGCGCACACCTGGCGGCAGGAGGCGCTCTCCCGCGACGCCGCGACCATCCACCGATTGGGCCGTGAGCTGTACCAACGGCTCGGTGTGGTCGGTTCCCACCTCGATCGGCTCGGCAACCAGCTCGGCAAGGCCGTCGATTCGTTCAACATGACGGTCTCGTCGATGGACACCCGGGTGGGCGTGACGGCCCGCAAGCTCCACGACCTGGAAATATTCGACGGTGCGGTGCCCGAGGTGCAGCGTGTCGACGCGTGGCCGCGGCGCAGCACTCTGGCAGAAAGAGCAGTGGCGGACGGTCCTGTCGACGAAGCGAGCTGACATCGCCACGCTAATGTCTACGTTGTGTCTGCAACCCAACGTGCACGTTCGGCGGTGCCGCTCGACATGCGGTCGTTGGTGCCTACGGTGCCCGGTGTGCCCTGGTGGGGTGCCGTGGCGATCGCAGCCGGAACGACGCTTCTCGGGGTGCTGCTCGACAGCGCACGCGGGAACGAACTGACCTCTGCGTTCACTGTCTTCTACGTGCTCGGCTGCGTCGCGGCCGCGGTGGCGGTGCGCTATCGCGGACTGTTCACGGCCATGGCCCAGCCGCCACTGCTGCTGCTCCTCGCGGTGCCGATCGGTCAGGAGATCGTCTCCTCCGACAGCACCGGCGGATTGAAGGATCTCGCGCTCAACGTCGCCTATCCGCTGGTGAACCGTTTTCCGGCGATGCTGGTGGCGACACTCCTGGCACTGGCCATCGGCGGTTTCCGGATCTTCGTGACCCGACAGAACACGGGGGTACGGGCCCGGGCGCCGCGCGAGCGGGCGAAGCCGCGGGCAGCGAAGGCCGGAACCGCGAAGGAGCGCCCGGCCCGCGCCGCCGGCGACCGGCCGAACCGCGCTGTGAACGACCGTCCGACCAGACGTGCGGCCCGGGGACGACCGGCGGCGGCCACCCCTGCGGACGCACCTCGCACCGCCGCGGGCCGCGGGACGCCGGCTGCGAAGGCGTCGGTCCGGGAGGTCGCCGACACCCGCCCCCGTCGCCGCGTCCGTCCCGAATCCCCGGCCGCCGAGCAGCCCGCTCCCCGGCGTGCCCGCGCTCCCCGGCCTGCGGAGCCGGTGCAGCCGGAGGTCCGCGAACCGCGGCGCCGTCCGGCACCCGACCCGGAGACCGGTCGACCGGCGCCCTCCCCCGCACCCACGCAGGGCTACGAGCCGCCGCGCGTGCGGTACCGCGACCGCTACGAGGACTGACCCATACGACGAAGACGACCGGTCACCTGCCGATTCACGGCGGTGACCGGTCGTCTTCGCTCTACGGACCTACGGAACCACCGTCTCAGCGACGCGACGCGCGCAGTTCGCGCGGCAGGGCGAACACCAGGGTCTCGTTGGCGGTCGTCACCGACTGCACGTCGTGGAAGCCGCGCTCGTCGAGGAACTGGACGACGCCCTGCACGAGGATCTCGGGGACCGACGCACCGGAGGTGATACCGACGGTCTCGACATCCTCGAGCCAGGCCGGATCGATCTCCTTGGCGTAGTCGACCAGGTGCGCTGCCCGGGCACCCGCACCGAGGGCCACCTCGACGAGCCGCACGGAGTTCGACGAGTTCCTCGACCCCACGACGATCACCAGATCGCACTCGGGCGCCATCGCCTTCACCGCGACCTGGCGGTTCTGGGTGGCGTAGCAGATGTCGTCGCTCGGCGGATCCTGCAGCTGAGGGAACTTCTGGCGCAGGCGCTGCACGGTCTGCATCGTCTCGTCGACGCTGAGGGTGGTCTGGGACAGCCAGATGACCTTCGACGGATCGCGCACGGTCACCGAATCGACGGCGTCGGGGCCGTCGACGAGCTGCACGTGATCGGGGGCCTCACCTGCGGTGCCCTCGACCTCCTCGTGGCCCTCGTGACCGATGAGCAGGATGTCGAAGTCGTCGCGGGCGAAGCGCTTGGCCTCCTGGTGGACCTTCGTCACCAGCGGACAGGTCGCGTCGATGGTGCGCAGCTGCCGGGCAGCGGCCGATTCGTGGACCGCGGGCGACACACCGTGCGCCGAGAACACGAGCACGGCACCCTCGGGCACCTCGTCGGTCTCGTCGACGAACACCACACCGCGGTCGGCGAGGGTGTCGACGACGTGGCGGTTGTGCACGATCTCCTTGCGGACGTAGATCGGCGCACCGTACTTGTCGAGCGCCTTCTCGACGGTCTCGACGGCGCGGTCGACGCCGGCGCAGTAGCCGCGCGGCTCGGCGAGCAGGACGCGCTTTCCGGAGGTGGAGGGACCGGCGGACCGTGTGATCCCGACTTCGAGAGGAACAGGCGCAGACATACCTCCAGAGTACGGGGCGCGCGAGAGTAGGGCTTTCCAGCTCGCAGCCGACGTGCTCCCCCGGCTACCAATCACGCCGATCATCGGGCAGTCTTGGGGCATGATCCGTCCACCGTTCCTGGCACGGGTGGCTGCCGGCGTTGCTGTCACCGCGTACGAAGAGACCCTCAAGCTGCCGAGCACAGCCGTTTCGTTGCCGATGACGACGGTGAGCCAGATCCTGCAGACGACGATGCGAGTGCAGCAGGTCATGACCTCGCTCGCCATCAAGGGCGACCAGTTCTTCGAGATCTTCGGAGCAGAGCCCGCCGAGACCGCACAATGGGCGACCTTCGACGACGACGGCTCGACCCCCTCGGACGAGGCGGCGACCTCGACGAACAGCGCCTCGAACGGCGCTCCCGGCCGGTTCGCCCTGTACTCGATCCCACCGGCGACCGAGGCCGATGCACCCCTGGCCGAGCAGGCCGCACCGGTGAAGACCGGTACCGCGACCACGAAGGGCCCCGCGAAGAAGGCGGCAGCGAAGAAGACCGCTCCGAAGAAGGCCGCCGACGCCGAGGGCACGAAGATCGGCGAGACCACGGACACGAAGGTCGCCACCGGCAACCGTTCCGAGATCGTCGAGTACCTCGACTACGACTCGTTGACCCTCGCTCAGCTGCGTGCCCGCCTGCGCGCACTGTCGGTGGACGAGCTCACAGCCTTGCTCGAATACGAGAATGCTCACGCCGCGCGTACTCCGTTCGTGACGATGTTGTCGAACCGGATCACGAGCGCGCGTAACAAGTGACGGCCGGACAGAACGCGGCACGCCCGAACTCCGCGGAGCAGCCCTGGCCCGTCCGCACCGTGGCGCAGAAGGTCGCCGGGTGGATCGACAAGCTCGGCACCATCTGGGTCGAAGGGCAGATCACCCAGATCAACGCCCGCCCCGGGACGCGGACGGCGTTCTTGACCCTGCGCGACCCGTCGGTGGACATGTCCCTGCAGGTGACCTGCTCACCACAGTTGTTGCAGCAGTCGGGGATTCCGCTCACCGAGGGCAGCCGCGTGATCATGTTCGGGAAGATGACCTTCTGGCCCGGACGCGGCAGTCTCGCGCTGCGGGTCACCGAGATCCGAGCCGTCGGTATCGGTGAACTGCTCGCGCGGCTCGAACGACTGCGCGCGTTGCTCGCGGCCGAAGGTTTGTTCGACCCGCGGTTGAAGCGCCCCCTTCCCTTCCTGCCGCGCCGCGTCGGCCTGGTCACCAGCCGCGGCAGCGCGGCCGAACGCGACGTGTTGTCGGTCGCGCAGCGTCGCTGGCCGGCCGTGCAGTTCGACGTCCGCCACGCGACCGTGCAGGGCCCGACCGCGGTCACGCAGCTCATCGACGCCCTCGAAGCGCTCGACAAGGACCCGGATGTCGACGTGATCGTCCTCGCCCGCGGCGGCGGCAGCGTCGAGGATCTGCTGCCCTTCTCCGACGAGGCGCTGTGCCGCGCGATCGCCGCGTGCACGACCCCCGTGGTCAGCGCGATCGGCCACGAGCCCGACAGTCCGCTCTGCGATCACGTCGCCGACCTGCGGGCTGCGACCCCGACCGACGCCGCGAAGCGCGTCGTACCCGATGCGGTCGCCGAACTCGATCTCGTCGACGAGCTGAGGGCACGGTCGGCGGCGGCACTGCGCAACTGGGTCCGGCGCGAGGAACACGTGATCGCACAGTTGCGCGACCGTCCCGTCCTGGCCGATCCGTTCCGCGATCTCGACCGGCGGCACGAGGAGATCGAGCGGCTGCAGCACGCGGCACGACGCGACGTCACGCGACTGATCTCGTCGCAGTCGTCGACGCTCGAACACCTGCGGGCACGGCTGGCGACTCTCGGACCCGCGGCGACCCTGGCGCGTGGCTACGCCGTGGTCCAGCGGATCGTGCCGGGCAGCGCCCCCGAAGTGGTACGCACACTCGACGAGATGCCCATCGGCACCCAGCTGCGGGTGCGCGTGGCGGACGGCGCGGCCCGCGCCGCCGTCATGGGACACGAACGACAAGGAAGATCAGGACAGTGACGAACGCGGGAACCGACGACGCCAACGCCGATGTGCGGGAGTTCGGCTACGAGCGAGCTCGGGACGAACTCGTCAACGTCGTGAAGATGCTCGAGCAGGGCGGACTCGACCTCGACGACTCGTTGCAGCTGTGGGAGCGCGGCGAGGCGCTCGCGAAGCGCTGCGAGGAACACCTCGCCGGTGCCCGCGAACGCGTCGAGCAGGCGCTCTCCCTCGCGGACGACGAGGACGACGACGAGTACGAGGACGACGAGGACTGACCTCGCTCGAGCCCGAGATCAGCGTTCGACCGATCCGACCCGGATCAGCGTTCGACCGATCCGACCCGGATCAGCGTTCGACCGATCCGACCCGGATCAGCGTTCGACCGATCCGACCCGGATCAGGGTTCGAGCGGTTCGGCCCTGCCCGCGGCGGTCGCCAGGGTGGTGAACTCGGCCTCGTCGCCGGAGCCACCGATCAGGATCCGCACGTCGCCGAAGTCGGACACCCAGAGTGCTTCGACGCCCTCGCCTCCGTAGACCACCCAGTCGTGGCCCTCGACGGAGCGGGTGTCGGTGGCGGTGCGGGCACCTCCGGCGACGAATCGCACCAGTTCGTCCTCACCGGCATCCGATTGGGTGAAGCGCACGTAGCGACCTGCGGGGGTGATGAAACCGACGGTGCTCGAATCACCGCCCTGGTTACCGGAGACGATGCTGCGGCTACCGGAGTTGGGCTGCCAGTCCTCGGGCACCTCGGGTTGGCGGATCGGGAATCCGAGCTCCGCCGCGTCGTACTTCAGGCCGGCATCGATGTCGAAGCTCGGCACCGGACCCGCCGTGGGTCCACCGGGCTTGAACTCGCACTGGCTGGCGATCGCCGCGATGAAGAGAATCAGCACGAGCAGCGGGATGAGCGACCACGCCATATCTCGACCGTCTTGCAGGATGCGAGGTTTCTTGGATGCCACCCGTCCAGTCTGACAGCTACGAAACGGGCAGGTTCAGGCCGGGCGGGTCCGACAGCCCACATCATCGGCCGTGATGAGACAATAGCCACGCGACACACACGGATCGTGCGGGCGCCCTCGGCGCCCGCTCCCTCTGCCGGCGCAACCCGCGTCGACCGAAAAGTCTCCAGGAGGCAGTAGCCCATGACGGCCAGCACCCCACGCCGCGAAGCTCCGGACCGCAACCTCGCGCTCGAACTGGTCCGCGTCACCGAGGCCGCGGCGATGGCGGCCGGCCGGTGGGTCGGACGCGGCGACAAGGAAGGTGGCGACGGCGCCGCGGTCGACGCGATGCGGCACATGGTCAGCTCCGTGTCGATGCAGGGTGTCGTCGTGATCGGTGAGGGCGAGAAGGACGAAGCGCCCATGCTGTACAACGGCGAGGAGGTCGGCAACGGCGACGGTCCGCTGTGCGACGTCGCGGTCGACCCGATCGACGGCACGACCCTCATGTCGAAGGGCGCTCCCGGCGCGATCGCGGTGCTCGCCGTGGCCGAGCGGGGCGCGATGTTCGACCCGTCCGCCGTGTTCTACATGGAGAAGATCGCCGTCGGCCCCGAGGCCGCCGACGTCATCGACATCACCGCCCCGATCGCGGAGAACATCCGACGCGTCGCGAAGGCGAAGAACATCGCGCACGCCGACCTGACCGTGACGATCCTCGACCGTCCGCGCCACGCGCAGATCATCAAGGAGGTGCGCGAGGCGGGTGCCCGCATCCGTCTGATCTCCGACGGCGACGTCGCCGGCGCGATCGCCGCTGCACGTCCGGGTTCGGGTGTCGACATGCTGCTCGGCATCGGCGGTACCCCCGAGGGCATCATCGCCGCGGCCGCGATGCGCTGCATGGGCGGCGCGCTGCAGGGCCGCCTGGCACCGAAGGACGACGCCGAGCGCCAGAAGGCCATCGACGCCGGACACGATCTCGACCGCGTCCTCACCACCACCGATCTCGTCACCGGCGAGAACATCTTCTTCTGCGCGACCGGCGTCACCGACGGTGAGCTGCTCCGCGGCGTCCGCTACTCCGCCGGTGGCGCGGAGACGCAGTCGATCGTGATGCGCAGCAAGTCCGGCACGGTCCGCATGATCGAGGCGTACCACCGCCTGCAGAAGCTGAGCGAGTTCTCGTCCATCGACTTCCACGGTGTCGCCGGCTCGCCGCCGCCCATGCCCTGATCCTCACCGCCCTGATCCAAGTGATCGTTCCGAGGAGGGGCACTGCACCGAGTTCTGGTGCAGTGCCCCTCCTCGTTCGTTCCGGCGGCATAACGTGGAGGACATGACCGACACCGAACAGTCTTCTCAGCAGTTCCGTATCGAACGCGACACGATGGGCGAGGTCCAGGTTCCGGTCGACGCCTTGTGGCGTGCCCAGACGCAGCGCGCCGTGGAGAACTTCCCGATCTCGGGCCGTGGACTCGAACGCGCACAGATCCGCGCGCTGGGTCTGCTCAAGAGCGCGTGTGCCCGCGTGAACAAGGACCTGGGTCTGCTCGACCCCGACAAGGCCGACGCGATCGTCGCGGCCGCCGATGCCATCGCCGCGGGTGAGTACGACGACCAGTTCCCGATCGACGTCTTCCAGACCGGTTCGGGCACGAGCTCGAACATGAACACCAACGAGGTCATCGCGTCGATCGCCGCGAAGGCCGGCGTCACGGTCCACCCCAACGACGACGTCAACATGTCGCAGTCGTCGAACGACACCTTCCCCACCGCGACGCATGTCGCCGCGACCGAGGCGACGGTCAAGGATCTGATCCCCGCCCTCGAGCATCTGCACGGTGCCCTCGACGAGAAGGCGAAGGAGTGGCGCACGGTCGTCAAGTCGGGCCGCACCCACTTGATGGATGCGGTCCCGGTGACCCTGGGCCAGGAGTTCGGTGGTTACGCCCGACAGATCGAGGCCGGGATCGAACGCCTCCGCGCAACCCTCCCCCGCCTCGGCGAACTGCCGATCGGCGGTACCGCGGTGGGCACGGGCCTCAACGCACCGGCGGATTTCGGTCCGCGCGTCGTGGCCGTGCTCGTCGAGACCACGGGGCTCGACGACCTGCAGCGGGCCCGCGACAGCTTCGAGGCGCAGGCCGCGCGTGACGCGTTGGTCGAGGTGTCCGGCGCGCTGCGAACCGTCGCCGTGTCGCTGACGAAGATCGCCAACGACATCCGCTGGATGGGATCCGGCCCGCTCACGGGTCTGGCCGAGATCCAGCTCCCCGATCTGCAGCCCGGTAGCTCGATCATGCCGGGCAAGGTCAATCCCGTTCTTCCCGAAGCGGTTACGCAGGTCGCCGCACAGGTGGTGGGCAACGACGCCACCGTGGCGTGGAGCGGCGCCGCCGGGGCGTTCGAACTCAACGTCTACATCCCGGTGATGGCCCGCAACGTCCTCGAGTCGATTCGTCTGCTCGCCAACGTCTCCCGGCTGTTCGCCGATCGCTGCATCACCGGACTGGTGGCGAACGTCGAACATCTGCGCACGCTGGCGGAGTCGTCGCCGTCGATCGTCACTCCCCTCAACTCCGCGATCGGATACGAGGAGGCGGCCGCTGTCGCCAAGGAGGCGCTGAAGGAGAAGAAGACGATCCGTCAGGCCGTCGTGGACCGCGGCCTCGTCGGCGATCGCCTGAGCGAGGAGGAACTGGACCGCCGCCTCGACGTCCTGGCGATGACGCGGGTGGACGAGGAGTCCTGACACGCAGGGCCCCGACCGACCCCGCCTGCATCCGCTACATGTTCGGCCATCCTCTACGGCAATTTGCTGTAGAGGATGGCGAAAACGCGAGCGGATAGCGAGGACTCAGCGAGCTGGGAGTCACCTCACTCCTGGACCACCTCGGTCCCGGCGCCGGGCGCCCAGGTGATGTAACCGAACTGGAAGTTGCTCCGCGCACCGTCGGGGGTCTGTTCCTCGTCGGTGATCGGGAAGCCCAGATCGCCACCGGCACCGCCCGCGGCCTCCCAGGCCGTGCGGATCTCACCCCACACGATGTGGGAATCGGTGTCGGGGCTCCACGCGATGATGCCGCCCTCGAACTCCGCGACGTAGCCGTCGCCGACCTCCTCCTGCTGGCCGGTCGCGGCACCGAGCGGGCTGGACGCACCGCCGACCTCGTCGTACTTCTGCAGGATCGGCCCGCTGAGTTCGACCTGCTCGCCGTCCGGTCCCGGCACCGCACTGGACTGATCCGCCGCGGGCTCCTCGGCTTCGGGCGAATCGTCGCCCTGCGTGATCGATTCGACGGCGCTCTCCGCCTCGGACGCCACGCTCTCCGCGGCGGACTGGACCGCGCTGGTCGCGCTGCCCACCGTTTCCTCCGCCGACTGGTCGTCGCTGCAGCCCGCGACCACCAGCCCGACCGCCGCTGCGGCCGCCACCAACGCTGCTCTGCGTCGGGGAATTCGGTTCATCGGTTCGCTCCTGTCACTCGAGAGGACGGGTACCTGATCTCAGGGTGCCCGACTCCTCCGCGACACAACCCGGTTTCCGGTGATTCCGTGACGTGCACGAATCCACCCCATCCCCGGCATCCTGCCGTTACCATGCGACGCAGCCGACGCCGAGGAGAACGATGAGCACACAGACCGCCACCGCGCAGGACGCCGTCGCCACGGTGACCGATTTCCTGGAGGCAACGGCCGCCGAGGACATCGACCGCGCCGCCTCGCTGATCACCGACGACATCGCGTGGCACAACACCTGGCTCCCCACCATCCGCGGCGGCGCCCGGGTCCGGAAGATCCTCGCAGGTCTCGCGCGACCTTCGGTGGGCTTCGGCGTCGTCGTCCACCACATCGCGGCCGACGGCGACATCGTGCTCACCGAACGCACCGACATCCTGCGCTTCGGGCCGGTGCGCATCGAGTTCTGGGTGTGCGGCACCTTCGAAGTGCGTGACGGACGGATCGCCGTGTGGGACGACCACTTCGACGTCCTCACCTTCCTCCGGGGAACCGTCGTGGGCGTCCTGCGCGCCGTGCTGCGTCGCTCCTGACGCTCCTCACCCCACCGCTCCCCTGAGGGCGCCCGCATAGAATCCGTTCGTCGCCGAACCGTTCGGCGACGGATCAGCAGGGAGCGATGACATGTCCGACGCCGAGCACACTCCTGGATTCACGACGGGTCTGGAGATCCGGCGCGAAGTGATGGGTGACGACTTCGTCGAGCGGGCATTCGAGCGTTCCCGCGGCACCGACTCCGAGGCGATGCAGGAGTTCGTGACCGAGCACGCCTGGGGTGCCGTGTGGTCGCGTCCCGGCCTGGACCGGCGCAGCCGCAGCCTGCTCAACCTCGGCATGCTCATCGCGCTGCGCGCTGAGAACGAGCTGCGCGGACACGTCCGCGGAGCCCTGCGCAACGGGCTCGGCCGCACAGAGATCGTCGAATCCGTCATCCACTGCTCGGCGTACTGCGGCGCCCCCGCCGGACTCGCTGCGATGCGCGTGGTCCAGGAAGTGCTCGAGGCCGAACTCGGCCCCCTCTCCGAGGACACCGACGCCTCCGACGAGGCCTGACGACGACGGCGCGCCCGGCGGATGCCGGACGCGCCGCGTCGACCGTGCTCGGGCGTCAGGCGCCCGGAGCGAACTCCTCGAGCATCTCCGTCACGAGGGCCGCGATCGGCGACCGCTCACTGCGGGTGAGCGTCACGTGCGCGAACAACGGATGCCCCTTGAGCTTCTCGATGACCGCCGCGACACCGTCGTGCCGGCCGACACGCAGGTTGTCGCGCTGGGCGACGTCGTGGGTGAGCACGACGCGTGATCCCGCACCGAGCCGCGACAGGACGGTGAGCAGCACGTTGCGTTCGAGCGACTGGGCCTCGTCGACGACAACGAACGAATCGTGCAACGACCGGCCGCGAATGTGCGTGAGCGGCAGCACTTCCAGCATTCCGCGGCTGAGCACCTCCTCGAGCACCGCCGGGCTGGCAAGTCCTTCGAGGGTGTCGAAGACCGCCTGGCCCCACGGATTCATCTTCTCGGCCTCGGTACCCGGCAGGTAGCCGAGTTCCTGCCCACCCACCGCGTAGAGCGGCCGGAAGACGACCACCTTGCGGTGGGTGCGTCTTTCCAGGACGGCCTCGAGTCCGGCCGTCAGTGCCAGGGCGGACTTTCCCGTTCCGGCCTTGCCGCCGAGGGAGACGATGCCGACGGATTCGTCGAGCAGCAGGTCGAGGGCGACGCGCTGTTCGGCGGAGCGTCCGTGCAGTCCGAACGCCTCCCGGTCGCCGCGGACGAGCTGCACCCGCTTGTCGGCGGTGACCCGGCCGAGTGCGCTGGACGAACCACCGAGAAGTCTGATCCCCGTGTGGCACGGCAGATCCCGCGCGTCGTCGATGTCGACGATGCCCTCGGTGAACATCTCGTCGATGAGGGCCCGGTCGACTTCGAGTTCGGTCATGCCCGTCCATCCCGAGATCACCACGTCCTGGGCGTGGTACTCGTCGGCGTCGAGGCCGACGGCACCGGCCTTGACGCGCAACGGGATGTCCTTGCTGACGAGCACCACGTCGCGACCCTCGGTGGCCAGGTTCAGGGCGCACGCGAGGATGCGGGAGTCGTTGGTGTCGGTGCGGAATCCCGCGGGCAGGACCATGGGGTCGGTGTGATTGAGCTCCACGTGGAGGGTGCCACCCTCGTCCCCGATGGGGATAGGCTGGTCGAGGCGTCCGTGCCGCTGCCGCAGGTCGTCGAGCAGGCGCAACGATTCGCGGGCGAACCAGCCGAGTTCGTGGTGGTGCCGTTTCCCTTCGAGTTCGCCGATCACGACCAGCGGGAGGACGACTTCGTGCTCGGCGAACCTGGTGACCGCCCAAGGGTCGGAGAGCAACACTGAAGTGTCCAGCACGTAGGTGCGTACAGCGGATTCTTTCGCAGCGGCGGTACCGGAGGCGTGGCCGGAGCGGGTGGGGACGGAGCGTGTTGCGTTCACGTGGGGCTCCTCGGCCCGGACGGCACCGCCCGGACGTATTCGGTGGGCCGGTGGGTCCCCGGTGTCGTCACGACCACGGAGGCCCGGTGCCGGCCCCCTCGCTCGGACTGTGTCAGCCACACGATCAGGGACCTCCCGTGTAGACGGCACCTGCGCCGCCTACACCCCCGACGCTAACCCCGATACGGACGATTCGCTCGGCAGGGGGAAGCGTGTCGGTGAAGATTGCGTTAACGACACCTCGTAAGTACCCCTGAACCCCAGCAAACACAGTCGACTCCGCTGCGTCAGGAGCGCGCGAACCCGTGGATCGCGCGGCGTACGGTCACTCGACCGTGACCGGATACGCGCTCGGTTCCATCGCCGCGCCGCGCAGGCGCCGCAGCACCAGGGTCACGAGCAGCGCGAGGACCGCCATCGCGGCGCTGTACCAGACGACCGCGTCCGGGGCGTCGAAGATGCCGCCGAACAGGCCCGCGACGAGCGCACCGACCGACATGCCCGCGACCTCCTGGGCGGACCACAGGCCGTTCACCCGGCCGAGCAGCGTGTGGGGCGTGTGCGTCTGGATCAGCGAGTAGCGCAGCACCTCCTGGACGGCCCCGAACACACCGACGATCACGAGCAGCACGGCGGTGAGCGCCAGGACGGACGTGAAGCCGACCAGTGCCTGGACGACGAATCCGAGGATCAGTGCGGTGAGCAGCACGCGACCGGGCCGCACCGACCGGCCGAGCCACCCGCTGGTGACCGTGGCTGCGGCGGCACCGAGCGCGATCGCCGCATACATGACGCCGATGGCGACGGCGTTGCCCTCGAAACGCGCGTCGGCGAAGGCCGGGACGAGCACGAGCACACCGCCACCGAGCATCGCGACGACACCGGCGATCATCACGCCACCGACGACGCGTTCGCGGCGCAGGAAGCCGGTCACCGTCTCCGAGGGTGTGTCGGCGTCGTGCCCGGCATCCGAGTTCGGCGGGTTCAGCGCAGGCAGGCCCGAGAGCAGGGTGACGGTCACGGCGGTGCCGATCGCGGCCACCCAGTAGTTCCACGCGACCGAGAACGTCGCGATCACGAGACCGCCGAGCGCCGGGGACAGGACGGCTCCGGCGCGGGCGCTGAGGACGTTGAGCGCGCCGACGGCGACGAGCTGGTCCTTGGGGACGAGCGTGGGCACGACCGCCAGCAGAGCCGCGATGCTGATCGACCCGATCAGGCCGTTGACGACCGTCAGGGCGATGATCGCCGGCACCGAGGGCGACGACAGACCGGCGTTGACGGCCAGTCCTACGAAGGTGAGGCCTGAGACGGTGCGGGCGAACAGGATCAGGAACTTGCGGTTGTAGCGGTCGGCGAGCATGCCGCCGAGCAGCATGCCACCGATCGCAGCGCCCCCTTCGAGCGCGGAGACCAGACCCACCATCGGCGACGATCCGGTCAGGTCGTAGACCTGGATCGGCACGCCGACCATGAGCATCCCGATACCGAAGATCGAGATGGTGCGAGCGATGAAGATCCGGCGGAAGGCCGCGCTCTCGCGCAGCGGCCGCAGATCGAAGAGGGCGCCGTTGCTCATTGCCGGTCCGTCACTCGGACTTCGCGGCGGCGTCGGCGAGCATCGGGGCGATCTCGGCGGTGGCCCACTTCAGCGACAGCGCCGACGGGAAGCCCACGGCGTTCGGCATGCCGGTGTTGCGGGCGAGCGAGACGACCGCGCCACGCTCGACGGCCGGAAGACGGTTCCAGGCCTCGAACTTGGTCAGGTATCCGAGATCGCCGGTGGGCGAGACGACGACGAGCAGGTCGGCATCGAGCTGCGAGATCTCCTCGTAGGACAGCACACCGCGTCCGTCGGCATCGACCTGGAGTGTGTTCGCGTATTCGCTGAGCTCGAGGCCGAGGGAGTTCAGGAACTGTCCGATGCCGCGGTCGTCGGCGGCGAGCACCGACAGCTGGCCACCGGTGTCGCCGATGATCGCGTTGTAGGTCGTGCCCTCGAGTGCGGGGTACTGCTCCTTGGCGGCGTCGAGATCGGCCTCGGCCTGCTCGATGACCTCCTCGGCCTTCTCGGGGATGCCGAGGGCCGATGCGATCTTGCGGGTGGAGTCCTGCCACGGCTCACCGTTGGCGCGGTAGTCGAAGTGGACGACGGGGAACTGCTCGGCGAGCTGATCGTAGGTGTTCTGCTCGAGTCCCCAGAAGCCGGTGGAGACGATGATGTCGGGCTGCAGCGCGGCGATCTGCTCGGCGATCACCGTGGCACCGCCGTCCATGTTCAGCAGCGGCGGGACGTCGGCGCCGAGCGCTTCGGCCTCCCACGGCCAGACGCCGGTGCCGCCGGTCGCGGCGAGGTTCTGGGCATCGACGGGGAGCGCGAGCGGGGTGACGCCCAGCGACAGCAGGATGTCGGCGTCCTGCGGCGACAGCGGCAGGGCCCGGGTCGGGGCGGACTCGACGGTCGTGTCGCCGAACTTGCCGGAGACGGTGACCGGGAACTCGCCGTTCGCAGCCGTCGCGCTGCCGGACGAGCTACCGCTGTCGGTGTCCGAGCCGCACGCCGTGACACCGACCAGCATGGCGGTGGCGGCGAGGGCGACGCCGATCCGGCGCAGTCGCGTGTGGATCCTCATCGATTCTCCTCTGTTGGGGAACAACCAATCGACTCTGTTGTGGAACAACCAATCGGCTCTGTTGTGGAACGATCAGTCGGTTCGTGGAGGGTTGCGGCGAGTTCGCCGATCGACCCGGCGGTGAGGATCGACTCGGCGTCGATCACGTATCCGGCCGCGCGCAGTCCGCCGAGGATCCGCATCACCGAGATGCTGTCGCATCCGAGGTCGAGCAGATCGTCGTCGACGCCGACCTGCTCGATGCCGGTGACCTCGGAGGCGAGGGCGCACAGCAGTTCTTCGGCCGGTGTGGACGGTGCCCGGTGCGCTCGAGGGGCGAGTTCCGGTCGCGGCAGTGCGGCGCGGTCGATCTTGCCGTTGGCGAGCGTGGGCAGGGCGTCCAGGACGACCGTCGCCGACGGCACCATGTAGTCGGGCAGCACCCGCGCCACCGCCCGCCGCAGCGTCTCGGCGTCGAGGGTGTACCCGGCGACCGGGACGACGTATGCGACGAGACGCGCCGTCGCGCCGAGATCGGTGCGGGCGAGCACCACGGCGGTCGCGACGTCCGGTCGCGACGAGAGCACGGTCTCGATCTCGGCCGGCTCGATCCGGTAACCGCGGATTTTGACCTGGTCGTCGCCGCGTCCGCGGTATCGGATGTGTCCGTCGGACGTCCACAGGGCCCGGTCACCCGTGCGGTACATGCGATCACCGGGGAACTCCGGATCGATCGTGTCCGCGACGAAACGGTCGGCGGTGCGACCCGGGTCGGCGAGATAACCGCGGGCCAGTCCACGACCGGCGAGGTAGAGCTCGCCCTCCACGCCGATCGGCGCGGGGCGCATCCACCGGTCGAGGATGTAGGCCCGGGTGCCGACCACCGGTCGGCCCGCGACGGGCGCGTCCGCGTCCGAGGCCCGTGCGACGAGCGCGTCGACGGTGCTCTCGCTCGGCCCGTAGAGGTTGTAGGCGCTCACGCCGTCCAACCCGCGCAGCCGGTCCCACATCGGTTGGGAGACTGCCTCGCCGCCGAAACCGAGCGAGGCCGGGCACCGTCCGTCGTCCGC
This sequence comes from Rhodococcus shunpengi, assembly GCF_048381395.1. Lineage (NCBI taxonomy): Bacteria > Bacillati > Actinomycetota > Actinomycetes > Mycobacteriales > Nocardiaceae > Rhodococcus > Rhodococcus shunpengi. The sequence goes on from NZ_JBLWIU010000008.1 coordinate 496,745, forward strand.
GAGTCCGTGATCGAGCAGCTGCGCGAGGTGTGACGGGGTGACCTCGACGAAGTCCCAGCGGGATTCGTGGGCGACGCGGACCATCTCGGCCGGGTCGCGCTGGACCTTCTCGTCGACGACGTGCACCGCGTGCCCGTCGAAGAGCCACAGCTGCGGCTGCCACGACGCGTCGAAGGCGAACGACCATGCGTGGCCGACCCGGAGCCGGTCGCGTCCGGTCCGTGCCTGCGTCGGTTCGTACAGATCGGCGCGGTGGCTGTGGAACAGCGCGGTCAGGCCGCGGTGCAGGGCGAGGACCGCCTTGGGTGTGCCGGTGGAACCGGAGGTGTACACGACGTAGGCCGGGTGGTCTGCGCGCAACGGTGCGAGCCGGTCCGCGTCGGTCATCGGCGCGTCGTCGTAACCGGCGACCCGCTCGGCGAGCGTCTCGTCGTCGAGCGCGAGCACCGGCGCGTCCCCTGCGGGCAGCGACGACACGAGTTCTCCGGTGGTGAGCACGACGACGGGCTCCGCAGTGCCGAGGATCGTCGCGAGACGATCGGTGGGAGTGCGCGGTTCGAGCGCGACGTAGGCGCCGCCGGAGACGAGCACCGCGAGCATCGCCGCGATCGTGTCGGCCGTGCGGGGCAGCACGAGCGCCACGCGGGTCTCGGGAGCGACACCGTGGTCGACGAGCAGGCGCGCCCACCGGCGGACCCGGGACGCGAGGTCGGCGAAGGTCCATTCGAGATCGCCTGCCACGAGCGCCGTCTCGTGCGGGTGGCGGGTGGCCGCGTCGTCGAACAGGTCCGCGACGGTAGCGGCTTCGGTGGCCTGTGCCGGTGTGGTCCGCCACTGCTCGAGCCGGGCGCGTTCGTCGGCCGGCAGCACGTCGATGGCGGACAGGCGCCGGTGTGCCTCTCCGCCGGCCAGCGTGCGTAGCACCCGGTCGAGTCCGGCGGCGAGACGTTCGACGGTGCCGCGGTCGTACAGGTCGGAGCTGTACTCGACGACGCCGACGACGGTGTCGGTGCCCGCATATTCGACGAGGTCGAAGGACAGGTCGAACTTCGAGGTCTCCATCGGGTGTGGTTCGGGGGTGACACCCGCGGTGAGCCCACCCGCGCTGCGCGGATCGGGTTCGACGAGATAGACGATCATCACCTGGAACAGCGGGTGCAGGGCGCGCGAGACGGATCGGTCGGAGCCGAGCACCGCGTCGACGACCTGCTCGAACGGCAGGTCCTGGTGGTCGAACGCCTCGAGGTCGGTGCGGCGGATCCGGTCGAGCAGTTCGGCGACGGTGGGGTCGCCGGACAGGTCGGTGCGCAGCACGAGGGTGTTGAGGAAGAAGCCGACGAGATCCTCGAGCTGTGCGTCGCCGCGGCCGGAGACCGGGGTGCCGAGCGGGATGTCCTCGCCGCCACCGTAGGCCGCGAGCAGCACCGCCACCGCGGCCTGGACGACCATGAACATCGAGACGTCCTGTGCGCGTGCGAGTTCCCGCAGTGCGCGCACGACCTCCGGGTCGAGCGCGAACGGCACGGCGCCACCGCGATAGGAGGTGCGGGCCGGACGGGTCCGGTCGGTCGACAGCGGCAGTTCCTCGGGCAGGCCGGCGAGGGCGTCGCGCCAGTAGGCGCGCTCACGCGCGGCGAGCGACTCCGCATCCGCCGGGTCGCCGAGCAGTTCGCGCTGCCACAGCGTGAAATCGGCGTACTGTACGGTGGGTTGCGTCCACTCGGGTGCCTGCCCCGCCTGCCGCAGCGCGTAGGCCGTGGCGAGGTCCGTGAGCAGTGCCTTGGTCGACCACTCGTCGACGGCGATGTGGTGGATCACCAGTGCCACCACGGTGTCGTCCCCGGCGTCGAGGACCGACAACCGCACCGGCAGCTCTGCCGACAGATCGAAGCGGTGACCGATCGCCTCGGCCAGCGCATCGCGGACATCGGCCGCGTCGACCGAACGGTGGTCGGCGACCACGCGGACCTCGTCGGGCGTGAGCACCAGCTGGTGGGCCTGCCCGTCCGAGCTCGGGAAGACCGTGCGCAGCGCCTCGTGGCGCAGGACGACGTCGCGCACGGCGGCTTCGAGTGCCGGGACGTCGACGCGCCCGTGCACCCGCCACGTGACGGGCACGTTGTACACGCCGCCGCGGGCTCCGAGCTGGTCGAGGATCCACAGGCGTTGCTGCGCGTACGACAGCGGCACCATCGCCGGTCGCGGGTCGGTCGCGACCAGCGCGGGTCGGGGCGACGCCTGCCCGGCGGCCGCGCACCGCTGCGCGAGCGACTCCACGGTCGGGGCGTCGAAGACCGTGCGCAGGGCCAGATCCACGCCGAGCTCCGAGCGGATCGCGTTGACGAGCCGGATCGCGGCCAGCGAATGCCCACCGAGCGCGAAGAAGTCGCCGTCGATGCCGACCTCGTCGAGTCCCAGCGCATCGGCGAACAGTGTCGCGATCGTCGCTTCGAGTTCGGTGCGCGGCTGCCGTTCGGATCCGGTGTCGAACTCCGGTGCCGGCAGGGCACTGCGATCGAGTTTGCCATTGAAACTCGTCGGAACCGCGTCGATCACGAGAACCCGTGCGGGCAGCAGGTAATCGGGCACACGTCCGACGAGTGCCTCACGGACCGCCACCGGATCCACCGCGACACCCGCTGCAGGAACGACATATCCGACGAGCACCGAATCGCCTGTGCCGGTCGAACCGGCAGAGCCGGCGGGACCGGGCTTGACCGCCGCTACGGCACGGGCGACACCGTCGACGGCGTCGAGAGCCGCTTCGAGTTCGCCGAGTTCGATGCGCAGACCGCGCAGCTTGATCTGGTCGTCGCCGCGGCCGAGATATTCGAGGTCATCGCGGGCGTCCCACCGCGCGAGGTCGCCGGTGCGGTAGAGCCGGTCGCCGGGATCACCGTAGGGGTCGGCGACGAACCGCTGGGCGGTGAGCGCCGGGCGTCGCAGGTAGCCCTGCGCGACCTGCACTCCCCCGATGTACAGCTCGCCCGGGGTGCCGGCCGGCACGGGACGCAGATACCGGTCGAGCACGTACAGGCACACGTTCGCGCCCGGCCGTCCGATGACGGAACCGCGGGTGGGCGAACCGATCCGGACCTCCGGGTCGGCGTCGAGGGTCACCTCGACCGCGGCTTCGGTCGGGCCGTACAGGTTGTGGACCTTCACCTGCGGCAGCACCTTCGCCGCGCGTTCGACGGTGCGCGGCGACAGTGCTTCACCGCTGCACACGATGCGCCGCAGGTTCGCGGCGTCCGCGGTGGCGGGCACGGCGAGGGTCTCCTCGAGCATCGACGGCACGAAATGGGCGACGGTGATGTTCCCGTCGCGCAGCAGGGTCGCCGATTCGACGGGATCGCGGTGCGCGTCGGGTCCGCCGACGACGACGCTCGCACCGTCGACGAACGGCGCGAACAACTCCCACACCGACACGTCGAAGGTCGCGGGCGTGCGCAGCAGGACCCGGTCGTCGGGCGAGACGGGCAGTTCGCGGCGCACCCATTCCAACCGGTTCGCCACGGCGCGGTGCGACACGGTGACGCCCTTGGGCAGACCCGTCGACCCCGAGGTGTAGATGACGTAGAGCGGGTGGTCGAGGATCAGCGGCGCGATCCGGTCGGTGTCTGTAATCGACTCCGGGCTATGGGCGTCGATGCGGGCACGGACCTCGGCGTCGTCGAGGTCGAGTCGCGGAGGGTCACCGGGCAAGGCGATATCGCTGCACGTCAGCACGACTCGCGGACGTGCGTCACCGAGCAGGTACTCGATGCGCGCGTCGGGCAGCGTGGTGTCGATCGGCTGGTAGGCCGCACCGGACTTCACGACGGCGTGGATCGCGACGACCTGCTCCACGGAGCGGGGCACCGCGACCGCGACGATCGCGTCCGGGCCGGCACCGAGCGCGACGAGTTCACGCGCGAGGCGGTTCGAGGCGGCGTCGAGCGCAGCATGGGTGAGGGTGTGGTCGGCTGCGACGAGAGCCGGCCGTTCGGCGTACTCGGCGGCGCTGCGCGCGAGCACCTCGCTCAGCGGGACGAGAGCGAAGTCGACGCGCTCGCCGGTGCCCACGGCGAGCTGTCCCGCGGTCTCGTCGGCGTCGAGGATCGCGACGTCGCCGATCCGGGCCTCGGGTGCGCTCGCGACCCGCTCGAGCAGCGTGAGCAGCGCAGCGAGCAACGTGTCGGCCGTGGTGGCGTCGAACAGGTCGGTCGCGTACTCCACCGACACGGCGACCTCGCCGGTGTCCGGGGCGTCGACGAAGGTGAGGTTGAGGTCGAACTTGGCGCGGACGTTGCTCAGTGGCTCCCAGCGGGTGGGCACACCGAGCAGGTCGGGCAGCTGCGCGGGGCGCTGCAGGTAGCTCATCATCACCTGGAACAGCGGGTTCCGTCCCTCGACGCGCGGCGGTGCGAGTCGCTCGACGAGCTGCTGGAAGGGCACCTCCTGGTGCGCCATCGCCGCGAGGTCGGTCTCGCGCACCCGGTCGAGGAGTTCGGCGAAGGTGGGTTCGCCGGACAGGTCGGTGCGCAGCACGAGGGTGTTGACGAAGAAGCCGACGAGTTCGTCGAGGACGGTGTCGGACCGGCCCGAGACCGGGGTACCGACGACGATGTCGTCGCCCGCGCCGAGCCGCGAGAGCAGTGCCGCGACGGCCGCGTGCAGCGCCATGAACATCGTGCCGCCGAGGGCATCCGCGACCGCTCGCAGGCGGACGGCGATGTCGGCGGGGACCGTCGCGGTGGTGTTGCCCGCCGCGCCCGTCGGCCGCGCGGGGCGGAGCCGGTCGGTGGGCAGGACGATCTCGTCGGGCAACTGCGCGAGAGTGTCGGTCCAGTAGTCGATCTGGGTGTCGATCCGGCCGGCCTCGATCAGTTCGCGCTGCCACAGCGTGTAGTCGGCGTACTGGACGGGCAGCGGCGACCACTCTGGTGCCGCACCGGCCGACCGCGCGAGGTAGGCGCGGGTGAGGTCGCCGAGCAGCGGCGCGTCCGACCATTCGTCGGTCGCGATGTGGTGCAGCACCACCGCGAGGACGTGCCGGTCGGGCGCGACGCGCACCAGCACGACACGCAGCGGCGGGTCGGTGCGCAGATCGAACGACGCGGTGAGCCGCTCGGTGAGCAGCGCCCGGACGGCGTCCTCGGACTCCGTCTCGTGCAGGTCGAAGCGCACGGCCTCGGCTGTGGACAGGATTCGCTGGTAGGGCGTGCCGTCCTCGGACTCGACGACGGTGCGCAGGCTCTCGTGACGTTCCACGACGTCGGCGACCGCAACAGCGAGGGCATCGGCGTCCACCGCACCGTCGAGACGGGCGACGTGCGCGTAGTGGTAGGCGAGGCTGTCGTCCTGCAACTGCTGGAGCAGCCACAGGCGTTCCTGGGCGGCCGACAGCGGCACCCGGTCGGGGCGCGTCCGCGCGGTGACCGGCGGGAGCGCCGCTGCGGCGCCGGGGATGCGGCGGGCGAGTTCCTCGACGCTGCGGGCCTCGAACAGGTCGCGGATGGTGACGTCCACGCCGAGTTCGGAGCGGATGCGGCCGATGATCCGCATGGCGATCATCGAGTGCCCGCCGAGTTCGAAGAAGTCGTCGTCGGCGCCGACCTCGTCGATGCCGAGGACGTCGGCGAAGATCTCGCACAGGACCTTCTCGGTCTCGGTGCGCGGGGCGCGTCCACCGAGGCCGGTCGCGGCCTGCGGTTCGGGCAGGGCGCGGGTGTCGAGCTTGCCGTTGACGGTCATCGGCACGGAGTCGATGAGCTGCACTCCGGCCGGGACCATGTAGTCGGGCAGCTGGGCACGCAGGTGGGCGACGAGCCGCGAGGACAGATCGGACGGATCACCATCTCCCACCGGAACCGCGTACGCGGCAAGTCGTTTCGTGCCCGGCACGAGCGGGTCGTCGACGGCGATCACCGCGGCGGTGCCGACCTCGGGATGCTCCTCGAGCACGGCCGCGATCTCGTGCAGTTCGACGCGGTAGCCGCGGATCTTGACCTGGTCGTCGACGCGGCCGAGATAGTCGAGGTTGCCGTCGGACCGTCGGCGCATGAGGTCGCCCGTGCGGTACATGCGACCACCGGCCGACCACGGGTCGGCGACGAACCGGTCGGCGGTGAGGCCGAAGCGGTTCAGATAGCCGCGGGCGAGACCGACACCGGCGATGTACAACTCGCCGACGACACCGTCGACGACGGGTCGCAGCCACGGGTCGAGGATGTAGGCGCGGGTCGCGCGGATCGGGACGCCGACCGTGGGGGTCGCGCTGTCGTCGGTGCCACCGCCGAGGGTGTTGATCGTGTACTCGGTGGGGCCGTAGAGGTTGTACCCGAGGGTGCCGCCGGTCTCGCGCAGGCGCGTCCACACCGAATCCGACACGGCCTCACCGCCGAGCAGGACGAGCGGCGGGCGGTGCTGTCCCGGCCCCTCGTCGAGCATGCCGTCCGCGATCAGCTGCGTCGCGTAGGTGGGGGTGACGTTGACGACGTCGATGGCGTGGGTGTTGCAGTACTCGACGAGCGCGGTGGCGTCGCGTCGCAGGTCCTCGTCGCAGACGTGCACCTCGTGGCCCTCGACGAGCCAGAGCAGTTCCTCCCACGACATGTCGAAGGCGAACGACACGGTGTGCGCGACCCGCATCCGGCGTCCGTCCACCGACGAGACCACCGGATCGAAGATCTCGTCCTGGTGGTTGCGCTGCATGTTGGTCAGGCCCCGATAGGGGGTGACCACACCCTTCGGCTTGCCGGTGGACCCGGAGGTGTAGATGACGTAGGCGGGGTGCTCGAGCCGGCCCGGGCGGCCCGGGGCGAACGCGCCGAGTTCGGCGTCGGTCAGCGGCGCGGTATCCGCCGTGAGGGGCTCGTCGAGGCGGATGCTGCGGTCGGCGGGCAGGCCGAGACGATCCTGCACTGCGGTGGTGGTGAGGAACAGCGCCGGTTGCGCGTCGTCGATGACGGTACGCAACCGTTCGTCGGGCTGGTCGAGTTCGAGCGGCAGATAGGCGGCACCGGTGCGCAGGATCGCGAAGAGCGCGACGACGGTGTCGATGCTGCGGGGCAGGCCGAGGCACACGATGGTCTCGGGTCCCGCTCCCCCGTCGATGAGGGTGCGGGCGAGCGCTTCGACGCGTCCGGAGAGTTCGCCGTAGGTGCAGCTCTGCTCACCGGAGACGAGGGCGATGCGGTCGGCGTCGGTCGCGGCGCGCGCGATGAGCATCTCGGCGACGGTGGCGTCCTCGACCTCGGGGATCTCGGCGCGCAGCCGGGCTTCGGTGACAGCATGCTCGGCGGCCGTCAGTGCCGGCACGGACGTGACCGGCAGATCGACGCCGCGGGCGACGAAGCCGAGCAGCGCCACGAAGCGGTCGTGCAGGGCCCGGGCACGCGCTCCGTCGACGACGTCGGGCCGGTAGTCGATCTTGACGTGCATGGTCTGCCCCGGCGACACGACGATCGCGAGGGGGTAGTGGGTGTGGTCGAGGCTGTCCTCGGCGACGATGTCGTGCCGCGCGGACTGCCGGGCCATCTCGTCGGCGTCCTTGAAATTCTGCAACACGAACAGGGTGTCGAACAGTTCGGAATGGCCGACGGCGCGGAGGATGTCGCCGAGCCCGAGATATTCGAACTCCATGCGGTCGGCGTACTCGTCCTGCATGCGGCGCAGCAGCTCCGCGACGGTCTCGGCACCCGACAGACGCACCCGCACCGGGACGGTGTTGAGGAACATGCCGATCACGCGGTCGAGTCCGACGATCTCGGTGGGCCGCCCGGCGACGGTGGAGCCGAACACGACGTCGGTGCTGCCGGATTCGGCGGCGAGGAGCAGGCCGACGACGGCGTTCATCAACGCGTTGAGGGTGACGCCCGTACTGCGGGCCCGGTCACGCAGTGCCGCGGTGAGCGTCTCGTCGATGTACGACTCGATGCGCAGCGGCACGATGGCGGCGCGGTCGCGGGTGGATCCGGCGAGCAGGGTGGGCTTGTCGAAATCGGCGAACTCGTCGCGCCAGGCCTGCTCGGCGGCGGCACGGTCGCGGGCGGCGAGCCACTGCAGGTAGTCGGTGAAACCTGCTTCGGGCGCGGCGATCTCGTCACCGGCGTAGCGGGCGAGGAGTTCGTCGACGAACAGCGCGCCGGACCAGCCGTCCCAGAGGATGAATTCGCGGTTGACGACGAGACGGTCGATGCCGTCGAGATGCAGCAGCAGCATGCGCCACAGCGGCGGGGACGCGAGGTCGAACGGCTGCAGCCGATCCTCCTCGATCAGTTTCTCGGCGCGGGCCTGCTGTTCAGCGGGGGCGAGGTCGGTGAGGTCGACCTCGGTGAACGGCACCTCGAGATCCGCGGCGGCAATGAACTGCACCGGATCGATCAGGCCGTCGTCGGTGAAACCGGCACGCACGGTGGGATTCTCGGCGAGCAGGCGTGCGGCGGCGCGGCGCAGGCGCGCGACGTCGAGGCGGTGGCCGAAGTCGAGCGAGAACTGGGCGGTGTAGATGTCCTTCGACGAGTCGAAGACCGACTGGAAATACAGGCCGCGCTGCAGCGGCGACAGGGGCCAGATGTCCTCGATCCGCGCCGGCGCGATCCGTGCGACGCGGTCGATCTCGTTCTGCGTGAGCGTGACGTGTCCGAGATCGGACGGGGTGAGAGAGGTTCTTCCCGCGGCTGCGTCGGCGCGGCCGAGCAGGTCGTCGAACGCCGCGCGCCATGCCTCGGCAAGCCGGACCACGAGATCGGGGTCGAGCGCCTCGTCGGCGGTGAGATGCACCGCGGCGCCGTCGATTCCCCGTTCGACGTGGATGTCGAGCAGGTAGTCGCCGATGCGGTCTCCGCCGCTCCGCACGAGCACCTGCGGCTGCCCGAGCGGCGCGAGGGCCGGCCCGGCCTGGACGTTGGCGTAGCGCAGCATCGGCCAGCCGATGCCCCGGTCGGGGGCGGCGCGCAGGCGTTCCTTCGCGGTGCGCAGGGCGTCGAGCGGATCGGGGGCGAGCGCCAGTCGTACCGGCGTCGTCCAGTCCAGCGCGCCGACGGTGCGGGTGAGATCGGCGTCGGGGGTCAGGGCGACGCGGCCGTCGCGGACGATGTCGACGAGCAGTTCACCCTCGGCGCTCTCGCGGGTGCTCGCGACCGCGGCTGCGGTCACCGCGGTCCACACATCCGTTGCGTCACCCGAGACGAGTCCGGCCATCGCGGTTGTCGCCGCAGCGTATTCGTCGTCGGTCAGCGTGACGGTCACGGGGGTCCGTGTGCGGCCGGTGGCCGCCGCTGCGGCGAACTCGGCGCCGGGTGCGACGGTGGTCATCCAGTCGGATAGTTCTGCGAGTCGCTGCGGCGAGGCCGCCTGCTCGGTGAAGACGCGGGCGTGGGTGGCCGGTGAGGTGGGCACGGGCGGCAGTGCGATCTGCGTGCCACGCCGGGCGGCGCGCAGGGCACGGTGCAGGTCGGCGGTGACGATCGCCCAGGACGTCTCGTCGACGAGTCCGGCAGGGGCGAGGAACACCAGTTCCCCGGCAGTCTCGTCCGCACCGGTGAGCCGCACCGCGGTCAGGATCCGGCCGGCGGTGGCGTCGGGGCGCAGGGGCAGGTCGGCGGTCGCGGTCCCCGCGGGCAGCGCGGTGTCCGCGACGAGGGTCCGGGCGTCGACGGCGGCGGTGTCGTTCACCGACAGCAGCCACAGCACCGGGGCCGGTGCGGTGAGGGTCGTCCGCAGCGCCGGGTGGTGCGCGACCACGGCGGCGACGGCGGCGACCACGGCGTTCTCGGTGAGATCCTCCGCTGCCGGGATGCGGTATTCGCGCAGGTCGGCATCCACTGAGACTCCGGCGTCGCGGCGTCGCGCGGTGGCCGGCATGAGCGCGAGCGGCCCCGCAATGGTGTCTTCGTGCCCGGCGGCAACGTCGATCCGATCGGCCTCGGAGCTCTCGGCGAGCGACGGTGCCGGGGCGACGTCGAAGGTGCCGAGCGGCGCGTCGAGGTCGTCGAGGATCGCGGCGAGGAAGTCGTCGAGATCGGCGGCGCAGCGCTGTGCGAGCGGTGCGTCGTCGGCGTGACCGCGCAGTCCGATCTCGATCGGGTGCCCGGCCTTCTCGAGCACGAGGATGAATTCGAGTTCGCCGACCGGCCCGGAGGACAGCATGTGCGCCTGCGATTCCCGGCCGACCGAGTACCGCGAGGCAGCTGCGGGCATGATGTTCACGCCGACGGTCGGGGGCCGCCAGTCCGGGTCGATCTCGGCGAGTTCGCGACCGAGATCCTCACCGCGGTACCGGCCGTGCTTGAGCAGGCCGAGCAGTTTGCCGTCGATCACCTCGGCGACGTCGGCCAGACGCGCGTCGTCGGGGACGTCGAAACGCAGAGGCAGGACGCTGGCGACCATCGCGGGTACGGTGCGCAGTTCGCGGGTGCCACGCGCGGTCGTGGGCAGGCTGATCACCACGTCGCGACGGCGGGTGGCCCGGGCCAGATAGGCACCGAGGAGGGCGATGAGCACAGTGGCGGGCCGGGTGCCGTGGGCCTTGGCGTACCGCTCGAGCCGGCCGCGTCCGTCGGCGTCGATGTGCGACCAGGCGACGAGTTCGCCGGGACTCGACAGGCGACCCGAGCCGAGCAGGCGCGTCACCTGCGGGAGGTCGGCGAGTTCGTCGAGCCAGTAGCGGCGGTCGAGTTCGCGCTGTTCGCTCGCGACGTACTCCTCGTCGACGTGCACGTATCGTTCGAGGGTCCACTCCGTGGCGCGGTCGGGTCCCTTTCCCTCGACGTACGCCTTGGTCATCGCGGTGGTCGCCAGGCCGATGCCGTAGCCGTCGTTCACGATGTGGTGGTACTGCTGGTACAGCCGCACCGTGTCGTCGGCCAGGCGGTGGATGGCGAATCGGAACAGCAGGTCGCGGGCGAGATCCTGCGGTTCGCTCATCGTCTCGCGCATCCAGCGGTCGGACGCCGCCGCCGGGTCGTCCTCGCCGCGGAAGTCGATGACGGGCAGGTCCCATTCGCGGGTCGCGCGCGGGACCTGGACGACGTTGCCGTCGGCGTCGATGTGGAAGTTGACGTGCAGGGTCTCCGCGACGTCGAGCACCGAGTGGATCGCCGTGATCATCCGGTCGATGTCGATGTCGTCGCCGATGGTCTCGGTGTACATGCCAGTGTTGTAGAGGTGCCCGGTGGCGTCGAGCTGATGACCGAAATAGATGGTCCGCTGCGCGCGCGTGACGGGATACACCGACTGCATCGAATTTCTCTCTCCCACGGATGCCGCGACGAGCCGCGGGCGCATACCGACTAGCTGATGGTTAGGCTAACCATACTAGGCGCCCGAGGGGGTGCTGAAACCTGCTCCCACCGGCGCGTTCATCGCCGTCGTCCAGGCCTCGGAAAGCGCTCGGATTTCTTCCGAAGGAATTCGTCCGTCCGACCGCATCGTGGCCGTGAATATACGACCGTCCGCCTTGTCCTCGAATCGCACCGACAGCTCGAGGGCGTGCCCGGACGGGGTCCGCCGGTCGGTCGGCACCATGTCGACCCGGACGAGGACGTCGGGCCGGGCCAGCGCCATGAAGGCCGGTGCGGCCTGGGCGTTGAGGTGCCGCAGCAGCGCATATCCCGAACCGTCACCGGGCACGGCGCCCAACGCGGCGGACACGCCGGCCGACACCGCGTCCGGATCGTCGGCGACGGGAACCCGCACGGGCACACCGACGGCGAACGGCCCGAGGGTCCGGGTGCAGTCCGGCTCGCCGTCGGAGAATCCACGTGCGTCGCGTTCGATCTCGACCAGCAACTGTGCCGGCGCGGCCTCGCGGACGCGTGCGACGGCGACTGCCAGCGCGGTCACCGCCGCGACAGCGGGGTCCTGTTCACCGGACGGACCGGCGGTGACCTCGACTGCGGCGATCTCGACCGGATCGCCGACGGGGAGCACCGCGGTGCTCAGCGCGGCGCCCGGGGCGAGGACCTGCGCCCAGTGCGCCAGTTCACCGAACAGCGCCGGGTCCTGCGCCCGCTCGTTGATCCGGGTCGCGAGTCCCCGCGCGGTAGCGGCGGGAACGGCGACCGCTCCCCCGGTCACCGCCGCCGTCAGGTCGGCGGCGAGCACGCCGACGGAGACACCGTCGGCGACGATCGGGTGGAGAGCCACCACGAGGCGACCCGCCTGTCCGGTGGTCAGCAGGACGGTCGAGAGCACCGGTCCGGCTTCGGGGTCGACAGTCGCGGCGGCCTCGATGTGGGCCTGCTGCTCGGCGGCTGCGAGATCGGTGGTCTCGACGACCCGCACCGGCACCTCGTCGGCGGGATGGGTGTCGAGCGACCACAGCACCGACGCCACGCGGGTCAGCCGCATGCGCAGCGCGTCGTGCGCGGCGACCACCGCGCGCACGGCGGCTGTGACCTGTTCCTCGTCCGCCGGGGTGTCGACGGCGAACACGATCGCCGCACCGGCCGGTTCGGTGCCGGTCTCCCGCAGCGCGTGCACGGCCGGCGGGACGGGCACCGGGCCCGGCTCCCGATCGTCCACGGGACCGGCCGGCTGTTCGGCCGTCTCGGCGAACTGTGCGACGGCGGCGAGACCGGCCGGTGTGCGCCACCGGAAGATCTCGCGCGGGCCGAATTCGATGCCCTTGCGACGCGCGGCCGTGACGACCTGCATCGAGACGATGCTGTCACCACCGAGCGCGAAGAAGTCGTCGTCCGGCCCGACGACGTCGAGACGCAGTGCCTCCGCGAACAATTCGCACAGTGCGGCCTCGGCGGCGGTCTCCGGGTCGCGGCGCGTCGTCGCGGCCGGTTGCGGGTCGGGAAGTGCCCTGCGGTCGAGTTTGCCGTTCGGTCCGAGCGGCAGCGCCTCGAGCACGGTCACGGTCACCGGGACCATGTGGTCGGGCAGGGTCGTCGCGGCGTGCGCGAGCAGATCCGCAGGTTCGACGGTGCGCGCGGACAGGGGCACCACATAACCGGCGAGCATGCCGTCGCGCACGACGACGGCACTCTGCGCGACGTCCGGATGCGCGACCAGCGTCGCCTCGATCTCCCCGAGTTCGATGCGCAGGCCGCGGAGCTTGACCTGGCCGTCGGCGCGGCCGATGTAGTCGAGTTCGAGGCCCGCGCCCCGGTCGCGCCACCGCACGAGGTCGCCGGTGCGGTAGAGCCGCTCCCCCGCGTCGCTGTAGGGGTCGGCGACGAACCGACCCGCCGTCAGACCTGCGCGCCGGTGGTAGCCGCGGGCGAGCTGGACACCACCGAGATACAACTCGCCGACGACGCCCGGTGCCACGGGCCGGAGCCGTTCGTCGAGGACGAGGGTGCGGGTGTTGTCGATCGGTCGTCCGATCGGGACCCACGGGATGTCCTGCGCCGGAATCGATGCCGCGGTGACGTCGACGGCCGCCTCGGTCGGGCCGTAGAGATTGTGCAGTTCGGCGTCGACGAGGGTGTGGAAGCGATCGCGGTGGTCGGCGGTCAGCGCCTCACCACTGCAGATCACCCGGGTCAGGCGCAGTGCCCGGTCCTGCTCGGCGGCGAGCACGTCGAGCAGCGCCGCGAGCATCGACGGGACGAAGTGCGCCGTGGTGATCGACTGCCGGGCGATCACGTCGCGCAGATAGTGCGGGTCGCGGTGGCCGTCGGCGGTCGCGACGACGAGCGTGGCACCGGCGATCAGCGGCCAGAAGAACTCCCACACCGACACGTCGAATCCGGACGGGGTCTTCTGCAACACCCGATCGTCGGCCGTGAGACCGTATTCGTCCTGCATCCACCGCAACCGGTTGGCCACGGCGCGATGGCCGACGAGGACGCCCTTCGGGGTTCCGGTGGATCCGGAGGTGTAGAGCACGTACGCCGCGCGGTCGAGGGGCATCGCGGTCGGTGCTGCGACCGGCTCTGCGGGATCGGTACCGACGCAGCCGGATTCGTCGACCTCGAGCACCGGCACGACGGAGTCGAAGGACATCGCCACACCGGCGGCCGCCACGACCGCGACGGGCTGCGCGTCGGAGAGCATGTACGCGAGCCGCTCGGCGGGATAGTTCTCATCGAGCGGCAGATAGGCCGCACCGACGCGGTGGATCGCGAGGAGGGCAACCACGAGTGTGGTGCTGCGTGGGATCGCCACGGCCACGACGGCATCCATTCCTACTCCGGGAACGGAACGCAGGTGTCCGGCCAGAGCGGCGACGGCACGGTCGAGTTCGGCGTAGCTCCACCGCCGTCCGGTGGCGTCGTCGACGAGCGCGAGGGCGTCCGGTGTCGCAGCGACCTGCTGCGAGAACAGCTCGGGGACCGTGTGATCGGGACCGTTGTCGCGGACCGTGCCGATCTCCGCTGCAGCCAATGCCTTTCGGTCGTCGGCGGTGAGCACGCTCAGCTGCGACAGCGAGGTGTCGGGATCCGCCGCGATCTCCGCGAGCAGGACCGTGAGTCGCTGCGCGAATCCGTCGACGGTGTCGTGGTCGAACAGATCGGTCGCGTACTCGATGCGGCCGCGGATCCCGCCGTCGTCGGTCTCGGCGAGGTCGAAGGTCAGGTCGAACTTCGACGTGCCGGTCTCGACGAAGACCGGTTCGGAGTCGAGCCCGGGCATGCGGATCTCGTCGAGACGGTCGCGGTACTGCACCATGATCTGGAACAACGGTTGGCGCGCGAGCGACCGTGCCGGGGCGAGTCGTTCGACGAGCACCTCGAACGGCAGGTCCTGGTGCGCGTAGGCGTCGAGGTCCACCTCCCGGACCCGTGTGAGCAGGTCGCGGACGGTGGGGTCGCCGGACAGGTCGGTGCGCAGCACGAGCGTGTTGACGAAGAAGCCGACGATCCGGTCGAGGGCAGCGTCGGGACGCCCCGCGACGGGAGTGCCGAGGACGATGTCGTCCCCGGCGCCGTGCGCGCGCAGCAATGTCGCGACGACGGCGTGGGTGAGCATGAACATCGTCGCGCCGGATTCGGCGGCGATGTCGGCGAGTGCTTCGCGGGTCCGCGGGTCGACGGTGAACGGGACCGCGCCGCCGCGGTAGCTGCTGACAGCGCCGCGCGGCCGGTCGTGCGGGACGGCGAGCTCCTCGGGTGCTCCGTCGAGGACGCGTGCCCAGTACTCGGTCTGGATCTCACGCAGCGACTCGTCTCCGGTACCGAGACGTTCGTCCTGCCAGAGGGTGAAGTCCCGGTACTGCACCGGCAGCGGCGCCGGAGCGGGCGCCCCGGTGGTCAGGTACGCGTACCAGGCCGACAGATCGGCGACGAGCGGTGTGGCGGACCACTCGTCGGCGGCGATGTGGTGCACGAGCACCATCAGGTGCGCGTCGTCGGGCGCGGTGCGCACGAGGGTCGCGCGGATCGGCAGGTCGTGGGTGAGATCGAACGGGCGTCCCGCTTCCTCGGCGAGCAGCGCGTCGAGATCCGCCCGGGCCGCGTCGACGATCCGCAGGTCGACGGTGCAGTCCTCGGCGGGCAGCACCCGCTGGTAGCCGATCTGCTCGACGTCGTCCTCGTCCGGCTCGGTGAACACCGTGCGCAGCGTGTCGTGCTCAGCGATCAGGTGCTGCAGGGCTCCGCGCAGGGCATCGACGTCGAGAGCGCCGCGCAGCCGCATCGTGTACGGGATGTTGTAGGTCGCCGACGCGCCCTCGAGGCGGAAGAGGAACCACAGCCGGCGCTGCGCGGCCGACATGGGGACGAGTTCGGCGTGGTCGCGGCGCACGAGTTCCGGGCCGGTGACGGTGGCCGGGACCGTTGCCGCGAGTCGCGCGGGGGTGCGCAGGTCGAAGATGTCGCGGATCGACGGGTTCCGGCCGGTGCGCACGCGCAGCGCCGCCGACAGACGTGTCGCGAGGAGCGAATTGCCGCCGAGGGCGAAGAAGTCGTCGTCGGGGCTGACCTGCGGGACACCGAGGAGTTCGGCGAGCACCTCGCACACGGCGCGTTCGTCGTCGGTGGCCTCGCGTGTGCTGTGACTCTGGGCGGGATCGGGCAGGGACGCGCGGTCGACCTTGCCGTTGGGCAGGGTCGGCATGGCGTCGAGCACGAGGAAGACCGCGGGAATCATGTAGTCCGGCACCACGGTCCGCAGATGGTCCTGCAGGTCGGTGGCCGCCGGGCGCGGCGCGGCCGGATCGGCGACGACGTAACCGACGAGCAGATCGGTTCCGGACGCCGACGGGCGCACGGTGACGAGGGCCGCGGTCACCGCCCGGTGGCGCAGCAGCGCGGCCTCGACCTCGCCCGGTTCGATGCGGAAGCCGCGCAGGCTCAACTGGTGGTCGGCGCGCGAGACGAAGTCGAGCTCTCCGGAGGAACTGCGCCGCACCAGGTCTCCGGTGCGGAACAACCGGGCGCCGCTTCCGGTGGGGTCGGCAACGAACCGCGCCGCGGTCAGGTCCGGGCGGCCGAGATAGCCGCGGGCTGACTGCACTCCCCCGACATAGAGTTCGCCGGTCACCCCGTCCGGGACGGGACGCAGATGCCGGTCGAGGATGCGCGCGGTCACGCCGTCGAGGGGGGCACCGATGCGGACGCGGTCGACGCCGGGATCCGGCGCCGTCCAGATCGTGACGTCGCCGGCGACCTCCGACGAACCGTACGAGTTGATCACCCGCGCACCCGGCAACGCCGCGATCACGCTCGTGCCGAGCGGTTCTCCGCTGAGGAACCACGTGTCGACGAGTTCCGCGGCCTCGGGGCTCAGGGCCACGAGGGCCTCGGCGAGGCTCGGCACGGCGGTGAGCATCCGGACGCGGTGCCGGGCGACGAGATCGGCGAGGGCCCCGGCGTCGCGGGAGGCCGTATCGTCCGCGAGAACCATGGTCGCGCCGGAGAGCAGGCCGGCGAACAGTTCGGTGGTTCCGTCGATGAAGCTCAGCGAGCTCTTGGCCAGCCGCACGTCGTTGCCGGCCGGGCGGACGCGTGCCGCCTGCCAGGCCAGCCGGTTCGCCAGCGCCGCAGCGGTTCCCACGACGCCCTTGGGCACACCCGTCGAGCCGGAGGTGTAGACGACGTACGACCCGTCCGCCGGATGCAGCGGCCGGGTGCGGTCGAGGTCGGTCACCGGCGCGTCGGAGTGGCCCTGTGCCGCCTCGGCCAGTGCGGCAAGGGTCAGCTGCGGCGCGTCTCCGGGCACGGCGCCTTCCGTATCGACGAGCACGAGATCGGGTTCGGCGTCGGTGAGCATGAACTCGATGCGCGCGGGCGGGTACGACAGGTCGACGGGCAGGTAGGCGGCACCGGAGAGCACGACGGCGGCCAGGGCCACCACGGCGGCGTCGGAACGTGCCGCCGCGACCGCGACGACACTGCCGGGTCCGATGCCCCGCTCGGCGAGCGCGCGAACCGAACGATGCACGCGCGTCCCGAATTCCCGATAGCTCAGGGTCTCTGGACCGAACACGAGCGCCGGGTGATCCGGGTGGGCGGTGAAGGCCGCCGCGAGCAGATCCGGCAGCAGCTGCGTGGTGGCGGGCACCGCCTCGGCGGTGTCGGCGGCGCGCTCCTCGTCGGTGCGCACGTCGATCGTCGAGAGGTGTCGCGGTTCGGGTTCGGCGAAGGCCGCGAGCACCGACAGCAGACGCTGCCCGAGGGTCCGTACGCTCGTACGGTCGTAGAGGTCCTCGGCGTACTCGAAGCGGATCGACAGACCGTCGGTCGCGTCGACGAAGTCGACGGTGAGATCGAACTTCGACGTGCCGGTGGACAGATACGACACGGTCGCGGTGGTGTCGCCGATCTGCGGGACGACCGGTTCGGTGCGGTACTGCACCATCGTCTGGAAGAGCGGGTGCCGCGCGAGCGACGGGGTGACACCGACGGCGTCGACCACCTCGTCGAAGGGCACCTCCTGATGGGCGAGGGCGGCGAGGTCGGCGCGCCGTACGCGCGTCAGGATCTCGGCGGTGTCGGGATCGCCGGACAGATCGGTGCGCAGGGCGACGGTGTCGACGAAGAAGCCGACGATGTCCTCGAGCCCACTGTCGGCGCGACCCGCGACGGGCGCGCCGAGCACGATGTCGTCGCCCGCCCCGAGGGCGGTGAACAGAGCGGCCACCGCGGCGTGGGTGAGCATGAACATGCTCGTCCCGGAACGGGTGCACGTATCCCGCAGGGCCGCAGTCAGTTCCGAACCCACCTGCACGTGCACCTCGCCACCGCGGTGACTCGGCACCGCGGGTCGCGGACGGTCGTGCGGCAGGACGAGTTCCTCGGGTGCCCCGGCGAGGGTGGAGCGCCAGAACGCGAGGTCGCGGTCGCGGAGTGCGGCGGCGGCCGGGTCGTCGGCGAGTCCGCGCTGCCACACCGCGAAGTCCGCGTACTGGGGACGCGGAGCGTCGTCGGGCACACGACCCGCCGAGAGATCCGCACAGGCGGCGGCGAGGTCGGCGAAGACCGTCTCGGCCGACCACTCGTCGCCCGCGATGTGGTGCACGACGAGCAGCAGCACGGCATCGTCCGGTGCGCGCCGCACGAGATGTGCACGGAACGGACGATCCTGTCCGAGATCGAAGGGTGCCCGCGCGGCCGCGTCGAGAAGCGTCCCGGCGTTCCCGTCGCGCGCCTGGGCGACCTGCAGGATCGTCGACGGCGTGTCGGTGACGACCTGCACGGGCTCACCCTCGACGACGTCGACGACGGTGCGCAGCACCTCGTGCCGGGCAGCGACGTGCACCAGGGCACGGTCGAGCAGGTCGGCGTCGAGCCGGCCGCGCAGTTCGAGGGCGAAGGGGATGTTGTAGGTCGGCGACGCCCCTTGGGCGCGGTCGAGGAACCACAGGCGTTGCTGGGCCGACGACAGCGGGATCCGCGCCGGTCGCGGTCCTGCGACGAAGCGGGGACGTGCCGGACTCGCGCCGTCGACCACCACCGCCAACTCGGCCACGGTGGGAGCGTCGAAGACGTCGCGCAACGACACCTCGACGTCCAGCGCCGAGCGGATCCGCGCGACGAGACGGGTGGCGGACAGCGACGTTCCGCCGAGGGTGAAGAAGTCGGCGTCGACACCGACGGCCGGGAGTCCGAGCAGGTCGGCAAAGACACCGGCGAGGGTGTGTTCGGTGGCGGTCTCGGGATCGCGCCCGGTGTCGGGGGCACCGATCTCCGGGGTGGGCAGTGCCTTGCGGTCGACCTTGAGGTTCGCGGTGAGCGGGAACTCGTCGAGCGCGACCGTCACGGACGGCACCATGTACTCGGGCAGACGCGTGCGGAGGAAGTCGTGCAGCGCCGCGGTGTCGACGTCGGTGCCGGTCACGTAACCCACGAGACGGGCCGCACCGGTGGCGTCGGGCCGGGCGACCACGACGGCCTGCGTCACGCCGGGGAAGTGCGCTGCGGCGGTTTCGATCTCACCGAGCTCGATGCGGTGTCCGCGGACCTTGACCTGGTCGTCTCCGCGTCCGAGATACTGCAGGGTACCGTCGGCAGTCCAGCGCACGAGATCGCCCGTGCGGTACATCCGGCCGGCGCCGAAGGGATCGGCGACGAAGCGGGTGGCGGTGAAGTCGGGGCGGCCGCGGTAGCCGCGCGCGAGCTGCTGCCCCACGACGTACAGTTCGCCGGCCGCGCCGACCGGCACGGGCTGCAACTGCCGGTCGAGCACGCGCACACCGGTTCCCGGATAGGGGCGCCCCACCGATCCGGTCCACGGCAGACCCGGCGCGACCGGCGCGGAGGTGCACCACACCGTCGCCTCGGTGGGTCCGTACATGTTGACGGCCGAACGTGCTCGCGCAGCGAGGGTTCCGGCCAGGGAAGCGGGCAGGGACTCGCCGCCGACGAGCACGTCCGCACCGGCGAGATCCAGAGCGTCGTGCTCGACGATCGCGCCCCACAGCGACGGAGTGGCCTGGATGCAGTTCACCGACTCGGTCGCGGCGAGTGTGGCGAGGGCCGCCGGATCGCGCGCCTCGTCGTCGCCCGCGAGCACGACGGTTCCGCCGCGGCACAGCGGCACGATCAGTTCGAGCACCGAGATGTCGAACGACAGGGTGGTCAGGGCGAGAAGCCGGGTGTGCGTATCGATTCCGGCGAGACCGGTCGCGGCGTCGACGAACCGGGCAAGTGCGCCGCGCGAGAGGACGACACCCTTCGGCCGGCCGGTCGATCCCGAGGTGTAGATGACGTAAGCGGACTGGTCGGGCACCACCCGCTCCGAAGGAGCGTCGCCGACGGGGGCGTCGCCGCGCCAGTGCAGGCGGTCGTCGCGGAAGCTCGCAGTGGCGGCCGGGGTCGACGCGCGGAGACGGTCGGCGAAGTCGTCGGTGGTGAGCAGGATCGCCGGTCGCGCGTCGTCGAGCATGTACTCGAGTCGCTCGGCGGGGAAGGCGGGATCGAGCGGCAGGTACGCCGCGCCCGTCCGCAGCACGGCGAGGAGCGCGACCACCATATCGGCGGTGCGCGGCAGGGCGAGCGCGACCGTCACCTCACGTCCCGCCCCGGCGCGCGCGAGTTCGTCTGCGACGGCATCGATGCGCGCGTCGAGTTCGGCGTAGGTGAGACGTTCGGCGCCGGCGACGAGCGCGGGCGCGGCACCGGCGGCGGCCACCTGCTTGTCGAACAGATCCATCGGGTCGGGCGCGACGGACTCGGATATGGTTCCGTGCCAACGGGTTTCGAGTTGGTCTCGGAAATTCGAATCCAGCAGGTCCGCGTGGGCGAGCGGGCGTTCGTCCGCGTCCTCCCGAGCGGCGAAGGTGAGCAGTCGCGTGATGGCCGCGGCGTGACCGGCGACCTCCTCAGCGGTGTACCGGTCGGCGTCGGCGTCGAGGGTCAGTTCGAGTGCGCGGGTGCTGTCGACGCGACGGGCGACCACCGCGAGGTCGTGGACGGGACCGCGCGCGAGCGAGTGGACGGTGGCGGTCGCGTCGCCGAACCGCACGGTGTCGCCGAACGGCTTGATGTTGACGGTGGGTCCCACCGGACCGGGGCTGGTCGCGGGCAGACACAGGTCGCGGTGGATGTCCTCGCCCCGGTAGCGCGTGTGGCGTCCCTGCGCAGCGACAGTGGCGCGCACGTCGGCGGCGAGCGCCGCGAGACTTGCCGCCGGGGCAACCTCGAGGCGGAGGGGCACGACATTGACGGCGGTGGTGAGCACCTTCGCGGCGACGCTGCCCATCCGGTTCATGGCCGGGAAGCCCAGTACCACGTCGCGGACCCCGGTGACCCGGGTGAGATAGGCGGCCGTCGCAGCGGCGACGAAGTCGGGCCAACCCACCCCGGCGCGGCGTGCCGCTGCGTCGAGCGCCTCGGCGACGTCCCCGGGGACCTGCACCGATTCGGTGACCACCGCGCGGGCGAGCGAGGACGCGGCGGGTACCGCGGTCTCTGCGAGTCCGAGTGCATCGGGGGCGCCGCGCAGCGTCTCGGTCCAGAAGTCGCGGTCGGCGGTGATGCGATCGCCGCTGCGATACTCGCTGTCCTCGGCGACGACCTGCTCGACGGAACCGAAGGTCGCGGGCGAGATCTCCTCGCCGCGCACCAGTGCGGTGTACACGGCGACGATGCGACGTTCGATCAGGCTGTAGCCGTAGACATCGAGCAACGAGTGATGGGCGCGCAGGAACAGCAGCACACGGTCCGATCCGAGGACGAAGACCCGGGCGCCGATGCCGGCTTCGGTAGTGGGATCCATCGGCACGCGCAGGATCGCACGCATCGTGTCGACGGCCGTCCGCCGCGGATCGGCATCCGCCGTGAGGTCGGTGACCTCGACGTCCGGTGCCGGATGGGCACCGGGGAACTGGACGGGCGCCTCGTCGACGACGGCGATCCGAGCGCGCAGTTCGGCGGACTCGGCGAAGACCGTGTGGACGGCGCGGGCGAGAACCGCCGGATCGATGTCGCCGTCGATCTCGAGGAAATGCCCGGTGACGAGTGTCGCGTTGGATGGGTCGATCGTCTGCGCGAACCACATTCCCGACTGGGCAGCAGTCAAGGGCAGAGGCACGATCGATTCCACGGGTACTCCTCGACATTCCTGGACCCGCCCCCTCGGATCCGCCCCTCCGTCCGGATATAGTTAGGGCCGCCTAACCATACCAGCAGCGACGCGCCCGCCCGAACTGTCCGGCCGGTCCCGTCCGGAAGGAGCTCACCATGCCGGTGACGACGCCCCCGACCCGCGTCTCTCTGCCCATCGTCCTGCGGCGCCTGACCGTGCTCCGCGCGGTGGACGTGACACCGCGGATGCGTCGGATCACCCTGGGCGGCGAGCAGCTCGGTGCCTTCCGCAGCGGCGACTACGACGCCCCGGCGTTCACCACCGAGGGTGCCGACGACTACGTCAAGATCTTCCTGCCCGAACCCGGCAGCGACACCCCGGCCCTGCCCGAACAGCACGACGGGCACCTGCACTGGCCTCGCAAACCCGCACCCGTGGCCCGCGCCTACACGGTGCGTCGCTTCGATCCCGTGGCCGGGGAACTCGATCTGGACTTCGTCCTGCACGGCCACGGCCCGGCCGGCAATTGGGCCCGCACCGCCGAACCCGGCAGTGTGCTCCATCTCGCGGGACCCAAGGTCGCGATCATCCCGCCGCAGGGCGCCGACTGGTGGCTGCTCGCCGGCGACGAGACCGCGCTTCCCGCGCTGGGTCGCTTCGTCGAGACCTACGGCGGCACGGTGCCGATGCACGTCTTCGCGCTGGTCGACGGTCCGCAGGAGGAACAGTCCGATCTCGCGGGCGTGACGTGGGTGCACCGCCGCCCCGGCGTCTCCGACGCCACCGTGCTCGCCGAGGCCGTCGAGTCGGGTGCGCCGCGCGGCGGCGAGGGGTGGATGTGGATCGCCGGTGAGGCGTCGATCGTGAAGGAACTGCGCGCCGTGTCGAAGCGACTCGGCATCGCCAAGCCGATGCTCGACGCCTCGGGCTACTGGCGCAGCCCCGAGTCCGATCGTCCGCTGGCCCGCCTGCGGCTGCTGCGCGAGCAGGCCGTCGAGACGCTCGAGGCGCGTCGTCGCGGCACCACCTAGACGATCCGGACGATTTCGGTGTTCTCGACAGCGCCCGGCGACGTCGAGAACACCGAAATCGCTTCTCGCGTCAGCGCGGTGAGAGTTGGTCGCGGTCGATCGTCACCGATCCGACGTAGTGCAGATCGGCGTGGGTGACGATCGCGCAATGGATCTTGCCGGACACAAGAATTCGCTGCATGTGCTGAAGGTCCCGATTCTCGGACCGTGTCGATCAGCGCAGCGACGCGGTGAGTTCTTCGGTCTCGCGGTCGCGGCGACGCGCTGACGCGGTGATCGACTCGATCAGTGCGTCCGTGGTCTCGACCCGGCCGACCCGCTTGGCGACGTACTGCAGTGCCATGAGGTGCTCGTCGCGGGAGAAGTCGGCGGTGGCATCGAGGGCCATGAACGGCGCGACGTCGCTCATGAAGGCGTCGGCGGCGCTGAGCATGCAGCCCATGTGTGCGTAGACGCCGGTGACGATGAGCTGGTCGCGGCCGTTGTGCGCGAGCAGCTGACGGAAGTCGGTGCGCTGGAACGCCGAGTACCGCCACTTGGTGACCTGGATGTCGTCCGGGCCGGGGGTCAGCTCGTCGATGACCTCGGTGTCGCTGCCGGTGCTCAGTCCGACGCCCCAGAAGTCGGCGAGGATGCCGCGACGCGACGGATGCTGGTCGCCGGGCTGCATCGTGTAGACGACGGGGATACCGGCGGCCAGGCACGCCTCGCGGAGGCGGACGATGTTGGGGACCACGGTCGCGAGGGGTTCGGCGTCGCGCTGGTACGCGTCGATGAAGTACTTCTGCATGTCGTGGATCAGCAGTGCGCAGCGGGACGCATCGAGCGTCCAGTCCACCCGAGCAGCGGGAATCTCGTCGCCGGTGGGCAACTCGTACGGATCGATGCTCGGGATGGCCATGCGACTTCCTTCTACTGTTCGGGGTACGCGTGCGGTCACCGACCGTGTCGGCATGCGTAGGCTACCCTAACCAACCCTGCGGTGGGAGGTCTCGCCCCCCGATACGCGACCGGCCCGCACCGGAGATCGGTGCGGGCCGGTCGGCGACAGCGGAAACCGTCAGCGGAAAACCGTCAGATCAGACGCCAGTCCTCGAGGCCCTCGTACAGCGGCACGGACTGCGCCAGAGCGCTCACGCGGGTGCGCAGCGACTCGGCGTCGGCGCCACCGATGAGCGTCTGCGCGATGATCTCGGCGACCTCGGTGAACTGCTCGTCGCCGAAACCGCGCGTCGCGAGCGCCGGGGTGCCGATGCGCAGACCCGAGGTGACCATCGGGGGACGCGGGTCGAACGGCACGGCGTTGCGGTTGACGGTGATGCCGACCTCGTGGAGGGCGTCCTCACCCTGCTGGCCGTCGAGCTGCGAATTGCGCAGGTCGACGAGCACCAGGTGCACGTCGGTGCCGCCGGTGAGCACCGAGATGCCCTTGTCGGTGACGTCGGACTGCGACAGGCGGTCGGCGATGATCCGGGCACCGGAGAGGGTGCGCTGCTGACGGTCCTTGAACTCGTCGCTCGCGGCGATCTTCAGCGCGACGGCCTTCGCGGCGATCGCGTGCATGAGCGGGCCACCCTGCTGGCCGGGGAAGACGGCCGAGTTGATCTTCTTCGCCCATTCCTGCTTGGCGAGGATCAGACCGGAACGCGGTCCACCGAGGGTCTTGTGCACGGTGGTGGAGACGATGTCGGCGTAGGGCACGGGCGACGGGTGCAGGCCCGCGGCGACCAGACCGGCGAAGTGCGCCATGTCGACCCACAGGTAGGCACCGACCTCGTCGGCGATGGAGCGGAAGGCGGCGAAGTCCTCGTGGCGCGGGTAAGCGGACCAGCCGGCGACGATGACCTTCGGCTTCTCGCGCAGCGCGATGTCGCGGACCTCGTCCATGTCGATGCGGTGGTCGTCCTTGCTGACCCCGTAGGACGCGACGTCGTACAGCTTGCCGGAGAAGTTGAGCTTCATGCCGTGCGTGAGGTGGCCGCCGTGCGCGAGGTCGAGACCGAGCAGCTTCTCGCCGGGAGTCATCAGCGCCATGAGCACCGCCGCGTTCGCCTGCGCACCCGAGTGCGGCTGGACGTTCGCGAAATCGGCGCCGAAAAGCTCCTTGGCGCGGTTACGGGCGAGGTCCTCGACGACGTCGACGTTCTCGCAGCCGCCGTAGTAGCGACGGCCGGGGTAACCCTCGGCGTACTTGTTGGTCAGGACGCTGCCCTGGGCCTGGAGGACGGCGCGCGGCACGAAGTTCTCCGACGCGATCATCTCGAGCGTGTCGCGCTGACGCGACAGCTCGCCGGCCATGGCCTCGGCGACCTCGGGGTCGAGGTCGTTCAGTGCGGCAGTGTTCACGTCGGCGCCGGGCGCAGCGGTCATCGAGGTTTCTCCAAGCAGAGGGCGTCAGGGATACGGCCTCCAGTCTACGAAGGCCGTCCACCGCTGCGGAAGCCGGTCCCCGAGCGACCTGCGGTTCACCGCAGGCTGCTGGGCACCAGGGGTTCGTCGAGCAGGCGCCGGAAACGGTCGGCGCGCTCGGCTCCGGCCGGAACCTGCTCGAGCCAGCCGCCGAGGAGCCGGTAGCCCTCGACATAGGTGCTGATGTAGGCGCGCCACAACGGCGACGACAGGAACCGCAGCGACTGCCGGGCACGTTCGGGGCTCGACAGCGACCAGCGCTGCAGGAATTCGACGACCTCGTCGTGGCTGCGCCCGCGGTCGTGGAGCAGCAGCGCGGCGTCCTGCCGCACCGACAGCAACTGCTCGGACGCCTCGGACAGTTGTTCGGCGAGTTCGCCGTCGAACCGCAGCCCGAGATCGGCGTAGATCCCCTGTGCCCACGTTCCCCAGCCCGGGCCGACGATCGCTTCGAGCGCGAGATCGGCGAGTCCTTCGGCCATGAGGCACTGCGGGGTGTTGACGAGGAACAGCGTCTGCTCGGCCTGTCCGCCGGCGACGAGACCGGCCTCCTTGCGGCAGTGCTCGGTGTGGTGACCGGGATACGCCTCGTGCGCGATCAGCCGCGGCAGGTGCGCCATCGTCTGTTCGAGATCGGAGTTGATCGCGACCCGCGAACGGTAGTCGCCGAGGTAGTAGTTGAAGCCCGACCACGGCTTGTCGCCGACAACCTCGTACTCGACGCGCTCGGTGTCGGGCAGCGGGTAGACCGCCCGCACCTTCTCCCGCAGCGCGCTCGAGAACGCTTCGACGCATTCGGCGAGACGATCGGCGGGGATCACCTCGGACTTGCGATGGGCCTGCATCCGTTCGGTGAGCGATCCGGTGCCGGGCAGCAACGCGTCGAGGCGACGGTGCGCGTCGCGATAGGCGTCCTCGTCGCCGGGCGCGATGCGGACGTCGAAGTACGCCTCGACCTCGTCGACGAACCCGATCTCCTCCCCCGCGAACTTGCGGGCCGAGCAGTCGAGGGCACGCAGATGCACCTCGAGGAAACGGGTGCGCTCGTCGGACAGTGCCACACCGGGCAGTTCGTCCCGCAGCCGTCGCGCGGTGTGTGATAGATCACGGGGATCGGGAGTCGGGGCGTTCTCGACCTTCCGCCGCAGGGCGGGATCGCCGGTGTAGGCGTCGACGAACCCTTCCTCGAGCCGGTCGAAAGCCAGGCCCAGCAGCAGATATTCGTTCACGAAGTCGTCGGCTCCCATACCGGCCGAGCCTAGTCGCTCGTCGGCGACCCGACACGGGAGAACCCGCCGGAGTGGGGACCCCGAGGAGGCATCCGCCTGTGTCAGCGAGCACAATCCGTTACATGGACATGCAACGCCGCATCCGCCGCGCCACCGGGAAGCCGTGCCGATGGCTCGTCTGAACGAACCGAGCCCGTATGTCGAGTTCGACCGCAAGCAGTGGCGGACGCTGCGGAAGTCGACTCCCCTCGTCCTCACCGAGGACGAACTGATCGGGCTTCGGGGCCTGGGCGAGCAGATCGACCTCGCGGAGGTCGCGGAGGTGTACCTCCCCCTCGCCCGGTTGATCCACCTGCAGGTCGCAGCGAAGCAGCGACTGTTCGCCGCGACCGCGACCTTCCTCGGGGAGAAGCATCCCGACCAGCAGGTGCCGTTCGTGATCGGTGTGGCCGGTTCGGTGGCGGTCGGCAAGTCCACCACGGCCCGTGTGCTGCAGGCGTTGCTGGCACGCTGGGACCACCACCCGCGGGTGGATCTCGTGACCACCGACGGGTTCCTCCACCCCACCAAGGAGCTGGTGCGGCGCAACATCATGCACCGCAAGGGTTTTCCCGAGAGCTACGACCGGCGCAAACTGCTGCGGTTCGTCACCGAGGTCAAGTCGGGAGCGAAAGAGGTTGCGGCGCCGATCTACTCCCACATCTCGTACGACATCATCCCGGGTCAGTACCACATCGTGCGGCAGCCGGACATCCTCATCATCGAGGGCCTCAACGTGCTGCAGACCGGTCCGCGTCTGATGGTCTCCGACCTGTTCGACTTCTCCATCTACGTCGACGCACGCATCGAGGACATCGAGAAGTGGTACGTGGAGCGCTTTCTCGCGCTGCGCAAGACGTCCTTCGCCGATCCCGAGGCGCACTTCCACCACTACGCGAACCTGTCGGACCGGGACGCGATGAGTGCCGCGAAGGAGATCTGGCACTCGATCAATCTGCCGAACCTGGTGGAGAACATCCTGCCCACACGACCGCGCGCGACCCTGGTCCTGCGCAAGGACTCGGATCACGCCATCAACCGGCTCCGGTTGCGCAAGCTCTGACGCGGCCCGCCGCCCGGCCCTGCCTCAGGCGCCGAACCGGCGGTGCCGTCAGGCGCCGAACCGGCGGTGCCGTCAGGCGCCGAACCGGCGGTGCCGTGCGGCGTAGTCGCGCAGCGCGCGCAGGAAGTCGACCCGGCGGAACTCGGGCCAGTACGCCTCGGTGAACCAGATCTCCGAGTAGGCGGACTGCCAGAGCAGGAATCCGGACAGTCGCTGCTCACCGGAGGTACGGATCACGAGGTCCGGATCGGGCTGACCGGAGGTGTAGAGGTGACTGTCGACGCCGTCGACCGTCACCGACTCGACGAGCTCCTCGCCACGCAGCCCCTGCGCGTAGCGCACCCGCAGAAGCGACTGCACCGCATCGACGATCTCCTGGCGACCGCCGTACCCGACGGCCACGTTGACGTGCGTGCCCGTCCGGCCCGCAGTGCCGGCGGCGGCCTCGTGCAGTCGCTTGGCGTGGTCGGCCGGGAGCAGGTCGGTGGTGCCGACGATCTTCACGCCCCAGTTCTGGCCGGGCGCGGAGATCTCCTCCACCACGTCGGAGATGATCTCGAGCAGCGCATCGAGCTCCTCCGGATCGCGCCGGAGGTTCTCGGTGGACAGCAGGTAGATCGTCGCCGTCTCGATGCCGGCCGCATCGCACCAGCTCAGCAGCTCGGCGATCTTCTTGGCACCTTCGCGGTGGCCGTGACTGACGTCGGTGAAACCGTTCTCGCGCGCCCAACGCCGATTACCGTCGCACATGACCGCGACGTGTCGCGGATGCCGTGCTCCGTCGAGTTCCTTCAGCAGCCGGCGCTCGTAGAGCCGGTACAGCAGTCCGCGGACGCTCACCCCGTCATCACCACGCGAGTCACATTACGCCCAGGCGTACGGACGGTCGCGGCGGTGGTCACAGAGTCTCCCGGAGCGCCCTCGCAGGCGGTAACGTGGCGACGGAACAAACCTACGGGTGCGTAGGTTACCCCTCGGTACCGGAAGGAGCGCACGCATGACGGCCTTCGGCCTCGAGGAACTGCCCGTCAAACCGCGGATGCGCGGATGGATCCACGCGTGGGCGTTCGGCGTGGCCGTCGTCGCCGGTGCCGCGCTCGTCGCGGCCGCGGCTTTCCTCGCCGACCGTCCGGACGCCGTACTCCCCGCGACGATCTACAGCCTCACCGTGTGCGGAGTGTTCGGAGTCAGCGCCCTCTACCACCGCCTGAACTGGGGTCCCCGGGCCCGCGTGTGGATGAAGCGCGCCGACCACTCGATGATCTTCGTGTTCATCGCCGGCAGCTACACGCCGTTCGCGACGCTCGCCCTGCCTCCGGAGTCCGGGCGGCCGCTGTTGATCGTCGTATGGGCGGGCGCGCTGGCGGGCGTGGCCCTGAAGATGCTGTGGCCGACGGCGCCGCGCTGGGTCGGTGTGCCGCTGTATCTGTTGCTCGGATGGGCGATCGTGCCCGTCGCCGGACAGCTGGTCGCCGAGGTCGGTCTGGCCCCCATGCTGCTCCTGCTGGTCGGCGGGTTGTTCTACAGCGGCGGAGCGATCCTCTACGCGACCCGCTGGCCCGATCCGTGGCCCGCGACCTTCGGACACCACGAGTTCTTCCACGCCGCCACGGTGATCGCAGCCCTGTGTCATGCGGTAGCGGTGTGGCTCGTGATTCTCGGTTGAAACCTCACGAGCTGCTTCGTGCAACTTCTCACACCACCTGAAGCAACCGGCACCCGTTTGTAGACTCGCGAGGGATGTCTATTCCGTTGCTCGCCTTCGAACTGACCGAGACCAACCGGGACTGGCTGATCCACCGGCCGCTGGCGATCGTGAGTTACATCGCCGTCGCGATCGCGCTTCGCTTCGTCCTCCACCGGTTGATCGACCGCATGACGAAGCCGCGCGAGAGATCCGGCAAGCCGCGCCGATCGTTCCTCGCGCCGCTTCAGGAACGCGCCGAACGCGCCATCGGTGATCCCTACGCGCGCGAACGTCGGATCCAGCGTGCCCAGACGATCGGCTCGGTGTTCAAGTCCGGCGTGTCGGTCGTCGTGCTCGTCTGGGTGGTGCTGCAGACGCTCGACACCCTCGGCTTCAATGTCGCGCCGTTCATCGCCTCGGCCGGTATCGCCGGTGTCGCGCTCGGTTTCGGTGCGCAGAACCTCGTGCGGGATTTCATCTCGGGCATGTTCATGTTGCTCGAGGACCAGTACGGCGTGGGCGACGTGGTGGACCTCGGCGACGCGGTGGGCACCGTCGAGTCGGTCGGCCTGCGCGTGACGACCGTCCGCGACATCGACGGCACCCTGTGGTTCTGCCGTAACGGCGAGATCCTGCGCGTCGGCAACATGAGCCAGGGCCACGCCGTCTCCGTGATCGACGTGCCGATCGCGCCGACCTCCAATGTCGACCGCGCCTGCCAGATCGCGCTGCGGGCCGTGCTCGACGGCGTCGAACGCGACGACATCGCACCCGACGTCCTGGAGAAGCCCGAATTGCTCGGGGTCAACTCCGTGACGGCGGGTGCGGTGACGCTGCGGCTGACCGTGCGCGTGCGGGCCGGCAAGCAGTGGGCGATCCGCCGCAGCCTCACCCGCGCGGTGCTCGAGGCGTTCGATCAGCACGGCATCGAGTCGCCGAATCTCGCGGTCGCAGCCCCTGCGACCGGTTAGACCTTCTCGGTCGCGCGCTCCTGCGCCGGTTCCTCGGCGGTCTGCGGGTCTCCGCGGAACCGGTCGAAGGCAACCACGAACAGCAACGAGACCGCACCCCAGATCACGAACGTGATCAGGTGCGTTCCGACGGCATCGCCCCCGAAGTAGAGGATCGACCGCACCGATTCCACAGCCGCCGGCATCGGCAGCACGCCGTGCAGGAACTTGAAGATCTCCGGCGTCATGTAGACCGACATCGCACCGTTCGAGGCGGGTACGCCGATGAACATCAAGATGCCGACGGCGGGGATGACGGAGAGCAGACCGAACAGGCGGTGCAGCGCCAAAGTGAACATCGATGTCGTGAACGTCGCGACGATGCCGACACCCCACAGCGGGAGGAAATGCCCGTCGACGGCTCCGGTGATCGGGTCGGCGATCACCCAGAGCAGGGCCGGCATGAACAGCGCCCACCCGGCGGAGATGGGCACGATCTGTCGCAGGACCATCGCGGCGGGCTGCGCACCGCCGGCTACGACGATCACCATGAAACCGGACATGATCCAGCCCATGGCGACGTAGAGCGTCACGGTGCCCATCGTGTCGGAGCCCGGCAGCGGCGCGATGTTCTCGACGACGAGCGGCAGCTGCATACCCGCGGCGACCTGCTCGAAGGTCTGCCGCACGACCTGCTGCTGGCTCATCCCTGCGGCCTCGTTGGTGATGATGGTCGCGGTGGGCGAGGTGGCGGACGGCAGGACGAAGGCGGCGACGATCTCACGGTCCTGAACGGCGGCGCGGGCGTCGTCGATGGAGTCGGACGTACGCAGGTCGAACAGGCCCGACATGTTCTGCTCGAGCCCGGCGACCGTCTGCTCGGCCTGTTCGGTGCTCGCGGCGACGACGGTGACGGGCATCTCGCGCGGCGTCGGCTGGTACATCGCGCCGAGCATGATCGAGAGCATCAGCACGACCATGGCGAACGGGAAGAACGCCAGCGTCAGGTACCGGACGCGGTCGCTCTTCGGACGCGGGCCGGAGGTGAGCGAGGGCATCGTGATCTCGGGATCGCCCGCGTCGGGGTTGCGGCGACGCTTGAGGGCATCGACACCGAGCGTCGCGGCGAGGGCGAGCAGCGCGCCGATCACCAGGACCGTGATGTGGCCGCCGAGTCCGTCACCACCGAAGTAGACGACCGACCTCAGGGCTTCTCCTGCGGCCGCGGTGGGCAGGAAACCGTGGAGCGGGACGTAGATCGACGGCAACGCGTAGATCGACATGCCGAGGTTCGACGCGGGGACGCCGAGGACCATCACGAAGAGCATGCCCACCAGGACCGCCATCGGTCCGAGGATCCGGGTGAGGAACAACTGCACCGAGCCCACGGCGAAGATGGACAGCCAACTGATTCCCAGCAGCGTCGCGGTGGGGCCCTCGACCGCGCCGAGGATCGGGCCTGCGACGACCCACACGAGGGTGCCGATCAGCACCGACCAGCCTGCGAGCAGGGGCACGATGCGACGGAAGCGCAGCAGCTCGGGCGAGTTGGACAGCATGATGCTCAGCGGCATGTAGCCCGCGAGCATCAATGCCTGCGCCATGAACATCACGCCCAGACCGGCCATGTCGTGGTCCGGCAGCGGAGCCAGGTCCTCGACGGTGAGGTCGAGGCCCGATCCGATGATCGGCGGGGCCACCAGACCGGTGACCATGTTCGACTGCGAGGCCCCGGCGGCGCCGGCGGTGTACACGGTGGCGGTGCCCGCGTCGGACAACGAGACCGCGCCCGCCACCTCTCGCGAGAGCACGAGGTCGCGTGCCTGCTCGTCGGTTCCGACGACGCGGACGTCGACCGCCTCCGGATCGGCGCCCTCGAGCGCGCGGGCGAAGTCGTAGGCCTGCTGCGACGATCCGGCGACGGCGATCGGCATGTCGTGCGGAGCAGGCGCATGCATCGCGTACAGGTAGCCGGTGATCATCATGCCGACCATCAACAGCGGCATCACGAAGATCGCGACGTAGCGCCCGATCTGTTCCTTACGGACGCGGGCGAGCTCGGCCTCGGTCGCGCCGTCACCTCCCGGTGGATCGTTCTTCTCGGTCGTGGCGGTGTCGGTCACTGACGAACTCCTCGATATCCGGTCACGGACTGAACGCTTCCCGGCCGGTACCGGCAACTCGGAAATACGCTGACTGACTTAAAAATCTACGCCGCGTGTCTTAAAGTGGACAACCTGAGACACTGGTGACGTTCGTCCCACCTACCGATGAGCCGTACGGCAGAACGAGAGAGCAGCGGGTTCCAGCGTGAGCACCTACGGCGACCAGGCACGGCGAGCACTACTCGACTCCGCAGAGGAGCTGTTCGCGACCCACGGCGTCGACGGTGTCTCGAACCGGCGCATCGCCGAGCACGCGGGCAACGCGAACCACTCGGCCGTCAACTATCACTTCGGGAGCAGGGAAGAACTCGTCCGTGCCATGGTCACCCGCTACGCCGAGGACACCCGCCGACGACGAGCCGAACTCGTCGGGCTGCTCGGCCCCGAACCGGGACTGCGCGACTACCTGAGCTGCCTCGTCGTCCCGTTCACCGATCAGCTCGCGTCGATGCCCGTCCCCGGTTGGCGCGCCCGGTTCCTCCGACAGCTGCGGACGGTCCCCTCGATGGTCGACATCGCGGCCCGGAACGTCGTCGAGGATCCCTATCTCGACGCTCTGATCGAACGGGCCAGGGCGTGCGTCGCCGACATCCCCGACGTGGTGATCACCGGCCGGTCGTGGCTGCTGGGGAAACTCGTCGTGGACGCATGCGCCGACTACGAAGCACGCCTGGAACGGGAACGGGTGGAACCCGACTGGACGGGTTTCGCCCTGTTCCTCGTCGACGCGATCGCCGGAATGCTCGAAGCACCGGTGACGAGCACGGGCGATTTCCTCGGCTCGCGCACCGTCTCCGCGTGGCCGTGACAGGTCAGACCGCGGTGAGGACCTCGCGCAGTTCCGTCGCCGTCGTCACCGGCCGATCGCACACGAAGCCCCGGCACACATAGGCCGCGGACGCTCCGTCGACGAGCGGCCGACCGTCGAGCAGCGGCGACGAGTCGGGTTCGCCGCCCACCACGATGGCTCCCCCGGGCGCGATCCGGCGCGCGAGGTCGAGGAGTTCACCGCCACCCGCGACGGCGACCTGCAGCGGACCGCGCACCGACGCCTCGGCCACCGTCAGCCAGTGCCCTCCGGCACGCGGCGCCTTCTCGAGCAGGATCGACGCCGCCGACAGCGACAGCGCGGCTGCGTCGGCGTAGCGGGGGTCGTCGTGCACGAGCGCGGACAGACCGAGCAGCGCCTCGGCGATCAGCGAGGCCCCCGACGGCGTCGCCCCGTCGACCGGATCGCGCGGCCGGGCGACCAGCGATTCGGCGTCGTGCGCGGTGTCGAACCAGCTCCCTGGACGTTCCGGATCCGCGAACTGCGTGAGCGCGACGTCGGCGAGTTCTCGCGCGCGCTCGACCCAGCTCCTGTCCCCGGTCCCCTGATGGACGGCGAGCAGTGCGGTGACGAGCGCTCCGTAGTCCTCGAGCACGCCCGCGGGAGATCCGACGACACCTCCGAGCGACGCGCGGCGCAGTCGTCCGTCGACGAGGTGCCGGTCGAGCAGAAACCGCGCGCACCTCGCCGCGGCGTCGATCCAGGCGGGTTCGCCCAGTGCGACGCCGGCCTCGGCCAGTGCGGTGATGGCGAAGCCGTTCCAGGCGGTGACGACCTTGTCGTCGCGCCCGGGTTGCGCGCGATCCTGCCGGGCCGCGAACAGGCGGGCCCGCACGTCGGCGAGACGGGCCGGATCGTCGGGCTGGTCGAGCAGCTGCAACACCGAGGTGCCGTGTTCGAAGGTGCCGCCGGGAGTGACGGTGAAGGCCTCCGCGGCCCACCGGCCGTCCTCCGCGCCGAGCACCTCGACGAGCTGGTCGGGAGTCCACACGTAGGTCAGGCCCTCGACCCCGTCGGTGTCGGCGTCGAGCGCCGAGGCGAATCCGCCGTCCGTGGTGAGCAGGTCGCGTAGCAGGAACTCGGCGGTCTCCCGGGTGACCCGCGTCGGCAGTTCCGCGCCGGTCACCCGCGCGAGGTGCGCGTACAGCCGCAGGAGCAGCGCGTTGTCGTAGAGCATCTTCTCGAAGTGCGGCACCGTCCAGGCGACGTCGACGCTGTAGCGGGCGAAACCGCCACCGAGCTGGTCGTAGATCCCACCTCGCGCCATCGCGTCGGTCGTGCGCTCGACGAGACCGAGCGTGTCGGCGGAGCGCGTGCGCTCGTATCCGCGCAGCAGACCCTCGAGCAGGTTGGACGGCGGGAACTTGGGTGCACCCCCGAAGCCGCCGTGTTCGCGGTCCTCGTCGGTGGCGATCGCAGCGGCTGCCGCGTCGAGCAGGCGCACCTCGACGGCGGCCTCCCCGACGGGCAGTCCCCCGCTGCTGCGACGGAGCTCGGTGGCCACGGCGTCTGCGGCCTGCGTGACCTCGTCGCGACGGTTGCGCCAGGTCTCGGTGATGGCCTCGAGCAGTTGGACGAAGGACGGCATGCCGCCGCGCGGCGTGTTCGGGTAGTACGTGCCGCAGTAGAAAGGGGAACCGTCCGGGGTGAGGAAGCAGGTCATCGGCCACCCGCCCTGACCGGCCATGGCGACGGTCGCGTTCATGTAGACCGCGTCGATGTCCGGCCGTTCCTCGCGGTCGACCTTGATGCACACGAAGTTCTCGTTCATGACGGCGGCGGTGGCCTCGTCCTCGAACGACTCGTGTGCCATGACATGACACCAGTGGCAGGCCGCGTACCCGATCGACAGCAGGATCGGCACGTCGCGCTCGCGCGCCTCCGCGAGCGCGACGTCGCCCCATTCCTGCCAGTGGACCGGATTGTCGGCGTGCTGCCTCAGATAAGGGCTCAGGGCGTCGGCCAGTCGGTTCGCCATGCCCCCACGCTACGGAAGGAGCATCGTCGGTGACGGCCGGTCGTCAGCTTCCCTTGGTGGGTTCCGGACGTTCCGGACCGGTGGCCTTCGTGCCGCCGGCCTTCTCCTCCTCGGCACCGCCGGGGATCGCACCCGGCAGCGTGCCGTCGTCCACGGCCTGGTCGGGCTCGGGGTGCTCCGGCTGGAAGTTCTCGGGCAGCTTCTTCAGCCGCTTGTTCATGTTCCAGATCAGCAGAGCCGTTGCGACCAGCAGGACCACCACGATGGCCAGTCCGAGCGGGGACGCCTTGCCGAACTCGGGGCCGGTCGGCTCCTGAGCCAGAATCTCGACGGCCAGAACATCGACCGCGAGCGTGCCTATCGTCATTTGCCCTGTCCGTCCTCGATGCCCGCGAACAGATCCGTCTCGGGAAGCTCCGTGCTCACGCGGGTCTTGGCCAACTCGAACTCCTCGGTCGGCCACACCTTCTGCTGAATGTCCAACGGCACCGCGAAGAACGATCCGTTGGGGTCGATCTGGGTGGCGTGGGCCCGCAGCGCGTCGTCGCGCTTCGGGAAGTAGTCGCCACAGGTGATCTGGGTGGTCACGCGCCCCATGATGTCGCCCTGCTCGGTGCGCCACTTGCTGAGCCACTGCTCCATCGGGAAGGGCTCCCCGCGACGCTCGTACTCCTCGCGGAACAGTTCGAGCCGCTTACGGATGAAACCGTGCGAGTAGTAGAGCTTTCTCACCGCCCAGGGCTCGCCCAGCTCGGGATGGAAATCCGGATCCGCGGCCGCGTCGTAGGCCGCGACCGACACCTCGTGGCACCGGATGTGGTCGGGGTGCGGGTAGCCGCCGTTCTCGTCGTAGGTGGTCATGACATGGGGGCGGAACTCGCGCACCGACTGCACGAGCCGGCGGACCGGTTCGTCGAGCGGGATCGCTGCGAAGCAGCCCTCCGGCAGCGGGGGCTTGGGGTCGCCCTCGGGCAGTCCGGAGTCGACGAAGCCGAGCCATTGCTGCCGCACCCCGAGGATGCGGGCCGCCTCGGCCATCTCCTCCTGGCGCACCTCGCTCATGCGCTCACGGATGCCGGGCACGTCCATGGCGGGATTCAGGATGTCGCCGCGCTCTCCGCCCGTGAGCGTGACCACCAGGACCTCGTGCCCCTCGGCCGAGTACCGGGCCATCGTGGCCGCGCCCTTGCTCGACTCGTCGTCGGGATGGGCGTGCACGGCCATGAGCCGTAGTCCGCTCACGTGTATTCCTCCACCTCACGTCGTCTGCTTCGCCGGAACCGACCCTGCGCCCGCGTCGCGGTCGCTTCGGATCCGTCCTCTATAGTTCCACCTGATAATTCCGACGTCAGCCGTGACCCTGCGGCGACGCCCGATCCATCGTTCCGCTGCGAAAGCAAAGTGATGAGCAACACCGTGCCCACCGACCGGTACCCCTCCTCCCGGTACCCCGGACCCCGCGTGTCGACACGCGGCAAGCGCTGGGGTTTCACCCTCGCCGGTCTGCTCGCGGGGCTCGTCGTGGCGTTCGTTCTGTTCCAGAACAACTCCGCTCCGATCGAGTCGGAGGTCGTCGCCTTCGAGATCATCGACGACAGCACCATCGACATCCAGCTCAAGGTCACGCGCGACGATCCGTCCGAGGACGCCGTCTGCATCATCCGGGCCCGGTCGAAGGACGGCAGCGAGACCGGACGGCGCGAGGTGCTCATCCCGGCATCCGATTCGCAGACGGTCGTGCTGACCTCCACGGTCAAGACGTCACAACGCCCCGGAATGGGCGACACCTACGGCTGCGCCACCGAGGCCCCCGAGTACCTCCGCGCACCCTAGGAACCTGCCGCGACCAGCGTCTTCCTGCGCTTTCCCGGAGCAGCGACGGGAGTGATGCTAAAATAGCCGGATACACGGTTCCACCCTTTGGGGCCGTGTATTGCTGCATAAGAGCATCAACAGACAGTACGACTTCCGTTCAGCCTGACAACAAGGGGGGACGACGGGGGTCGTGCTGTCGCGGTCGTTGCATGTGCACGACTTGTCCACGGAGCCGGGGCTCCAACCCGAAGGAAGTGATCGAGGATGACCGAGACCCAGGTGACCTGGCTGACGCAGGAGTCGTACGACCGGCTCAAGGCCGAGCTGGACCAGCTCATCGCGAATCGTCCTGTCATCGCCGCCGAGATCAACGAGCGTCGCGAGGAAGGCGACCTCAAGGAGAACGGTGGCTACCACGCAGCCCGTGAGGAACAGGGCCAGCAGGAAGCCCGTATCCGTCAGCTCCAGGAGCTGCTGGGCACCGCCAAGGTCGGCGTCGCTCCGACCGAGTCGGGTGTCGCCCTCCCCGGTTCCGTCGTCACCGTCTACTACGCCGGCGACGAGACCGACACGGAGACGTTCTTGATCGCGACCCGCGAGGAAGGCGCCCGCAACAGCGAGCTCGAGACCTACTCCCCCAGCTCGCCCCTCGGTGGCGCCCTGATCGACGCGAAGGTCGGCGAGACCCGCGAGTACACGCTGCCCAACGGCAACACCATGAAGGTGACCCTGGTGAGCGCGGAACCCTACCGCGGCTGATCGCCTCTGCAGCCGAAAGGCCCGACCGGAGAATCCGGTCGGGCCTTTCGCGTGTTCACGGCAGGTATCAGAAGATGCGCCGCGCCTTCATGTCGGGGAAGACCGGCCCCACCCGCACGACGTCGCCGGTGGTGGGTGCGTGCACCATCTGCCCGCCGCCGATGTAGATGGCGACGTGACCCGGTCCCCCGGCCTGCCAGTTGCCGAACAGCAGGTCGCCGGGGCGCGCCGCGTACAGCGGCACCTCGGTGCCGATGTGCCACTGCGTCTCGGACGTGCGCGGCAGCGTGATGCCTGTCGCGGCGAACACCGCGTACGACGTCAGGCCGGAGCAGTCGAAACCGCCGCCGGACGGCCCGTTGATATTGCCGCCACCCCAGACGTACGGCAGGCCGAGGTACTTGAAGGCCAGGTCGACGATGCGATTGCCGATGTCACCGGCCCCGCCTCCGATGCCCAGACCCAGGAACGGCGAGAGCATGCGAGCGAAGACGTGCTCGGTCGCTCGGATCTTCGCGACGTAGGGCTTCGTCTGGTTCTCGTAGTCGGGATGACCGGACGGCATGCCACCCGAACGTTTCACCGCGCCGACGCCGGCGTTGTAGGCCGCGAGGGTCAGATCGAGGGTGTCGCCCTCGACCAGTCCGCGCTTCTTCCAGTCGTCGATGAGCTTGTAGTTGTCGCACAGGAGGTTGCCCGACGCCATGACCGGGTCGGCGATACCGAGGACGTCGGCCTTACCGTCACCGTCGGCGTCCTTGCCGTACTGGTCCCAGGTGCCGGGCATGAACTGTCCCGGGCCGCGGGCGCCGACCGGCGAGACCGGCGCGGTCGGGCCGTACCGGAAACCGTTCTCGGCGGAGTAGAGGGCCGCGAGGACCGGCGCGGAGATCCCGTCGCACAGTTCCCCTGCCTTCTTCAGCCACGGCGCGAACACGGCGATCGCACCGATGGGTGCGAGTCGCGTTCCGGGAAGGATCGCCGGGATCGACGGCAGTGCGATCCCGGTGCCGGGGATCGTGGGACCCGGTTGCGGGTTCCCGACCGCGCCGGTCGCCGGCGGTCGGGCCGGTATCCCGAAGGGCCCGGGCCGGGCGGCCGGCGGTTCGGGCGCCAGCGCAGGCGGAGCCGCTTCCGGATCGGCGGGGTGCAGCGCTGCAGCCGCCTCCTCGGGCAGATGCGGCTCGATCGCCCCCGCGACCGCCGTCGTCGCATCCGCGACCGCCTGTTGGGCTCCCTGCTGCATCGGCTCCGGCAACGACGCGACGAAATTCGCCACGTCCGTGTCGGCGTTCTCCGCAGTTGCCTCGAACGACTCGATCGCCCCGTTGATCTGATCCTTGATCTCTGCTGGTAAGTCCACGCCCTGAACGAGCGCACTTGCTGCCGTAGCCACTGCCACGATGACCGCAGACGGGTCCACCGACATCCGCTACCCCCACATCCATCCATCAACCGCTCTCACCGTAGCTGTGAGGTCGATCACCAGTACGGCTTCCGGATGTTCTTATCACATATATTCAGGAACACGTTCTAGTATTGGGACCAGTGGGATCCGTGTTTCCCGAGTGACCAGAGTTACGGTTCCGGATAAAAGTCCGCAGCATCGGGATGGGTCAGGACGTCCATGATGTCCACCGGATCGACCGTGCCCTCGGCGAGCAGCGCCACGAGCGTGTCCCGCTGGTCCTCCGTCACCGGTTCGCAGCCGCCGGGCATCACCCATCGGTCCTCACCCACCGGCATCACGCGAGCGCACAGCAACGTGCCGGCGGGCACCTCACCTGCCAGCCAGGGCGCGAACACCTCCACCACCCGATCGCTGCGCACGTCACGCAGCGTGAGCGACTCCTCCGGCGCACTCGCCTCGACCTCGAAGACCGAACGCTCGACCGCCAGCCACGAGCGGGCGAGCTCCACCTCGTCCTCGGGCAGCAACTCCCCGCGACGCTCGACGAAATCCGCGAACGCGCCGGCATCGAAGAGCAGGACGTCCTCGACGAGCGGATCGGCGACGGCCTCGGCCACAGCATCGTCGTCCCCGTAGCCCGAGCGGGCCTCCGCCAGCGCGACCCGCTGTTCCGCCCATCCGGGTTCCAGGGCATGCATGGCCGCCTTCATGTACAGCCAGTCGGACCGCTCCTCGAGCGAGTGTTCGGCGCGCCCGAGATGGCACGCCTTGTACTTGCGGCCCGACCCGCACCAGCAGCGGTCGTTGCGGCCGAGCCCCG
The DNA here is from genome assembly GCF_048381395.1 of Rhodococcus shunpengi. Lineage (NCBI taxonomy): Bacteria > Bacillati > Actinomycetota > Actinomycetes > Mycobacteriales > Nocardiaceae > Rhodococcus > Rhodococcus shunpengi. The sequence goes on from NZ_JBLWIU010000008.1 coordinate 536,836, forward strand.
GGACCTCCTTCGGCCGGTACCGTTCGAGCAGTTCGTGGAGGGGATGTTCGTCGCCACCCGGCACCCGGGCGAGCAGGGACAGCCCCCGGATCGCGTCCCCGCGATCGGAGGCGAAGCGCGCGAGGTCGAACAACGGTAGGTCGAAGGCGGAGTCGAGGTCGGCCGAACGTTCGTAGTGCCGTTCGGCTTCGGTGATGCGTCCGGTCGATTCGGCCGCGCGACCGGCGATCCAGTGCGCTGCCCCCGCCGCACGTCGCGGCGCATGGTCGAGCAGCCACAGCGCGGCCTGTTCGATCGCCTCGGGCGCGAGCTTCTCCCCCACCAGTTCGTCGTAGACGGTCTCGGCGATCTCGGGATCGGACAGCACCGAGTACAGACCGGATTTCCCCGCGGCGAAACGCTCGTCGAGTTCGGCGTCGTCGCCGCGTTCGAGGGCTTCGACCAGCGACGCGAACAGGGCCACGCCGGGCACGGCGTCGACGGGGATCCCGAGCTGTTCGGCGTAGATCTCGAACATCGCCCGGTCGGAGTATCCGTCGAAGTCGAAACCGTTCGGTGCCACCAGGTCTCCGCTGCGGACCAGTCCGGCCTCGGCGAGCAGTTCCCCGAGGGGTAGGGACGGCGCGGAGAACGCGTCCGGCGTTTCGGCGAGCACATCGAGGAAGGTGCCCTCGAGGCTCGCCACCTGCTCGCGGGCGATGGTCTGTTCGAGCGCGTGCACGAATTCACTCTCACTGCTCCGGACTTCGACGTCGACCGGAGCGAACGACAGACGACCGTCCCGCGCGGTGAGCGCGAGCAGATCTCCCGGCTCGCAACCCGACAGGTCCTCTTCGGGAAAGACGATCGTCTCCTTGCGGAGGAATCCACCCGAATCCGGATCGTTCTGCGCGGCAGGATCTTCGGAGCCACCGGGTTGCACGAGATCGAACTCGTCGTCCTCGGAGACGAGCAGCAGGAGTGGTTCGATGTCGTCGACGGGGATCGCGTGCCGGTCGAGTTCGTCCGCGGTGAGGCGGTGTGTGAGCGTCCTGCCCTCGAACAGCACATCCGTCGCTGCAACACGGTCGGCGGACAACCACATCAGCAGCGGATGCGGTTCCGACTGTTCGAGATCGATCATCACCTGCTCGGCGGAGCCGAATCCGTGCTCCTCGAGATCATCGGCCACCTCGTCGATCGTCATGGGTCCGTGGCGCCGTACCGTGTCGAGCACGGTGTCCCACAGGGCGGATTCGGGATGTTCGCTGTCCGTCACCACGCGATCGTACGGCGCCCGGCCGTGCTTCCGGGGGCTATGCGGTTCCTTCCGCACGTCGCCGTCACGCGTCACGCATCGCAGGCGGCCTTCAGCCGGGCGCGGGCCCGGACGGCCGGTGTGATCGGTGTGGTGGTGTGCCATCGCGGAGGTTCTCTGGCGGCACGAATCCGTCCCTGACGAGAAGAAGGCGCCCTTCGGGACGCCTTCTTCTCGTGTCTTCTACGACCGGGGTGTCAGCCGAGCGCCTGTTCGACGTCGGCGAGCAGGTCGGCGGCATCCTCGATGCCCACCGACAACCGGACGAGATCCTCGGGGACCTCGAGCAGCGACCCGGCGGTGGAGGCGTGGGTCATCGCACCCGGGTGCTCGATGAGCGACTCCACGCCACCGAGCGACTCGGCGAGGGTGAAGATCTCGGTGCGCTTGCAGAAGTCCAGCGCGGCCTGGCGGCCACCGGCGAGGCGCACGGAGATCATGCCACCGAAGCGACGCATCTGCTTGGCCGCGTACTCGTGGCCCGGATGCGATTCGAGACCCGGGTACAGCACCTTGGTCACGGCGGAGTGTCCCGACAGGAAGTCGACGAGCTTCTCGGCGTTGTCGGAGTGCTTCTCCATCCGCACCGCGAGCGTCTTGATGCCGCGCAGCGTGAGGAAGGCGTCGAACGGGCCCGGCACGGCGCCCGCACCGTTCTGCAGGAACGCGAAGGCGGCGTCGAGCTCCTCGTCGTTCGTCACCAGCGCGCCACCGACGACGTCGGAGTGACCACCGATGTACTTGGTGGTCGAATGCAGCACGACGTCGGCGCCGAAGGTGAGCGGCTGCTGCAGGTAGGGCGACGCGAAGGTGTTGTCGACGACGATCTTGGCACCACCCTCGTGCGCGATGTCGGCGAGCGCCGAGATGTCGCCGATGTTGAGCAGCGGGTTGGTGGGCGTCTCCACCCACACGAGCTTGGTGTTCGGGCGCACGGCCGCGCGCACCTCGTCCGCGTCGTTGATCGCGGCCGGGGTGTACTCGATCCCCCACTGCGTGAACACCTTGTCGATGAGACGGAAGGTGCCGCCGTAGGCGTCGTTGGGGATGACGAGGTGGTCGCCCGGACGCAGCACCGAACGGAGCAGGCAGTCGGTGGCGGCCATGCCCGAGCCGAACGCCCGGCCGTAGGTGCCGTTCTCGAGCGCGGCGAGGTTCGCCTCGAGGGGACGACGGGTGGGGTTGCCGGTACGGGCGTACTCGAAGCCGTTGCGCATCTCGCCCACGCCGTCCTGGGCGAAGGTCGACGACGCGTAGATCGGCACGTTGACGGCACCGGTCTGGGGATCGGGCTCGTACCCGGCGTGGATGGCGCGGGTCGCGAAACCGTGCTGGTTCTGGTCTGTCATGAAGATCTGTGTCCTATCGGCCTTGAGAGATGAATCCGAGCAGGTCGTGGCGGGTGATGACGCCGACGGGCTTGCCGTCGTCGATCACCATGAGCGCGTCGGTGTCGCCGAACGCCTTCGTGGCGGAGTCGATCGACTCGCCCACGCCGATGTTCGGCAGCGGCGGGCTCATGTGCTTCTCGACCGGATCGGCGAGATTCGCGCGACCCTCGAAGACGGCGCTGAGCAGTTCGCGCTCGCTGACCGAACCGGCCACCTCACCTGCGGTGACGGGCGGTTCGGCACCCACGACCGGCATCTGCGAGACGCCGTACTCACGGAGGATCTCGATGGCGTCGCGCACCGTCTCGGACGGGTGGGTGTGCACGAGGTCGGGCAGGTCGCCGCTCTTGCCGCGCAACACGTCGCCGACGGTGGAGTCGTCGGGCTTGCCGTCGAGCGGCGCGCGCAGGAAGCCGTAGCTGGCCATCCACTTGTCGTTGAAGATCTTCGACATGTAGCCGCGGCCACCGTCGGGCAGCAGCACGACGACGACCGCGTCGGGGCCCTCACGCTCGGCGACCTGCAGTGCGGCGACGACAGCCATGCCGCACGAGCCACCGACGAGCAGGCCTTCCTCGCGGGCGAGGCGACGGGTCATCTCGAACGAGTCGGCGTCGGAGACGGCGATGATCTCGTCGGGGATCGACGGGTCGTAGGCGGAGGGCCAGAAGTCCTCACCGACACCCTCGACGAGGTACGGCCGGCCGGTGCCGCCCGAGTACACCGAGCCCTCGGGGTCGACGCCGACGACCTTCACTGCACCGTTGGAGACTTCCTTGAGGTACCGGCCGGTGCCCGAGATGGTGCCGCCGGTGCCGACGCCCGCGACGAAGTGCGTGATCTTGCCGTCGGTGTCGTTCCAGATCTCCGGGCCGGTGGTCTCGTAGTGGCTCGCCGGGCCACCCGGGTTGGAGTACTGGTTCGGCTTCCAGCCACCGGGGAGCTCACGGGCGAGACGGTCGGAGACGCTGTAGTAGCTGTCGGGGTGCTCCGGCGGGACCGCGGTCGGGCACACGACCACCTCGGCACCGTAGGCCCGCAGCACGTTGCGCTTGTCCTCGCCGACCTTGTCGGGACACACGAACACGCACTTGTAGCCGCGCTGCTGCGCGACCAGGGCCAGGCCGATGCCGGTGTTGCCGGAGGTGGGCTCGACGATCGTCCCGCCCGGCTTCAGTTCGCCCGACGCTTCGGCCGCATCGATCATCTTCACCGCGATGCGGTCCTTGGAGCTGCCGCCGGGATTGAGGTATTCGATCTTCGCCGCTACGAGCCCCGATCCGGGTTTCACCACCGTGTTGAGCTTGACGAGGGGGGTGTTTCCGATGAGGTCGATGACGGAATCCGCAATGCGCATGACTCCATGTTCCCACGTCGTGGCTTTCCGGCAGGGGGACGGTGTACACCCCCCGGGAAAACACCCCTGCGAAACGACCCCTGCGAAACGACGAAGACCCCGGACCGTGGTCCGGGGTCTTCGTGGCGTACTGCTAGTCGTTCTGGAAGTAGCTGAGCAGTCGCAGGATCTCGACGTACAGCCACACCAGGGTGACGGTCAGGCCGAGGGCGACGCCCCAAGCGGCCTTCTCGGGGGCCTGTGCGCGGATCAGCTGGTCGGCGGAGTCGAAGTCCAGCAGGAAGCTGAACGCCGCGATGCCGATGCACACGAGGCTGAAGATGATGGCGATCGGGCCGCCGTCGCGCAGGCCCAGGCCACCGTCGATGAAGAAGCCGGCGATGAGGTTGCCCAGCGCCAGGACCAGGACACCGACGAGGGCGCCGACGATCATGCGGGTCAGGCGCGGCGTGACGCGGATGGCGCCGGTGCGGTACACGACGAGCATGCCGAAGAACACGCCGAAGGTGCCGAGGACGGCCTGCGCGATCAGGGTCGCGCCGCCGGCGCCACCGAACGTGATGTCGGTGAACATGAACGACAGCGCGCCGAGGAAGAAGCCTTCCGCGACCGCGTAGGCGAGGACGATCGCCGGGTTGTCCATCTTGCGGCCGAACGTCGCGACCAGCACGAGGACGAGACCGATCAGACCGCCGCCGATGACGAACGGAGCTGCCAGGCCGACGTTGGAGTTGACCAGCACGTAGGAGATGAGTGCCGAGACGGCGAGCACACCGAGCGTGATGCCGGTCTTGGTGACGACGTCGTCGATGGTCATCGTCCGCTGGTCGGTGGGGCGTGCCCACGGATCCGTCTGCGGCTGACCGAATTGCTGGGTGGCCTGCGCGGCGCCTGCCGTCGCAGAGCCGAACGTGGCGTATCCGCCGCCCTCTTGCTTGGGCAGGTTGCGGAACACCGGGTTACTGGTGGTGCGCACCGTGCACTTCCCTTCTCGTGGTCGCTTCTGTCCGTTCAACGAGGCAGTGACCTCACGAGTTCCCGTTTCGTCGAGAAAGCTCGGACTAATCGGACTCTACCGGCTCCGTACCGACCTGGTCACCGTGAACTTGCGGTTGCGGCCCTCGACGCGGGTCGGCCCGACGATGCCCGACAGCGCGGGGCGGTAGTCGAGGTGGCGGTTGTAGACCGTCCACATCTGTCCTCCCGGGCGGAGGATCCGGGCTGCGGCGTCGAACATCTTGTGGGCCGCGCCGGTGTGCACGGTGGCGCCGATGTGGAAGGGCGGATTGCACACCACCAGGTCGACCGACCCGGCGGCGATCGAGCTCGCGGCATCGTCGCGGAGCGTGTCGATCCGGTCGGCGAGTCCGTTCGCGGCGGCAGTCTCCGCAGCGGAGGCGACGGCGGCGGCGGAGTGATCGGTCGCGATCACGCGAACGTCGGGCAGTTGCCGGGCGAGCATCGCGGCGAGGATGCCGGTGCCGCAGCCGAGGTCCACCGCGAGCTGCTCGTCCGTGTCGCTACGAGGCAGGTCGAGGTTCGGGAAGTGGTCGAGGAGGAAACGGGTGCCGATGTCGAGACGCGGGCCGGCGAAGGCGGCCCCGTGCGCGACGACGGCGAGGTCGAGTTCGGCGAGCCGCTCACGGACGGGATAGGAGGCCGGTCCGGGTGTTGCTCCGCGCGCGGTGAGCACCCGCGACTTCTGCCGTCCCCGCGACGCGCGGACCTCGGCGAAGGACGCACCGAGGACGTCGTTCATCGCAAGGCTGATGTGCTTGTCGCGGCCACCGGCGAACACGACGACCTCGGGGTCGGCGTGGCGGGCCACGGTCTCGGCGATCTCGGTGAGCGCCGAGAGCGAACGGGGAAGACGCAGCAGTACCACTCGGGCACCGGCGAGCAGGTCCGCGTCGAGTCCGCAGGAACGATAGCGGTCGGTGAGATCCTCACGTTCGGCGTTCGCAGCCAGCGCGCGTTCGGCCACCACCGAGTCCTGATGCACCCGGATCCGCTCCGCGCCGAACCGGACGGCCGCACCCAGGGTCAGGGCACCGTACTGGTCGTCGACGACCACGATCGTGCCCGGCGTTGCGGATTCCAGGGCGGGGGCGGCTTCGTCGAGGAGCAGGCGATCGGCCCCGTCGACGGCGAACAGGTTGGGCGCTTCCACATCCGGGAAGCGCCTCAACCTGTCGTACAACTCGTCGATCAACACTCGACCGTCAGCACTCGCCCTTTCCGGCGTTCTCGATGGCACGCAGGGTGTCGGCCTGCTCCTCTTCGCTGAGATCCTGCCAGGCCGGGAGCTGCTGCTGGGCGTCGGCGACGGCCTGGGCCGCTGCCGCGCGGTCCTGGCCCCACCCCTCGAGCTCGTCGAGGTAGGGCAGCAGAGCCTCGCAGTTCTCCTCGTAGCTCTTGCCGAGTTCGACGCTGGTGCCCGAGGTGCCGGCCTCCGCCGAAGCCGAGGTGCTCGTCGTGGTGGTGGTCTCCTCGGCCGAGTCGGATCCGTCCGAGGATCCACACGCCGCCGCAAGCAGGACCACACCTGCACCGAACAGCGCCGCGAGAGTCTTCTTCATCTATGTCCCACTTCTGGTCGCAGTGTCGTTTCGTCCGTTCCCGGTGAGGCACCGTGGTCCGGCCGGACCACGTTAGACCAGGGGCGACGCACGATCTGCAGCGGGCGTGCACATTTCGAGACTATCCTGGGGAAACGGCTTCCCGAGGTGATTGCGCCGATGACCGAGAACGATCCGGCCGCCACTCAGCGCGCGCCGATTGTCGACGTCGCAGAGACCGACATCGTGCGCGCGCTGCACGATGCCGGTTTCACCGACGCCGTGGAGATCGGCCGCGGCGGCTTCGGTGTGGTCTACCGCTGCCGGCAGGCCGAACTCGACCGTGACGTCGCGGTGAAGGTGCTGCGCCGCTCCCCCGAACCCGCCGATCTCGAACGCTTCCTGCGCGAGCAACGCGCGATGGGGCGGCTCTCCGGCCACCCCAACATCGTCACCGTGCTGCAGGCCGGGGCGACGGGCACGGGCCTGCCCTATCTGGTGATGCACTATCACCCGCACGACTCTCTCGACACTCGCATCCGGCGGCACGGGCCGATCACCTGGCCGGAGGCGGTCCGGATCGGGGTGAAGGTCGCCGGTGCACTCGAGACGGCGCATCGTTCCGACGTCCTGCACCGCGACATCAAGCCCGGCAACATCCTGCTCACCGAGTACGGCGAACCGCAGCTGACGGATTTCGGTATCGCCCGCGTCGGCGGCGGCTTCCGCACCACTGCCGGTGAGATCACCGGTTCCCCCGCGTTCACGGCACCGGAGGTGCTGCGCGGTCATGCCCCGACTCCGGCCGCCGACGTCTACGGCCTCTCCGCGACCCTGTTCGCGGCGATCACCGGTCACGCCGCCTTCGAGCGGAAGGAGGGCGAGAAGATCGTCGCGCAGTTCGTGCGCATCACTTCCGAGCCCGTCCCCGACCTGCGCGGCGAGGGCATCCCCGACGACGTGTGCGAGGCCCTCGAGCGCGGCATGGCGACCGATGCCGAGGACCGGCCGCAGACGGCCGCCGAGTTCGGCGATCTGCTCCGCGACGTCCAGCGCGCCCACAACCTGCCGATCGACGAGATGGCGCTGCCCGGGTCACCGCCGTCCGGCCCGTTCCCGCCGCGCTCGGCGCCACCGCTCACCGGGCCGGCCTCGACGGTCTCCGGCCGGTCGTCCACGGTCTCGGGACGCACCGGTCCGTCCACCGCACCGTCGACCAGGTTCCGGCCGCCCTCGACGTCCCGTCCCCTGATCGAACGCAGTCGTCTGATCTCGTTCCTGCGGGCCGGCGGACGGCGCCGTCTCATCGCCATCCACGCCCCCACCGGCTTCGGCAAGTCCACCCTCGCGGCGCAGTGGCGCACCGTTCTCGCCGCCGAGGGAGTGCCGGTCGCGTGGTTGACGGTGGACAGTGACGACAACAACGTGCTGTGGTTCCTCGCGCACCTCGTCGAGGCCATGAAACAGATCCGGCCCGTGCTTGCGCGCGAGCTCGGCCAGATCCTCGACGCGCACGGCGACGAGGCCGAACGGTACGTGCTGTGCACGCTCATCGACGAGCTGCACCGCACCGACACCGCGGCGACGCTGGTGATCGACGACTGGCACCGCGTCACGTCGACGGAGACCGTCGCCGCTCTCGAGTTCCTGCTCGACCGCGGATGCCATCACCTGCAGCTCGTGGTGACGAGCCGCAACCGATCCGGACTTCCGCTCAGCCGCATGCGCGTTCGCGACGAGCTGGTCGAGATCGATTCGACGGCACTGCGGTTCGGGGTGGACGAATCGAACGCCTTCCTGCGCGACATCGGCGGGATAGACCTCGACCCCGAGGACGTGGAGGATCTCACCCGCACCACGGAGGGGTGGGCCGCAGCCCTGCAGCTCGCGTCGTTGTCGTTGCGCGACAGCGACGATCCGTCATGGCTCATCGAGAACATCACCGGCCGGCACCACGCGATCGGTGAGTTCCTCGCCGACAACGTGCTGGCCGGTCTCGAACCCCGGATGTACGAATTCCTCCTCGCGACCAGCATCACCGAATCGATCAGCGGCGGCCTCGCCGCGGCACTCACGGGCGATCCGCGCAGCCAGGCGATGCTCGAGGAGGCGGAGGAACGCGACCTGTTCCTGCGGCACGTCGACGACGAACGCGTGTGGTTCCGCTATCACCACCTGTTCCTCGACTTCCTGCGGCGACGTCTCGAACGCGACCATCCCGACAAGGTCGCGGATCTGCATCGCACCGCCGCCGACTGGTTCGCCCGCAACCGCATGCTGCAGGAGGCCGTCGACCACGCCCTCGCCGCCAACGACACCGACTTCGCCGTCGACCTGCTCGCCGACGACGGCATGTACCTGATGGAGCACGGTCACATCGCCACGCTGCTCGCCCTGATCGACAAACTGCCGCCGCGGGCCGTCGCGAACGATCCGCGCCTGCTGCTCACGCAGGCCTGGGCGAACAGTGCGCTGCTGCGGTTGGACCGGTGTCGCAGAACCCTCGCGGCGGTACGGGAACTGCTCGACCGGGGGGTGACGGACAGCTACGACGTCGAAGCACTGCGCATCGAGGCGGATGCCGTCGAGGCGTCGATCCTGATGAACTCCGACCGCATCGACGGCATCTACGAGCTCATCGCGCCGTGCCTGGAGAATCCGACCTCCGTGCACCCGTGGGTGGTGGCGGCCGCAGCCGACTTCGCCTCGTACGCCGACATCTTCCGCTTCGACTTCGCCTCCGCGATCGGGCGGCAGGAATGGGCGGAGCCCTACCACCGCGAGACCCGCGGACCGTTCGCGTCGATCTACGGTCAGTGCCTGTGCGGCATCGCGGCGAACGAACGACTCGACGTCGCCGCGGCCGAGAAGTACTTCCGCACAGCGCTGCGCCGAGCGCGACGCAACGGCGGGATCCACACCCACGGAGGGCGTCTCGCCGCTGCCATGCTCGGAGAGCTGCTCTACGAACAGGGACGGATCGCCGAGGCCGAAGCACTGCTCGACGAGAGCAACCTGCTCGGAATAGAAGGCGGTGGAACGGATTTCCTCATCGCTCGCTTCGGTACCGCTGCGCGCCTGAAGATGTTGCAGGGCAACCGGGAGGCAGCCGTCGCCCTGCTCGCCGAAGGACTGCGGGTGGCGGCGCTGCACGACCTGCCACGCCTGCGGGCACGCATCGAGAACGAACGGGTCCGGCTCGGGATCACCACCCCCGGCCCTTCGACGCGCACGATGCCGGAGAACACCACACCCCACCCGGACGGAACCGTCGAGATCACCCTCCAGATCGAGGACTCCACCGCGATCCGGCTGCTCAGCGAGAGCGGGGAGCCCGAGGCAGCGGAGCAGGCCGTCGATTGGGCGCGGATGTGGGTGCAGCGCACCGCCTCGCGTCCCCGCGCCCACCTGCAGGCCCACCGTCTGCTCGCCTCCTGCCTGCACGCGGCCGGGCGCATCGAGGAGGCCGAGGAGACCCTGGCCGTCGTGGTCGACGCGTGCGCGGCGCGCGGGATGGTGCGCTATCTGACCGACGGCGGGCCACACGTGATCGCCACGCTCACCTCGATGCAAGGGCGGATCGAGCAGGGCCTGTGGCCTGACGATCGGCCACGGATCGACCTCGGGTTCGTCGACGAGGTGCTGCGATTGGTAGACACCGAGCATCGTCCTGTCGTGTGAACCTCCTACGGGGGACGTGGTGTGAACCTCTCGTATTGCGGGGATCCTGCCGAGGTGACGGACCGATACGACAACTCCATCCGGACCCGGCGGTGGGCCCACGGGAAACTCGTCGACGAAGGTTTCCCGCTCTCCACTGTCTCGGAGCATCTCGCCGATCCCGAGGCCCTCGTCTGGGTGGACCTGTGGAATCCCGAGCACGCCGCTCTGCTCGAACTCGCCGAGGAATGGAACCTCGACCCGCACGCCGTCGAGGATTCGCTCGCACACGGCGAGCGCACGAAGGCCACCCGCTACGCCACCCATACCTTTCTCACGATCTACGCGACGCACCTGTTTCCGGATTCCGAGGACGAGGATCAGGCGCACGAGTCCCGGCTCCGCACCACGCGGATCTCCGCCTTCGTCCTGCCCCGCGGCGTCGTCACCGTTCGTCGCGGCACTCCCTTCGACATCGACGAAGTGGTGCGCCGGTGGGACGAGAACACCGACCTGCTGCAGTACGGGCCGGGTGCGCTGATCCACGGCCTTCTCGACACGGTCGTCGACGGGCAGTTCGAGACCATCCAGGAACTCGACGACGCCGCCGAGGATCTCGAGGACTGCCTGTTCGAGGACGGTGCCTCCACCCGGCAGATCCAGCGCCGCGTCTACCGGCTCCGCAAGGAACTCGTGCAGCTCCGGCGGGTCGTGCTGCCGATGCGCGAGGTCGTCAACGCCGTCCTGCGCACCCGCGCCGAGAGCAACCACCACCCCGAGCTCGACAGCTCCTACAACGACCTCTACGACCACGTGATGCGTGCTGCGGAGTGGACCGACTCGCTGCGCGAGATGGTGAACACCGTCTTCGAGACGAACCTGTCGCTGCAGGACGCGCGCCTGAACATCGTCATGAAGAAACTGACGGGATGGGCCGCGATCATCGCCGTCCCCACGGCCGTCACCGGCTGGTACGGCATGAATGTGCCCTATCCCGGAGTAGGCGAGGCGTGGGGACTGATGAGTGGGGTCGGGATCATGGTCGTGTCGGCGATCGTGCTGTACGTGCTGTTCAAGCGCCGCGACTGGTTGTGAACCCGCGTTGCTCGGTGAACGGCTCTGTTCAGAGGAAGACCACGAGCAGCACGACGATCACGACGACCACCGCGACGGCAGCGATCACCGCACCCGCCGAACGCCGGCGCTGCACCGGCCCGTCGCGGACGAGTTCGGGATCGGCGTCGGGCGCGTCCCCGATCGGGTCGTTGTTCTCGGGACCGGAGTTGGTGGGATGCGACATCGGTCTCCTCCTGGCTGTCTGTGTCGAAGTCTGACACGGACGAGTCGGTCGTGTTCGGTTTCAGGCTGTTCGGGCCGGGTACTCCGTCAGAGCAACGTTCGATGACACAGGAGGACCCCATGGCCGACTTCGTCGACAAGGCAAAGCACAAGGCAGAAGAAGCGGGCGGCAAGATCAAGGAGAACACCGGTCAGGCGACCGGCGATCGTGATCTCGAAGCCGAGGGTCGCGGCGATCAGACCTCCAGCGGTCTGAAGCAGGCAGGCGACAAGGTCTCGGATGCCGTCGAGAACGTCAAGGACGCTTTCAAGAAGTAGCCCCTGAACTGCGCGGTGCCGGTAGTTGCGACTACCGGCACCGCGCTGTTGAGGTGCTCGACACCGCGTCGTTCGTTCGGGTACCGCACCGAGCTGTGCCGGTGCGTGTAGCACCCCGCTCTCACGGGGTGCTGCCGGGACTACTTCGAGGAAGTGCCTTCGGTGTCGTCGAAGAAGTGCCAGGTGCCGTCCTGCTCGTTCTGAGCCTCCATGCGCCAGCCGAGTTCGCTGTTGTCGGCGCGCTGGTCGACGAACCAGGCGTGCGCGTCGTCCGCGCTCTCGATTTCCTTGGTATCCACGACGTTCCCGGTCGGGTCGATCACTCTGTAGGTAGCCATGCCGAGTGTCTTCCCACGCGACTCGCCGGTCAAACGTCGCGCGAACCTTCTGGTGTAGGGTGGAGTCATCGTTCGGCTCGCACATGATGAGCAACCTCGCACCACAGTGCCCGAAGGTTCCGAACCGGACGTGAGAGTTCCCCGCCGCGTGTACCGCGGCCCCTCTTCTTCGCACTGCCCGACGGCCGGGGTCTACCCGGCCGCACCCGAAAGGACGGCCATGAGCCAGAACAAAGAATTCGACAATCCTCTCTTCCTCGCGCCCACCACTCCGGAGGCCGACGCCGAGACCGAACCCGTCACCGCTGTCGCCGAAGTGAGCGGCCCCCACGACTACACCTCGATCTTCTCCGCGCGCGGCGCCTGATCCCGCCTCATCCGACTGTGAAGCTTCCGCCTCGGTCGGCTGCAAAGTCGGCCAGCGCCTGCGACACCTGCTCGGGCCGCCCGTCGTTCTGATCGGCGGCCGCCGTGAGCACATCGAGGTGGTTGTATCCGGGCAGAATCCACCGGCGTTCGTTCGGATGATCCGTCTCGGGCAACGAGATACCTCCGTTCGCCACCAGCGTCACCACAGGATTGCGCGTGACACCGTCGCGGTGGAGATGACCTTCGAAGCGGGTCGCCGATGCGAGGTCGAACGGAAGCCTCGACGGGAAGTACCACTCGGTGAAATCCAGTGGTGGCTCCGACAGATTCCGCGCCAGCTCCGCGATCGACGTCACCTCGCTCCCCCGATCGGTGTACCGCGCCTCGTCGGGTGACGACGCTTCAGTGCTCACCTCGTCGTAGTCGAGCCACCGGTAGACGACTCCCGGATCCGCGAAGACCGCCGGCGACGCCTTGAACGCATCGCCGAAGAATCCCGACCCGAGCACCTCCGGCGTGGCGGGAACAGGAAACAGCTTGTCGCGCACGGGTGCCCCGGTGATGAATCCGACGCTCGCCTGCAGGAACCCCAGCGGTTGCGAATTGTCGTCGAGGATCGCGCCGAGCACCGCCTCGTTGGTCGCGTTCAACGTCCGCACGTCCGGGTCGCCCGTCGCGAACATCGCGTAATCCCCCGCCAGCAGAGTGCGCAACGTCCAGTCGATGTTCGGGTTGTCGGGCATGCGCGGGACGATGCCGTCGATGCCGTCCGGGTCGAGCCGTGCCGCGAGCCCGGTGAGTGCGAGCAGATTCGTCGTCTCCGGGTTGATGACCGCGGGAAGTGCCAGCACCGGCGACGCAGTGGAGATCGATCCGGACAGCGCATCGAGCGGAGCGGACACCGTGTCGGGCAGATCCGGGAGCGCGCCCCGGCCCGGGAAGGGCGCTCTGGCTCTGATCACCGTATCGAGCGCGAAGTACCCGCCGCACTGGTTGTAACCGGCGTCGTCGATGGTGGCGGGATCTCCGTCGAAGTCCCATTCCGCGAAGTAGCCGGTGATGAAACCACCGAGAGAATGTCCGCCGCACAACACTTTCCGTTTCCGCAGTTCCGGGTCGGGAAGTTCGTGACGCAACAGGTCGTACTGGTCGCGCAGCGTCTGCTCGAGTCCGACCTGCGAAAGCCACGCGACGTCGGCGCCGCTCGCGTGGCCGGCGAATCGTCGCCCGTCCACTTCGGCACCGCGGAAGTAGTAGTCGGTCGCGGTGTCGAGCGAACCCGTCCGCAGTGCCGCCCGGGTACCGGTGTGGTCCTCGAGGCAGTTCGATCGCCGGTCGAGTGCCCAGAACTCGACATGGGCACCACGAGCCGCGGCCGCGATGACGGTGTTGCGCGCGACGCTCTCGAACGCGCCCGCTCCCTCGAAGATCCCGGGCTGGGCGACGAGGATCCGGTCGGCGTCGGCCGAACTCTCCGGTCCGTCGGCCGACCGCCACCGCAGATACGACAACCGGTCGCACGCGGCGGGTCGCGGTCCCGCTTCCGCCGGCAGCGGCGCGGGTATCGACACTACGGACCCGAGCACCTCGCCGGCCAGTGGCGCCGACGAGGTGTACGGCATTTCGGTGCGTCCGGTCGGCTCCGACGCGGTGCGTCCGGTCGGCTCCGACGCGGTGCGTCCGATCGGCTCCGACGCGATGTGTCCGATCGGCTCTGCCGACACCACCGATGCCGTGAGCACACTTCCCATCACCGCCGCAGCCAGTGCGGCGCCCATCCTTGCGCGCATCCCATCCCCCGATCGGTTCGTGCGTATTGAACACCGTTGCGGGAGTCGGGTCTACGGAAACGACAGAAGAAAGGGCCCGTCGGAGTTCACCGACGGGCCCTTCATCGTCCACGCAAGGGGGAGGCGTGCGCAGACCGATGGCCTGCCGTTTGGGGGAGGTGACAGGGACCATCACTCGAAGAGTCGGGACCTTCGACCCTTCCGTTACGGGTGAAATGTGAGGGTGACACCCTGACCTGGGCTTTTGCGTAACTTCGGGTCACATCTTCCGTTCTGCTCCCGTCCCGGTGGTCCCTGGAGGGCATGGTGCTAAGGTCGCCCGTGACACGGGGTGCTCCGCACGAGCGGGGCTGAGATCACACCCGTCGAACCTGATCAGGTAATGCTGACGAAGGGATGTCCCGACATGACCATGTCTGTACCCACATCGATCCGTCCCCTGCCCGCGCAGTGAAGGCGCGGCGGACTCTCGCCGGACTGCTCACCCTCGTCGCCGCACTCTCCGCGGTCGTCGGGTGCTCGTCCGATTCCGGGAGCGACACCATCCGATTCGCGTTGGACTGGACGCCCAACACCAATCACACCGGCCTGTACGTGGCGCAGCAGGAGGGTCTGTTCGCCGATGCGGGTCTCGACGTCGAGATCCTGCCGTACAACAACGCGACCCCCGACACCCTCGTCGACGCCGGTAGCGCCGAGTTCGGGATCTCCACACACGCCACATCGACCATCGCCAGAGCTGCGGGTTCCCGGACCGTCGCGGTCCTCGCACCGCTGCAGCACTGGGCGACGGGGATCGCCGTGCGGGCCGACAACGCCGAGATCACGCGGCCGGCGGATCTCGACGGCAAGACCTTCGCGGGCTTCGCGAACCCCGGTGAGGACGAGATGCTCGCCGAAGTGATCCGCAACGACGGTGGTCGCGGTGAGTTCGAGAACGTGACGCTCGGGACGTCGTCGTACGAGGCCGTCTACTCGTCGACTGCCGACTTCACCGTGTCGTACCTGGCATGGGAGGGCCTCGAGGCCGAGCACCGCGGCCTGCCCATGCGGTACTTCGGTTTCACCGACTACGGCTTCCCCGACGCGTACGCGATCGTCGTCGACGGCAACGAGGACTGGATGACGGAGAACCCGGAGCAGGCCCGCGCTTTCGTGCAGGCGCTGCACCAGGGTTACCGGATCGCCGCCGACGATCCCGATCGCGGGGCCCGGGCCCTGATCGAGGCGAACCCCGGGGCCTTCCCCGATGAGGAACTCGTCTACGAGAGCCAGCGCATGCTCGCCGCCGAGTACATGCGCGACGCCTCCGGCGCCGTCGGGGTCCTCGACGCCGGGAAATGGTCGGGCTATGCCCGATTCCTCTACGAGAACGGCCTGTTGTCCGGACCCGACGGCAGCCCGTTGACGACCGAGCCCGACTGGTCGACCTATGTTACCGATGACTACCTCGAAGACCGATAGCACCGGCCGCGCACGTCGACTCCTTCCTGCCCTGCTCGTCGCCGGGGCGCTGGTCGCGATCTGGCAGACGTACGTCGTGGTGAGCGGTATCCGCCCGCAGGTGTTGCCCTCCCCCGCACGCGTTCTCACGCAGGGATGGGCGCATCGCGTCGACATCGCCG
Source organism: Rhodococcus shunpengi (assembly GCF_048381395.1). Classification (NCBI taxonomy): domain Bacteria; kingdom Bacillati; phylum Actinomycetota; class Actinomycetes; order Mycobacteriales; family Nocardiaceae; genus Rhodococcus; species Rhodococcus shunpengi. The sequence goes on from NZ_JBLWIU010000008.1 coordinate 552,838, forward strand.
GGCACGCGTGGTCCACTCTGCAGGTCACGCTCGTCGGGTTCGCCGTGTCGCTGGCCCTCGCGTGGACCCTCGCGATCGCCGTGGACTTCTCGCCGTGGCTGCGACGGGCCTTCGTGCCGCTGTTCGTGGTGTCGCAGACCCTGCCGATCATCGCGCTCGCACCCTTGATGATCATCTGGTTCGGATTCGGACTACTGCCGAAGATTCTCGTCATCGCGCTCGTGACGTTCTTCCCCGTCGCGATCGGACTGCTCGAAGGGTTCGCGGCGGCCGACCGCGAGGCGGGCGCGTTGCTGCGCAGCATGGGCGCGTCGCGGTGGCAGCAGTTCCGTTACGTGCGCCTGCCGTCCGCGCTTCCCCGCTTCTTCACCGCCCTGCGGATCGGGATCACCTACGCCGTAGTGGGGGCGGTGTTCGCCGAATACGTCGGCGCGACATCCGGTCTGGGCATCTACATGAGTACCCAGAAGAATTCGTTCCGCACCGATCTCGTGCTCGCAGCCGTGGTGGTGACGGCCGTTCTGTCGCTCACGTTGTACGCGCTGACCTACGTCGTCGAACGGGTGGTCGCGCCGTGGGCACTCACGAAGGGTGCGAAATGAGTGCGGTGAGGGTGACCTCGGTCCACAAGGCGTACGGCGACCGGGCGGTGATCGACGGCGTCGACTGTTCCGTCGAACCCGGTGAGTTCGTGTCCCTCATCGGGCCGAGCGGGTGCGGCAAGTCGACGCTGTTCTCGATCGTCGCGGGGCTCGAACAACCCGACACCGGAGAGGTTCTCGTCGGCGACTCCCCCGCAGCTCCCGGGCGGGTCGCGCTGATGCCGCAGAAGGACCTGCTGTTCCCGTGGCGGACGGTGCTCGACAACTGCACACTCGGGCTCGAGGTGCAGGGTGTACAGCGATCGGACGCTCGTGCCCGCGCCCGCGACCTGCTGCCGACCTTCGGCCTGGCCGGCTTCGAGGACGCTGCCCCGCACCAACTGTCGGGCGGTATGCGTCAACGCGCGTCGCTAGCACGCACGGTGCTGCAGGGGCGCGACGTGCTCCTGCTCGACGAGCCGTTCGGCGCACTCGATTCGCTGACCCGCACCGAGATGCAATTGTGGTTGCAGCAGGTGTGGCAGCAGCATCGGTGGACGGTGCTGATGGTGACGCACGACGTCCGCGAGGCTGTGTTGCTGTCCGATCGGGTCGTCGTCCTCGGTCCGCGACCGACGCGGGTGGAGCACGAGGTGCGTGTGCACCTGCCCCGACCTCGAACCCTGGAGATGTGCGCGTCGAGCGAGTTCGTGGCGCTCGAGCAGAACCTGGTGGACCTCCTGCACCGGTCACGTCACGGGGATCAGCGGAGGATGACCTCGAGATAGTCGCCGCTCGCTCTGCTCACCGGCGGTGCATCCGCTACCAAATTCGTCGTCCGCTACAGCAATTTGCCGTAGCGGATAGCGAGAACGGTAGCGGATGTGTCCGCCAAGGCGGAGCCTGGCTGTCACCGGCGGTGGTTCGGGCGTCGAGCAGTTCGGCCTGACCGAGTGCCTGAAGCCGGAGGTCGAGGCGGCGGGATACGACATCACCGTCGCCGCGGTTCTGCCCGGCCCGGTGGTCAGCAGGATCTTCGAGCGGGCCGGCGGGGACTCGGAAGCCGATGCGCTCGAACGCGAGGCGATGTTCAAGGTCGGCGAGACCGCCATGCCTGTGGAGGCGTAGCGCACCTCCGAGCTGTGGTCATCCATCCGCTACACGAATCGCCATCTGCTATGGCAAATTGCTGTAGCGGATGGCAAGCGATGTAGCGAATGCATCGGGGCGATCCCGGACCTGTGCCCCCAGTGGGACTCGAACCCACACTTGGCGGATTTTAAGTCCGCTGCCTCTGCCAATTGGGCTATAGGGGCGTGGGGATCACATTAGCGTTCACGCCTGTCCACCGCCGCGCCGGGGCGCGAGATTCTTGAAGTACCGTGCGACGGGCCAGCGTTCGTATCCGGCACCCTCGTAGACGGCTCGCGCGCCGGCATGGCCGGGGTCACCGCCCGTCTCGACCATCATCATCGTCATCCCGGCGGCGCGGACGAGGTCGTCGGCGTGGTTCATCAACGCCGACGCGACGCCTTTGCGCTGATGACGTGGGTCGACGGCGAGCACGTGGATCTCCCCCATGCTGTCCTCCGGGTGCACGCGCACCGACACCCAGCCGAGCAGCTCGTCGCCGTCGACGGCCAGATGGACCGACTCGGGTTCGTCGTCGAGGACCCTGCCGAGGTCGTCGATCTGCCTCGCCTCCCAGCCGTTCGGATAGAAGGAGTCGAAGACGAAGGCCGGGACGGCGGGTCGGTACAGCTCGAAGACGGGACGCCACGCCCGGATCGAGAGATCGAGGATGTCGCTTCGCCGTTCGGCGGTGTAAGGTTCGATCCTCATTGCTCCTCGACCTCCTCGGATCCGACTTCGAGTGTGCTCCTCGCCCGGGCTGTAACGCACCTCGATTTCGGGCCGACATCCTGCGGGGAGACAAGTACACAGCGGACAGCCGGGTGGTGGACCTGGGCTCGAAGAGAAGGATCATGGATGCGCTTCACGACCGCACGACCACTGATCGGGCGACTCGCCACCGCGGTGGCCGTCGTAGCCCTGGCAGCGACGCCGAGTCTGGTGGCCGCACCCTCCGCACAGGCCGAGGGCATCGTCTACCCCGCGTCCGTGAACGACTCCTTCTACAGCACCCCCGACGACATCGCCGAACGGCAGCCCGGTGACGTCCTCGACGCACGCGTCGTTCCGCCGCCGCTCGGATTCCCCGGCACCGACGCCGTCCAGCTGAAGTTCCGGTCGACGAACTCCGCCGGCGAACCGATCTCCGCCGTGACGACCGTGCTGTCCCCTCAGGGTGGAGCGCCAGGTCGTCCGCTCGTCTCGTACCAGGCGATCATCAACGCGCTCGGGCTCGAGTGCGCCCCGTCCACCGCCCTGTACGCGCCGAACCCGCTGCGAGGAATCCGGGAGTCCCCCGGCCTGCTCATCGCGATCCAGCGCGGCTGGTCGCTGGCCGTTCCCGACCATCTGGGACCGAACAGCGCCTACGGTGCCGCGAAGGTCGGCGGGCAGATCACCCTCGACGGCATCCGGGCCGCGCAACGCTACGCCCCGCTCGAACTCGCCGACAGCCCGGTCGGCATCGCCGGCTACTCCGGCGGCGGGATGGCGACGGCGATGGCGGCAGCACTCGCCCCGACCTACGCACCCGAGATCCCGATCGTCGGCTCCGCCTACGGTGGCGTCCCGATGGACATCGGCGAGATGGCCCGGGAGCTCGGCGAATCCGCCCATCCGGCCTTCGGTCTGGCGATGGCTGCCGCCCTCGGCCTCGAACGTGAGTACCCGGACCGAATGCCGGTCAGCAAGCAGCTCAACGGCGCAGGCCGGGAACTGCGCGACCGCATCGCCAACGCGTGCACCAACGAGATCCTGCTCGCCGGTGCGGGTCGCAGCATGGCCGACGTCGCCGACGCCGCGGTGGGTCTCGCTCTGCTCGACAGCCCCACCGTGCAGGAGGTGCTGATGGAGAACAGCGTCGAGCAGGTCCCGACGGTGCCGAATGCCCCGGTGTACGAGTGGCATTCACCGACCGACGTGCTGATCCCCCTCGATGCGATCTCCACGACCCTTCGCAGGTACTGCGACACCGGGGTGCCGGTGCGGACCGAACTCGTGCCGAGCCCGGATCACATCACCGCCGCCGTGATCGGCCTGCCGGGTGCGCTGGACTTCCTCGACGGCCGCTTCGCAGGCGTTGCGCCGTCGTCGGATTGCGGAGCACTCTGACCGATCTGTGGATATGCATCGGGCCCGCCTCGAATGACGAGGCGGGCCCGATGTCGTCTCATATCCCCTGCGGGGACGGGAGATCGAATCAGATCACGGTGATACCGGTGGCCTGGGGGCCCTTGGCTCCCTGGCCGATCTCGAAGCTCACGCGCTGGTTCTCGTCGAGGCTGCGGTAGCCGCCCGACTGGATCTCCGAGTAGTGCGCGAACACGTCAGCGCTGCCGTCCTCGGGGGCGATGAAGCCGAATCCCTTGTCGGCGTTGAACCACTTCACGATTCCCTCTGCCATGTCTGTCTCCTTCTGTCGTGTTACTCGAGCTCCGCCGAGAGTTCGGTGGAGCGAGGCCGCCATCACATGCGGTGACTTCCGAAAGGAGAACCAACCGCCCGCAACAAGGATTTGCGAGCGTGGACAAGACGCGAACAAAAACTTCGACCGAGACACAGTCAACCACACATTCGCCGATTCGTGTGGACCGAGCCCCGGAAACCGGGGTCGAACCCACACGGATCGGAGAACTAGCGGGCGACGGAGAGAGCGATACCGTCGAGGATGTCGTGCTCGCTCACGACCAGCTCGGTGATGCCCGCCCGACTCCCCAGCTCCTCGGCGAGGACGGTGGTGATGATCGAGCCACCGCCGATGACGTCGACGCGGCCGGGATGCATGGGGCCGAGCGCCGCGCGCTTCTCGCGGGTCGCGGCGACGAGACCGTCGCACACCTCGCGCAGACGGTCGAACGGCACCGACGACAGGTGGATCTTCTCCGAGTCGTACTCGTCCAGTTCGAGAGCGAGCGCCGCAAGGGTGGTCATGGTGCCCGCGACACCCACCCAGGTGTGGGCTTGCTCGACCGGCACCCGCTCGAGCGCTTCGCGGATCTTGCCCGCCGCGACCTCCCGTGCCGCAGCGACCTGCTCGGCGGTCGGTGGGTCGTCGTGCAGGCACCGCTCGGTCAGCCGGACGCAGCCGATGTCGGTGGAGTAGGCGGCGTGCACACCGTCGGCGTCGCCGAGAACTACCTCGGTGGATCCGCCACCGAGATCGACGACGACGAAAGGACCACGCGCGGAGTCGAGTTCGCCGACAGCGCCGGCGAAGGACAGACGCGCCTCCTCGTCGCCGGTGATGACCTCCGCCTCGGCGCCGGGAATCACGGCACCGAGCACCTCACGGGTCATCGCGAAGAAGTCCTCACGGTTGCTCGCGTCGCGCGTGGCCGAGGTGGCGACCATGCGGACCGCGGTGGCGCCGGTCTCGCGGATCAGGTCGGCATACTCCACCAGCGCGACCCGCGTGCGTTCGATCGCCTCGGGTGCGAGACGACCGGTGGCGTCGACGCCCTGCCCGAGCCGCACGACCTTCATGAGGCGGGTGACGTCGGTGAGCGTGCCGTCCTCCGCGATGTCGGCGATCAGAAGACGGATGGAGTTGGTACCGCAGTCGATTCCCGCGACCCTCACTGTTCTTCTCCACGCAGCTCGGCGTAGGTGGGCCAGTCGGCGGGGATCGCCGTGCCACGCAGACCGGCGTCGGCGGCGAGTGCGACGGATTCGTCGCCGAGCGGGTTGACGCCCGGTCCCTTCGCGAGCGAATGGGCAATCAGCACGTGCAGGCACTTGACGCGCTCGGGCATGCCGCCGCCGGTGAAGTCGGTACCGAGCGACTCGATCGCGTCGCGTTCGGCCAGGTACGACTCGTGGGCGCGCCGGTAGCCCGCAGCCAGTTCCTCGTCGGTGCCGAGACGCTCGGTCATCTCCTTCATGACCCCGGCCGATTCCTGCCGGCTCGCTTCGGCTGTGAGGCGCGGGTCGGTGAGGTAGTACAGCGTCGGGAAGGGCGTGCCGTCGGGCAGCTTGGGCGCGGTCTTCACCACTCCGGGCGCACCGTCGGGGCAACGGTAGGCGATGGCCAGGACGCCGCGGGGTTCGCGCCCGAGCTGGGCGGCGACGGCGTCGAGGTCTTCTTGCGTGACGTGATCGGTCACCCGGGTACATCTCCTGGTTCTGGGGGTGCCACAGGCATCTGCTGCGGCACGGGTTCGGGCTCGGGTTCGGGTGCCGGTTCTGAGACCGACAACCACAGGTCGCTGTACCAGGCGCCGGTCGTCGGCCGCTCGGGTTCGCGCTCCTCGCGTTCGGGCGGGGCGTCGCCAGGGAGTTGCACCTGGTAGGGAATATCGCCGGGGACGACGAACCGCAGTCGCTCGCGGGCCTGGGCGCGGACCCAGGCCGGGTCCTCCATGCGGGCCTTCTGCTCTTCGAGGGCCGCGATCTCCTGTTCGAGCTGCACGCGTTCGGCGGCGAGCTGCTCGGCTTCGGAACGCTGGCTCACGTAGGTGCGCAGCGGCACCGCGAGGGTGAGGGCGAGACCGCACACGACGAGGGCGAGCACCACTGCGCGGCCGGTGGACAGGCCCAGGACGGTGCGTTCGGTGCGGGGGCGGCCGGAGTCGCGGGGCGCGCCGACCCGGGTGGGGCGGGCTCGTCCCGAACCACCGGGCCGGCCGCGACCGGGCGACGAATGAACGGGGTCCTCGCGGCCGGCCGGCCGCGCACCCGCGTTCTCGGCCGAGTGTTCGGCCGGGGCGGTAGATCCCGTGGGCCGGGCCCGGCCCGGACGCCGGACGCCCGACACACCCTCGGTGCGGGTGCGCCTCGCTCCGGGACGGGATCTACCGCGCTGATTCATGCCGGCGATCAGCCCTCGACGGAGAACCGCGGGAAGGCGAGCTCGCCGGCGTAGCGAGCGACGTCACCGAGGGACTCCTCGATGCGCAGCAGCTGGTTGTACTTCGCGACACGCTCGGAGCGGGCGGGCGCGCCGGTCTTGATCTGTCCGCTGCCGACGGCGACGGCGAGATCGGCGATGGTGGTGTCCTCGGTCTCGCCGGAGCGGTGGCTCATCATCGTCTTGTAGCCGTTGCGGTGCGCGAGGTCGACGGCGTCGAGGGTCTCGGTGAGGGTGCCGATCTGGTTGACCTTCACGAGCAGCGCGTTCGCGGCGCCCTTGACGATGCCGTCCTCGAGGCGCTCGGGGTTGGTGACGAACAGGTCGTCGCCGACGAGCTGGATCCTGTCGCCGATCTCCTCGGTGAGCGAGACCCAGCCCTCCCAGTCGTCCTCGCTGAGCGGATCCTCGATGGAGACCAGCGGGTACTGGCCGAGCAGCTCGGCGTAGAAGGCGCCCATCTCGGCGGCCGTGCGGTTCTGGCCTTCGAACTTGTAGCCGGTGCCCTCGGTGTAGAACTCGGTGGCCGCGACGTCCAGCGCGAGCGCGACATCACTGCCCAGCTTCAGGCCGGTCTTACCGATGGCCTCGCTGATCAGGTCGAGCGCGGCCTTGGTGCCTGCGACGTCGGGGGCGAAGCCGCCCTCGTCGCCGAGGCCGGTGGCCAGGCCCTTGCTCTTGAGCACGGACTTGAGGGAGTGGTAGACCTCGGCACCCCAGCGGAGGGATTCCTTGAAGGTCGGGGCGCCGATCGGGGCGACCATGAACTCCTGGACGTCGACGCCCGTGTCGGCGTGGGCGCCACCGTTGAGGATGTTCATCATCGGAACGGGAAGGATGTGGGCGTTCGGGCCGCCGACGTAGCGGAACAGCTCGAGTCCGGACGACTCCGCACCGGCCTTCGCGACGGCGAGCGACGCGCCGAGCAGGGCGTTCGCGCCGAGGCGGCCCTTGTCGGGGGTGCCGTCGGCGTCGAGGAGGGCCTGGTCGACGGTGCGCTGCTCGGTGGCGTCGAGGCCGATGATGGCCGGGCCGATCTCGGCGAGGACGGCCTCGACGGCCTTCTCGACACCCTTGCCGAGGTAACGCTCGCCGCCGTCACGCAGCTCGACGGCCTCGTGCTCGCCGGTGGAGGCGCCCGACGGCACTGCAGCGCGGGCGAAACTTCCGTCCTCGAGCAGCACCTCGACCTCGACCGTGGGGTTGCCACGGGAGTCGAGGATTTCGCGGGCTCCTACCTGCTCAATGATGGCCACTGGCTGATTCTCCTTCGATGGACTGTCACGCTGCGGTGTCTGCACGCTGGAGACAGCCTAACGGTCGCGACCTGCGTGTGAGGCACAGGCGCGCTCGAGGCCCGGCGCGGTGCCGTCTACGGGCGCACTCCCACGCCGTAGGCGGCGGCGCGGTCGCGGACGAGCATCAGGTATTCGGTGGACCGGTTGTAGGCCATCAGGGCGTTCGTCCAGCCCTCCGCGGTGGTCAGGTCGCCCCCGCGGGCGCACAGATAACGACCCGCGGTCAGGGCCGCGTCGTCGATGTTGTCGGGGTCGGCGATGCCGTCGCCGTTCGCGTCGACACCCCACCGGTCCCAGGTCTCGGGGATGAACTGCATCGGCCCGACCGCGCGGTCGAGCACCGGGTCGCCGTCGAGGCGGCCACCGTCGGTGTCGCGGATCTCGGCGTTGCCCTGGGTGCCGTCGAGCGGGACACCCCGGATGGGCGGCGAGACTCTGCCGTCGGATCCGACGGACGCGCCGCCGAACCGTCCGTGGCTGCTCTCCACGTTGCCGATGCCGGCGAGGGTCGTCCACGACAGGCCGCAGTCGGGGGTGCCGACGGCCAGGACGGCCGCCGCGTGCCCGTATGCCTCGAGGGCCGTGGTGGGGATGCCCAGTTCGCGGGACTGTGATTCGGCCCAGTCGGCGAGCTGTGCTGCTGTGCGGCCGGGACCGTTCACGTCGATGGGCGGAACGGGCAGACCGGGTGCCGGCGGGACGCCGTCGGGGATCTCGACGGACGGTCGCCGGGGTGAGTGCAGAGCGGACTCGACCGCCACGAAGACGACGGCGACGAGCGCACTGAGCAGGACCACCGGCCACAGCCAGCGTCGGGGTTCTCGATCGGACGGCACCCCTCCATATTCCATACGGGACGAAAACCCCATGTAGACGCACCGGCGCCGACGATCCCGCCTGATCGTCGGCGCCGGCCTCGGAGGGTGGAATCCGCGAGGGGTCGGACTCCACCGTTGTCTCGACAGCGATGTCCCTCAATACGCGCCGTCCCCGCTGAGAACCGCCCGGATGGTGCGGCGCAGGATCGACAGGTCGAGCATGAAGGTCCAGTTCTCGACGTACCGCAGATCGGCCCGTACCGACTCGTCCCAGGACAGATTGCTGCGTCCGCTGACCTGCCACAGTCCCGTCACACCTGGTTTGACGAACAGCCGCCGCGCCGCGCCGTCCTCTCCGTACCGGGCGACCTCGCATTCGAGCGGTGGGCGCGGGCCGACGAGCGACATGTCGCCCTTGACCACGTTGAACAGTTGCGGCAGCTCGTCGAGCGAGTACCGCCGGATGAAGCGGCCGACCCTGGTGACCCGCGGGTCCTCGCGGACCTTGAACAGCACCCCGGCACCGATGTCGTGATCGGCGATGTCGTCCTTGTGCTCGTCGGCGCCGACGACCATGCTGCGGAACTTGTACATCGTGAACGGGGTTCCGCCGCGTCCCACCCGTTGTTGACGGAAGAGGATCGGCCCTCTGCTGCCGGCCTTGATCGCGATCGCGACGGCGAGCAGTGCCGGCGCGATCACCATCAGGATCAGCACCGCGAGGACCCTGTCGAAGACGTTCTTCACGATCCAGGCCGGGCCGCTGTAACTGGGGGCACTCATCTGCAACAGGGGTAGCCCCTCGAGCGGGGAGATGTGCAGGCGTGGGCCGACGACGTCCATGAGCACGGGGGCGATGAGGAGTTCGGCACCGATCTTCTCGAGGTCCCAGCTGAGTTTGCGCGTCCGTGCGTGCGGCCATCGACCGGAGGGCAGGAGCGCGACGGCCTCGAAGTTGTGCTGCTCGGCGACGGACAGAACGGTCTCGTCGGTGCCGAGCACGGGGATGTCGTCGATGGCCACCGGTAGGGAGTCGGCGCCGCGGTCGACGGCGAGACAGATGCCGTCGACCTGCCATCCGGCGCGCCGGAGGCAGTCGGCCCGGGAGACCAGTTCGTGCACCTCCTCCACGTCTCCGGCCACGAGCACCGAGCGCAGACATCGGCCCTCGGCGCGGGCCTTCGAGAGGTGGCGGCGGAGCACCGTCCGTCCCAGCAGGGTGAGCACGAGAGCGATCAGCAGCGAGCCGAATGTCCAGGACTGACCTGCCGAGGTACCCCATCCGTATCCGGCGACGGCGAGTGCGGCGACGGCGAAGACATATCCGCGGACGACCCTCCGGTATTCCTCGGGACCGGTGCCGAGAATTCTTTCGTCCCAGGCTTTCTGGATTCCGAGGGAGACGATCGCCGCCGTCAGCGCGGCCCCGATGAGGACAGGGGTGCGCCAGGAGTCGATCTGGTCGAAGGAGTGGTATCCGACCGTGACGACCACGTGGGCGACCACGAGCGCGAACAGGTCGAAGCCGATGACCGCCGCTCTGTAGCGCCGTTCGGTTCTCGGCCGGCGCACCGGTGGAGGAGCGGACGCGACCTGCGAGCCGACGGGGAGCACGATGGTCGAGCCGATCTTCCGTGCCCCGTTCGGTCCTGACCCGGCCTTCGTCGTCGGTGCTTCACGGTCGGAATCCGTGTCGAGAACCGTCGCGAAGTCGTTCTCACGCTTGTACATTCAAGGTCACCCCAGTCCGGAGTCACGGTTACCCCGACTCCCAAACCGTACCTTGAGATTGTTTTTCACGCAATAACAGACTTCTAGCATCTTCAGTGAGGCAGCCGACCCTTCACACTCTTCGTCGCCGCCCACGTGTCCGTGTTCCACGGCAACCGCACACTCCCGGCCTGGAGCATCCATCGGAGCCGGTCGGGCGTGGTGGGCCTGCTCAGCAGAAAACCCTGCGCTCGTACGCAACCCAGATCCAGTAACTGCTTCACGGCGCCGACGGTCTCGACACCCTCCGCGACCACCTGCAGGCCGAACGACGAGGCCAGACCCACGATGGAATCGACGATGACCCGATCTTCCTCGCTGTGCTCGAGGTTCTGCACGAAACCCTTGTCGATCTTGAGCGTGTCGACGGGAAGAGCCTTGAGATGCCCGAGCGAGCTGTACCCGGTCCCGAAATCGTCGATCGCGACCCACACCCCCAGCCGCTCGAGCCGGCGGAGGGTGTCCTTCGTGCGCTGAAGATCGCCCACGACCACGTTCTCGGTGATCTCGAGGCACAGTTCCGACCCCACGAGGCCGTGGTGGTGCAGCACCGATCTCACTGTGGAGTCGAAATCCATCGACACCAGCTGGACGGGAGAAACATTGACACTCATGATGATCCGCAGGTCGGGAATCTCTCGTTTCCACTCCGCGAGTTGCGCACAGGCCCGCGTGACGACCCACTCCCCCAGTTCACCGGCGAGATTGGTGGCCTCGGCGACCTCGACGAATTCTCCCGGCTGGAGCACGCCCAGCGGTGAACGGTTCCATCGCACGAGCGCTTCGACGCCGAGGATCGTCCCGGTCCGCAGGTCGATCTCGGGCTGGTACTCCAGCGTCAGGTGCTCGTCGTCGATCGAGGAGCGGAGGTTCATCTCGATGATGGTGCGGCGCTTGCCCTTCTCGTTCATGTCCTCGGTGAACACACCCACGCCGTTGCCACCATGCCGCTTGGCCACCATCATCGCCTGATCGGCACGACTGAGCAGGTTCGCCGAACTCAGCTCCCCCGGCGTTCCGAGCGCGACACCCACGCTGACGCCCCGTCCGACGGTCCGGTTGCCGAGTGCAACGGACGCTCCCACCGCGTCCTGATACACCTCCGCCCGTTCCATCGCCTCCTCCATCGTGGACGGACCGTCCAGCACCACGACGAATTCGTCGCCGCCGAGCCGCGCGACGAGGTCGTCGCGCCTGCTGCCCTTCGCAAGACGGTCCGCGATCCGGCAGAGATACGAGTCGGCCGCGTCGTGCCCGAGGAAGTCGTTCAACGCCTTGAGACGATCGAGGTCGAGGAACAGCAACCCGACCGGGCCCTCCGCGCCCGGTTCGAGCCGCTTGTCGAGATATTCGAACAGAGCGCGTCGGCTCGCGAGTCCGGTGAGGGCGTCCTCGTAGGCAGCCCTACGCAGATCTTCCTCCGCCCGGACGCGTGCCTGCACCTGTGCGAGCAGGACCGCGATCAACGTCAACGCGTTGACCTCGTCCTCGGTCCACGGCCGCCCCCCTTCGTTCACGAAGCCCAGCACGCCGGTCGTGACCTGCCCGGACACGAGCGGCACGGCCACCATGGAGACCTCCGACCATCCCGATGCGGCGAACACCCGTTCGGTGTAGTCGGGGGACTCGACAGCCGGATACGACGTCCCGCCGGCACCCGCCAGCAGCGGTTCCTTCAGATGCTCCACGGCCGCGAAGACGGGGTCCGCATCGCGGAAATAGACCACACCGATGGGATCGGGGTCGGGCACGTTCTCCCGCGGCGGCCACTCGGCGACCAGGATCGTCGCCCCGATCTCGTGGTCGTTGTACCTCAGGAAGCAGGTGTCGACGCCGAGTTGCTCGACGAGATCCCGGAGTACGAGACGCACTACCTCCACGTGCGAGGCCGCGTCCGCGGGCATCAGCCGTGCGGCGATCCTCGTCACCAGGCTTTCGAGTGTTCTTCTCGTACCGGGCATGACACCTCCGTCGTCAGCCAGGAGCAGGGATGAGTCCGTCGACATCGCCGACATGTCGCACGCGGTCGTTCCGGCGCCGGCTGCGCATCGTGGCAGCCGAGGCACGACCGAAGCGCAACAGCAGGGCGAGGCCTTCACTCTCGGGAACGTTCAGGACGGCGTGCAGATCCTGCCGGAGCGCGTCGAGATCGTCGACATGCCTCGGGCTCAGACGCTCGAGATCGCTTCGCGTATCGGCGTACAGGAAGACCGGCGACACGGGCTGGACGGCCAGACCGATCTCCTGCGCCGCGATCCAGACGCTCTCGACCGCCGCACCGCCCCGGATGTAGTCGGCAGGCGAACGGCCTTCGGTGAACACCGCGACGAGTCCGGCACTACCGAGCACGCGGTCGCGGGTCATCTTGCCGAGGCCCCTCCCGAGTCCCCACTCCGCGAGCCGGTCGAGGGCGTCGTCGCGCAGGACGACGTCGAGCATCGCCGCCTCCGCGGTGTCGAGTCCGAGGGAGTCCACCTCGATTCCGCTGTCGGGATCGGGGTCGCCCGGCCACCGCAGCTCGGCGACCATCTCGCTGCGGAGCCGATTGTCGAGATACCGCACGCGATCCGATTCCGCGAGGATCTCCGCGAGGCGGGCGATGTCGGCGCTCTCGGTGACGACCCCGATACGTCCGCCGACGAGACGGGCGGCCGCGTGCATCGCCTCGAGTTCGTCGTCCGTGACGGTGTGGGGATCACCGGGTGACCGGTTGGTCGCGCGCGCGAGCATGCCTGCGTGGTACGCCGCGAGATCCGGATCGGTGTCGCTTCCCAGCTCCAGGTGGGCCAGCGGGACACCCGGCTCCGGTTCGCCGGGACGATCGAGCACCGTGTCCGGCCCCAGGATCTTGTGATTCGCCGCGGCCACCCGCGCGTTGTGCAGGGCTGCGCCGAGCGCGACGAGACTCCCGCGCCGGTGCAGGTCCATCAGGACGGGTTCCGGTTCGGGTGCCAGCGCGAACGTCAGACGGTCCGGTTCGACGACGATCGACCACGGCTGGGCGTTGCCACCGGAGGGTGCCCGGATCGCGGCGTCGATCACGGCTTCCATTGGATCCTGCCGCACTCCGTCCGGCGGGGTCTCCGGCACCGTCGCCTCCGGTTCGGTGTCTGCCGGCTCGTCGGCCTCGTCCGGCACATCGGAAGCCCCGGAGGGCACGTCGAGGGCGTCGAGGTGCGGGTCGAGGTCGACCCGGCACCGCCCTGATGCGACGGGGCGATCGAGGACGATCCCGCGCACCGCGGCGGACACGGTCACGCCGCCGAGCCCGACGTCGGCTCCGAGTTGCGGCCAGGTCTCCAGGGATTCACCGACCTCGAGCATGGAGGCCGCCATGCGCGCGGAGATCTCCTCCGGGTCGAGCAGACGCAGCACGTACGGGACCTTGTCGCGGGTGGACAGCGTCTGCAGTGTCTCGGGGTCGATGTCGCCGAGCAGGCCGTGGAAGGGCAGCAGGTCGCCGTCGAGGTCGAATCGTTCGACGTCGAGCAGTCCTCGATCGCTGGTGTGCATCACCACGGGGAGTCGTTGCCGCGCCGCTTCCGTCCGGATCAGCAGCTTCACGTCGAGCGAATCGCACTCGTCGACCACGACGTCGAGGTCCCGGCAGAACGCCCCCACCGTCTCGGGGGTGACGCCCTCGGTCCATACCTCGACCGGCAGGTAGGGGTCGAGTTCGGCGATACGCCGCGCCGCGATCACGGCCTTGTTCACCCCGAGGTCCGTGATCGATACGGGCAATCGGTTCATGTTGGACAACTCGAGCGTGTCGAAATCGGCGAGACGCAGTGCGCCGCAGGCACCCTCGAGGGCGAGGGTGTAGGCGACGGCGTGGCCGACGCTCAGTCCGACGACGCCCACCTTCGCGGAACGCAGGCGCGCCTGCTCGTCGGCGGTGATCTTGTTGCGATTACGGTCGAGCCGGAGTCGGTCGAATCCGGCAGGGCCCAGGATCCTGACCGCGATGCGGTTCCAGGGATAGTAGGCCCAGCGCGGGGCCTCGTCAGGGAGGTCGTCACCGAGAGCGGCGAGGCCTGCTCGTTGGTCGTCCAGTCGATCCCGTAGGTCCACGCCGTCGCGACGCAGCTGCTCCAGAACGGCCATGTCCGCTTCGAGGTCCTCGGCGAGCAGCAACGCCGCGCACGGTATGTCCTCCGAGGCCATCACATCTCCCCATTCGATTCCTCCAGGTCACCGCTTTCCAGCGAGCGTAGGGGAAGCAGGGAGGACATATACGGGAAACCGGGCGCCCGATCGGATGCGAGGAGTTTCTCGAGCTCCCGGCTCCGTCGTTCCGACCTGCACCGTTCGACGTCCCACACGATCAGGTACGTCCGGTAGCGGTCGTCCGGATAGGGGCAGGGCGGGATCTCGTCGACGATCTCCGCTCCCGCCTCCTGCCAGCGGGCCACCGCCGTGCTCGCCGAGGTGGCGACGAGATACCGCGTGCCGAGCAGCTCCATCGAATAGGTCAGCGTGCGCGCCACTCCCGCACTGAGCGCGGATCGGCGCACCGCGCCCGAGCCCACCCACGTGCTCTTCACCTCGATGAGACCGTGGGGGACGTAGGCGTCGAGGATCCCCGCGATCCTCGCCCTGATGTCGGGGTCGGTCCATTCCAGGACGGCGTGGGACTGACGTCCGCTCCCGTACGGCCCCAGCGCACGGGAACCTCCCTGGACGACACCCTCCGTTGTCACGGCGGCGAAGAACAACGCGGTGGACCTTCCGTCACGGATCGAGTCGTATTCGAGGGCGCCCTCGGCACCGAAACGTCGGTAGGCGGCGCGGGCGCCGTCCAGGAACTGCGCCCACAGTTCCGGTTCGCCCTGGGGTGTGGCGGCGACGAAGTGATATCCCGAGTCCTCGTCCCAGAAGTCGAGCGTGCGGCGCGTAAAGAGCGGCTGGGGATCCACGGACGACCTTCCTCCCGCGGCCCGCCGAGCGCCCCCCGACGAGGTTGTGCGCTCGACGAACCGGGACATGCTCAGACCACGGATATGTACAACACGGGTTCGCCCCGCTCCGGTATGACCGCCACCTCCTGGGTGTAGGCGCGGTTGATCACACCTTCCTTCTCTGCCATCTCGACCTGCCGCCACAGATCCTTGTAGAGGTCGGGGGACGGCCCGTCGGGCACGAACCGCGCCGCGTACCGCTCGCCGACCCGGATCATCGAGTCGCCCGTCTCCAGATCGTCCGGATCGTCCAGCCGGTATCCGAAGACCGCGGACCATCCCACTCGCGGATGGCAGGTGAACACGGCCACGAGATCGCGAATCTTCCTCAGCCGCAACCGCTCCAATGTGAAATCGGTCAAATCGCCCGATTCTCCGAAAACTCCCGGCTCCGCTCCCGGGACCACGAGTCCGCCGACGAGGCAGGACTCCGCCTTCACGACCGTGAACGTCATCGGTCCGCCTCCTGCCTCGGGTCGACAATCGCGACATAGAGTTCGATTCCGAAGGCGTGCGGGTAGGTCTCGAAATCACCGGTGAAGGCGCGGGTGATCTCACCCTCCGCTTCGGCGTCCCAGATCTGGCGCCACAGGTCGTCGAAGACGTCCGTGAATCGGCTTCCCACCGCGGAGAACTTCGCGTAGGTGCCGGCCGGAACACGGGATACGACATACCCCTCGGGGACGTCGTCGACCGACGAGCAGCAGAACCCCACGGTCTGCGTGTAGTACGAATCTATGTCTTCCGCGTGATCGGTGTAGGCGGCAGCGAACGGACCGTACGTCTCCCCTTTCAGCAGAGCAGCCCATGCCTCTTCGAGGTGCGGATCTCGGAGTCGGCCGAGAGCTCGGCGGGGACTACGAACCGGAATGCCGGCAACGAGGGTTTCGTGGCGCTCCACGATTTGAAACGACATCGGGCAGTTCCTCCAAACACGTCCAGCTTCCCCCTGCTTCGCGTGCACTGCCCGACACCGGCACAACGAATACGGATATGAGATTAGGGGGTTGGACGTCAGGTTTCCAGCAAACACCGAAACCAAACTAAAGTCTTTTTTCGGCTTGTTTCCCTTCTTTGAGTATGGTTTATTTGGGGCATCGACTTCGGGCGCCGGCCCGGACACGCTCTTCCAGCGAGGGGGCACCCGCATGAAGTGCCGACTGTGCAATTCGGACCGCCTGACCAGCATCCTGGACCTCGGAGCCACTCCCCCGTGCGAACGATTCCTCACGGCCGAGCAGCTCGACATCCCGGAATGCACCTACCCGCTCCACCTGCGTCTGTGCGAGGACTGCCTGCTGCTGCAGATACCCGCGCTGATCACGCCGGAGGACACCTTCACCGAGTACGCCTACTACTCCTCGTATTCGCAGTCGTGGGTCGACCATGCCCGGCGCTTCGTGCACGACGCGCTCGGAAGCGGGCGGCTACGGCCCGATTCGACCCTGATCGAGGTGGCGAGCAACGACGGATACCTGCTCCGTCACGCGGTGGACGCCGGCATCAGGTGCCTCGGCATCGAACCGTCGGTCAACGTCGGGGAGGCGGCCCGGGCCGCCGGCGTGCCGACCCACACCGGATTCCTCGATGTCGAACTCGCCGAACGCATCCGGTCGGAACACGGACCTGCGGACCTCGTCGTCGCCAACAACGTCTACGCCCATGTACCCGACCTCGTCGGATTCACGCGGGCACTGCGCCTGCTCATGGCCGACGACGGCTGGCTCAGCATCGAGGTCCACCACGCTCTGAACCTGGTGGCGCTCGGCCAGTTCGACACGATCTACCACGAACACTTCCAGTACTACACGGTGCTGTCGGCCGCCCGGGCCCTCGCGTCGGGAGGGCTCCGGGTGGTCGACGTCGAACTGCTCGACACCCACGGTGGCTCTATCCGCGTGTGGGCACGACCCGATCAGGTCGCACAGAACCGCACACCGCGCGTCGCGGAGATACTCGAGATCGAAAGGCGCGCAGGACTGCACGATCCCACCGGTTACTTCCGGCTCGAACCGCTCGCACGCACCTCCCGTCTGGAGCTGTTGCGCTTCCTCCTGCAGTGCCGCGAGGAGGGTCTGTCGGTGGTCGGCTACGGAGCGCCCGGCAAGGGCAACACCCTGCTCAACTACTGCGGGATCCGACCGGATCTGTTGTCCTACACCGTCGACCGGAATCCGTACAAGCACGGACGCTTCACCCCGGGGACCCGGATCCCCATCGAACCCGTCGAGCGGATCGCCCAGGACCGGCCGGACATCGTCCTCGCACTGCCCTGGAACCTCGAACCCGAACTGACCCGCCAACTCGCCTACATCGCGGACTGGGGAGGACGTCTCGTCTTCCCCCTCCCCACCATCCACACGACCATCGGTGAACCCGAACTGTCCTGGAGGACCACATCATGAAGGTTGTACTGTTCTGCGGCGGTTACGGCATGCGCATGCGCAACGATCGCAACGACCAGATGCCCAAGCCGATGCAGATGGTCGGTCCGCGCCCGATCCTGTGGCACATCATGCGGTACTACGCGCACTTCGGGCACAAGGAGTTCATCCTCTGCCTCGGCTACGGCGCGTCCAAGATCAAGGAGTTCTTCCTCGACTACCACGAGGAACAGTCCAACGACTTCGTTCTGCACGGCAACCGGGTCGACTGCCTGAGCACCGACATCAGCGACTGGAAGATCACCTTCGTCGACACCGGGCTCGAATCGGCGATCGGTGAACGCCTGCGCCGCGTCCGCAAGCATCTCGACGGCGACGAGTACTTCCTCGCCAACTACGCGGACGTGCTGACCGACGCCCCGCTCGACGACATGATCGACGCGTTCCACGCGTCCGGCGCCACGGCCTCCATGCTCGTCGTGCCCCCGCAGTCGTCCTTCCACTGCGTGGACGTCGCGGAGAACGGTGAGATCAAGGAGATCACCCCGGTCAGCGAGTTCCCCATCTGGGAGAACGGCGGATACTTCGTCCTGAACCAGGCGATCTTCGACCTGCTGCCACCCGGCGGCGACCTCGTCGCCGACGTGTGCGGTCCGCTCGCAGGACAGGGAAAACTGTTCGGCTACCGCCACTTCGGCTTCTGGAAGCCGGCCGACACCTTCAAGGAACGCGCCGAACTCGACGACAACTTCGCACGCGGTATCCATCCGTGGACGGTGTGGGAGACACCGGCGGTGACCTCGTGAACCTCATGACTGCCGACGATCCCGGGAGAGATTGACATGCGCGTACTCGTCACAGGCCATCAGGGTTATCTCGGATCCGTCATGGTGCCCGAACTGCTCGCCCGCGGTCACGAGGTCGTCGGCCTCGACACAGGCCTGTTCGCCGAATGCACCCTCGGTACGGCACCGCAGGATCCGCCCGGCATGACCGTCGACATCCGCGATGTGGGAGTCGAGCACCTCACCGGTTTCGACGCCGTCATCCACCTCGCGGCGTTGTCGAACGACCCGCTCGGTGCGTTCGCACCCGAGATCACCTACGACATCAACCATCTCGGGTCCGTCCACCTCGCCAGGTGCGCGAAGGAGGCCGGTGTGCGCCGGTTCCTCTACGCGTCGACCTGCTCGGTGTACGGAAGCGCGGGCGATGATCTCGTGGACGAGAGCGCCCCGCTCCGTCCTCTTACGCCCTACGCCGTGAGCAAGGTCCGGGTCGAGGACGACGTCGCGGCACTGGCCGACTCGGGCTTCTGTCCCGTATTCCTCCGCAACGCCACGGCCTTCGGATACTCGCCGCGGCTCCGTGCGGACATCGTCGTGAACAATCTCGTCGGCACCGCGGTGCTCACCGGCGAGGTGCGCGTCCTGTCGGATGGGACGCCGTGGCGTCCCCTCGTCCACGCGAAGGACATCGCCCTCGCGTTCACGTGCGCGCTCACCGCACCGGAGAGCGACGTGTACTGTGCCGCCTTCAATGTCGGCACCGAGTCCAACAACGTCCGCGTACGCGACATCGCCGAGTCCGTCACCCGCGCGGTCCCCGGTTCGTTCGTCTCCATCACGGGCGAGACCGGCCCCGACCCGCGGTCGTACCGCGTGGACTTCTCGGCCATCCGCCGCGCCATGCCGGCCTTCGTCCCGTCGTGGAGTGTCGACGCGGGCGCAGCCGAACTGTTCCGGCACTTCGTCGCCGACGACCTCACGAAGGAGGACTTCACGCAGCGCTTCACACGTCTGGCACATCTGCGGCGGCTGTCCGATGCGGGACGCCTCGACCCGACGCTGCGGCCACGTCCGGCGGGCGTGTCCCGAGAATGAACAGGTGCCGCGCGTGCGGCCACGATCGCCTCGAACGAGTCCTCGATCTCGGGGCGGTCCCGCCCGCCGATCTCTTTCCATCCGCGGATTCGTCTCCCTCACCCGCCGAATCAGCCCACGAACTGGCGATGGTTCTGTGCACCGGGTGCGGACTCGCGCAACTGGCGGACGACGACACCGTCCCGGACGAACCCCGCGGCATCGAGCCGGAGGCGCTGCGCGAGCAGGCCCGCGAGGCCGTCGAGGCGGTCGGGAAGGCCGGCAGGCTGAAGGGCCGCACGGTGATCGAGTTCGGCAGCCCGCACGGCGGCACCTGGCTTCCCCTGCTGATCGAACGCGGATTCCGGCCCGCCGTCCCCGGGGCCGCCGCGTCCGTCGTCCTCGACAGTTTCGGCATCATGCACGAAACCGATCAGCGCGCGGCCTTCCTCAAACGCGCGGCGTCGCTGTCCCCCGACGGTGTGCTGCTGTTGCAGTTCCACACCCTCTCCGCCATCGTCTCGCAAGGACAGTGGAACGCCCTGCGGCACGGGCATTTCGCGTACTACTCGCTGACCGCACTGCGGCGACTGCTCGAGGACGTGGGACTGCACATCTCCGAGGCCTGGACCTTCGACCTCTACGGCGGCACCGTGCTGGTCGCTGCCGAGCGGGATCCGTGGACGAATGCCGGACTGAGCGCGCGCCGGATCCTCGCCGCCGAACGGGCGACCGGCATCACGAGCGCTGCGACGCTGCGCACCCTGCAGCGGCAGGCCGACCGCCAGGTGGACGAACTCGTCTCCTGGCTGCGGAAGTCGGCCGCCGAACACCGACGGGTGTTCGCCTACAGCGCGGCCTCCCGGGCCGTGGCGCTCTTCGCGCGCGCGGGCGTCGACCGCTCACTCATGGAGGCCGTCGCCGATGGGTCACCCGCGAAGGCCGGCCGGCGCATGCCGGGCACGGACGTCCCGATCGTCGACCTCACCGCTCTGCGCGACGCATCCCCCGATTGCATCCTGCTCACCGTCCCCGATCTGCTCCCCGAAGTGCGGGCGCAGTTCCCGGAGTTCGAGGGCCGCTGGTGTATTCCACCCGACAGCCGGCACGGGGTCCGCTGGGTCGGATGAGACACATTCAGGCGCGGTGCTCGTCGGCGGGTGCCCAGTAGCGACGCCACGCATCCTCGTCGAGCCCGCCGTGCGGAACACCGTCGGTGTGCGCGGCCTTCTCCGTCGCCCGGATCGATCCGACGAACGCGAGGATCGCCGATCGGAGCGTCGACTCCGTGTCACCCGTGCCGGTGATCCGGACGACCCGCAATGCGTCGGGCACCAGGTCCTCCGGGAAACCCGCTCGCCTCGCGCGTTCGATCACCTTGTCGGCCAGGGAGAGTGCAGGCTGCGCCATTGCGATCCCGTCGAGGCACGACGCGCGTGCCTTCTCCGCCTTCTTCGCGATCTCCCACGCCGCTTCCTGTTCCGCGACGTCGAGCGGACCGGTGTGCCCGTTGGTCAGGTGCGGGCTGCGCGCGGCGAGCTTGGCGACGAGCGTCGCCGCCACGTCGTCCACCGTGAACTGGCCGTTCGCCTCGGCGATCCGGGAGTGGAACAGCACCTGCAGCAGCAGGTCGCCGAGTTCTTCGCGGAGCTCGTCCGGATCACCCGACTCGACGGCGTCGAGTACCTCGTAGGTCTCCTCGATCAGATAGCGGCGCAGACTCTCGTGGGTCTGGGTGACCTCCCAACCCCCGAACGACCACAGTCTGTCCATCACGGCCGCCGCCTCGGCGAGAGCGGTGTAGTCGGTCATGCGTTCACCGTCGCCGCACTGTTCAGATCCACCGAACCCTGCGGCTTACCGTCGAGAGCGAGCAGGAAATCGGCGATGTACTGCAGCAACGCCACGTCGCGCACCCGGTCCGATCCGACCCCGCCGGTCCGCGGGATCGGCAGCTGCACCAGACCGCTCGTCGCGCGGTACTGCGCGCCCGGATACAACCGCTTCAGCCGCATCTGCTTCGAGTCGAGTAATTCCATCGGCGAGATCCGGATCTGGGTGCCGGTGACCGCGACCTCCTCGAGGCCGTACTCGCGGCACAGCAACCGCAACCGGCCGACGGACACGAGCCGCTGGACCTCCTCGGGCAGCGGACCGTAGCGGTCGACGAGTTCGTCGACGACCGTGGCGATCGCGACGTCGTCGTTCGCGGCGGCGAGCTTGCGGTACGCCTCGAGACGCAACCGGTCGGACGCGACGTAGTCGGCCGGGATGTGCGCGTCGACGGGAAGGTCGATCCGCACCTCCTTGGGTGCTTCGTCGGTGGTGACCGTGCGGCCGTCGGCCGCGGCCCGGTACGCCTCGACGGCCTCGCCGACGAGCCGCACGTACAGGTCGAAGCCCACCCCGGCGACGTGACCGGACTGTTCGGCACCGAGAACGTTACCGGCGCCGCGGATCTCGAGGTCCTTCATGGCCACGGCCATACCCGCGCCGAGATCGGAGTTCTGCGAGATCGTGGCGAGCCGGTCGTAGGCGGTCTCCGTCAGCGGCTTCTCCGCCGGGTACAGGAAGTACGCGTAGCCGCGCTCACGCGAACGCCCGACGCGACCGCGCAGCTGGTGCAGCTGCGACAGGCCGAGCGAATCCGCGCGTTCGACGATGAGCGTGTTGGCGTTCGAGATGTCGAGACCGGTCTCGACGATCGTCGTGCACACCAGCACGTCGAACTCGCGCTGCCAGAAGCCCTGCACCGTCTTCTCGAGAGTCTCCTCGTTCATCTGCCCGTGCGCGACCGCGACCCGCGCCTCGGGGACGAGATCGCGGAGTCGCTTGGCGGCCTTGTCGATCGAGCTCACCCGATTGTGGACGTAGAAGACCTGGCCGTCGCGCAACAACTCCCGGCGGATCGCCGCGGCGACCTGCTTGTCGTTGTAACCACCCACATAGGTGAGGATCGGGTGCCGCTCCTCGGGCGGGGTGAGGATGGTCGACATCTCGCGGATCCCGGCCATGCTCATCTCGAGGGTTCGCGGGATCGGTGTGGCCGACATCGTGAGCACGTCGACGTGCGTGCGCAGCGCCTTGATGTGCTCCTTGTGCTCGACGCCGAAACGCTGCTCCTCGTCGACGATCACGAGACCGAGGTCCTTCCAACGGATCCCGGTCTGGAGCAGGCGGTGGGTGCCGACGACGATGTCGACGGTGCCGTCGGCCATGCCCTCGGTGACCGCGCGCGAATCGGATGCGTCGGTGAACCGGCTCAGTCCCTTCACCGTCACGGGGAAGGCCGCCATCCGCTCGGTGAAGGTCTGCAGGTGCTGCTGCGCGAGCAGGGTCGTGGGGACGAGCACCGCGACCTGCTTGCCGTCCTGCACGGCCTTGAACGCCGCACGCACCGCGATCTCGGTCTTGCCGTAGCCGACGTCGCCGATCACGACGCGGTCCATCGGCACCGCCTTCTCCATGTCGGCCTTGACCTCGGAGATCACCGTGAGCTGATCCTGTGTCTCGGTGAAGGGGAAGGCGTCCTCCATCTCCTTCTGCCACGGCGAGTCGGGCGCGAAGGCATGGCCGGGCGAGGCCTGCCGCGCCGCGTACAGCCGCACGAGCTCACCGGCGATCTCGCGAACCGCCTTGCGCGCCTTGCGCTTGGTGTTGGCCCAGTCGGATCCGCCGAGCTTGCTGACGGACGGCAGCTCGCCGCCGACGTACCGGGAGAGCTGGTCGAGCTGTTCCATCGGCACGAACAACTTGTCGCCGGGCTGGCCCCGCTTGCCGGGTGCGTATTCGATGACGAGATATTCGCGGCGGGCGCCGCCGACGGTCCGCTCGACCATCTCGACGAACTTGCCGATGCCGTGCTGGTCGTGGACGACGAAGTCACCGGCGTTCAAGGCGAGCGGGTCGACCTGGTTGCGACGCTTGACGGGAGTCTTGCGGCCCTCGGTGACCACGCGGTTGCCGGTGAGGTCGGCCTCGGTGACGACCACCAGCCCCGGCACCACGTTGTCGTCATTGCCGGGGAGGACGACGCCCTCGTGCAGGCAACCGCGCATGACACCGACCTGCCCGCGCACCGGTTCGGTGCCCGGCTCGAGCTTGGCGGCGGGGACCTCGTTCTCCTTCAGCCGCTCGAGGATCCGCTGTCCGGTGCCCGCACCGGCGACGACGATCACCGCGCGGCCACCGGCGGTGACGTGGGCGCGCAGGTTCACGAACAGCATCGACAGCAGGTCCTCGGAGCCGCGGACCTCGGGGGCGGGCTGCACGTCGAGGACGAGTTCGGTGTCGGCACCGGAGGCGAGCGGGCTGAGCGTCCACCACGGTCTGCCCGCGGCCTGCGCGGCCTCGCGCACCTGACGCAACGACCGGTAGGCCGACGCACCGAGATCGAGCTTCCGGCCGTCCACTCCGTTGAGGTTCGAGGTGTCGAGCGGCGCCGCGCCCCCGATCGACGCGGCGGTCCACGACGCCTCGAGGAACTCCTGCCCGGTGCGGGCGAGATCGCTCGCGCGGGTGCGGACCTTCTCCGGATCGCAGATCAGCACGTGCGTCCCGGCGGGCAGAACGTCGGTGAGCAACTGCAACTCACCGGGCTGCAGCACCGGAAGCAACGCTTCCATGCCCTCGACGGGAATGCCGCCGGCCATCTTGTCGAGCATCTCGACGAGCGCCGCGTCGGCCGGGTTGTCCTGGGCGAGCTGCGCGGCGCGGGCCTTGACCTCGTCGGTGAGCAGCAGTTCGCGGCACGGCGGTGCGACGAGCACCGGCACGTCGACCTCGGAGATCGAACGCTGGTCGGCGACGGAGAAGCAGCGCAGTTCGGTGACCTCGTCGCCCCAGAACTCGACGCGGACCGGATGGTCGGCGGTGGGCGGGAAGACGTCGAGGATGCCACCGCGCACCGCGAACTCACCGCGCTTGCCGACCATGTCGACGCGGGTGTACGCGAGTTCGACGAGTCGCTCGACGAGTTCCTCGAAGTCGTGTTCGGTGCCGACCCGCAACGTGACGGGGTCGATCTCGCCGAGTCCGGGAGCCATCGGCTGCACCAGCGACCGCACGGTGGCGACGACGACCCGCAGTTCGGGCCCGAGATCGCGATCGTCGGGACGGGCGAGGCGACGCAGGACGTGCAGGCGACGGCCGACCGTGTCGGCGCTCGGCGACAGGCGCTCGTGCGGCAGGGTCTCCCACGAAGGGAACTGCGTGACGCCCTCGCCGAGCATCTCGGTGAGTTCGGCGGTGAGATCGTCGGCCTCGCGTCCGGTGGCGGTGACCACGAGCAGCGGTGACTTCTCGGCCAGCGCCGCCGCGACGAACGGCCGCGCGGCGGGTGGTGCGACGATCTCCTGTTCGGCGGAACCGGCGAGCTCGCCGATTCTGCGCAGTCTGTCGTCGGCCAGCGCGATCCGCGCCAATCCGGACAGTGGGACAGCGGCCGGGGGCACAGCAGACAAGGAAGGCGCTCCTGAGTGTGGGACAAGAACCTTGTCGAGTCTATTCCGCTGTTCCCCCGGGCGTCACCGCGCCGGGGGCGCGAGGAGGTCGGCGCTGTTGGCACCGAGATCGCGCGCCGCCCACTCGGCCAGCCTGGCGAGCAGTTCGTCGTCGCCCACCTCGCGCCGGGTGTCGCCGTCGGCGAGCCAGCGGCGGCGCACCATTCTCAGCAGTGCCGCGCGGGTGCGGATGGGATCGGCGTCGAGCGCGAAGGTGACGAAGGCGTCGGGTGTCCACGCTTCGACGCCCGATCGTTCCAGTGCCCCGGTGAGCTCGGGGTCGGCGGTGACGACGGCGTCGGCGTGGCACAGCAGCGCCACCGAGGTCACGTGTGCCTCCCTCGGTCCCGTCACGTGCGGCACCTCGCGGAGCACGGTGGTGGGCCAGACGACCCGGGCGTCGGGGAAGGCGCGGTCGAGTTCGGCGAAGAGGAAGTCGCGGGCGGGACGCAGCAGTTCCTGCGGTAGTCGGCGGTCCACTTCCGCGATGATCCCGTCGCTCCAGAACGGTTGGTAGAGGCCCTCTTCGGCGAGGGCGAGCGCCACATCGCGCAGGCGGGGGCGGGCGAGGACCGTCGCACCGAGCACCACTCGAACCGGCATCGTCACCCTTCGTCGAATCGTCGGAACGGACCGTACCGTGCTGCCGCGGCGGGCCGCGTCATGCTGTCAGAACGGGTCGTACAGTCCTTCGCGCCGCGTGAGGTCGGCGAGTCCGTCGAGGACCGTCGTGACCACCTCCGCCTGCTGCTTCGCGAGTTCGAGGACGTCGGAGCGCGACACCCGCCGGTGCAGGCCGTGGAAGTCGGCGGCGAGTGCGCCCGTGTCGACCAGGCGGGCGACGTGTCGGCGGGAGCAGCCGAGGACGTCGGCGGCCTGGGCGATGGTGAGCAACGACGGCACGACACCGATCGTCACGGCGGTGTCGGGTCCGAACCGGTCGAGCAGACCCGCCAGCGCCGCGGGGGCCTCCCCGGCGGAGAACGGCCCGAAACTCACGACTGCAGCCGCAGACGGCGCTCCACGAACTGCCGGAAGTATTCGAGTTTGTTCGCCGGCACCAGCGCGGGCAGGACCATCCGCCACATCGCGCCCGTCTGTTCGGCGAGCCGTTCGGTCGCCTTGAGGGCGTTCGCCATGATCCGTGCGCCCATCGCCTGCTCGAGCAGCAACAGGGAGACGGCGTGGACGTCGACGTCCTCGACGAGGTCGCCCTCTTCGGCGGCCCGGGCTGCGAGTTCCTGCAGGTTGTTCTGCCAGATCTCGTAGGGCCGGTGCTCGGTGCCCTGGTAGTCGCCGATCTCGACCAGCAGCCGGAACATCGCCCGCACCACGGAATCGGTCTCGGACATGTCGACGTGCAGGACCGACAGGTCGATCAGTGTCTCGAGCGCCGGGGAACGGCGGTCCATCTTGGATTCGGCGGCGGCCTCGAAGCGGAGATAGCCGGAGTCGATCACCCCGCGCGCCAGTTCTTCTTTCGAACCGAAGTGGAAGTACAGCGCACCCTTGGTGACGCCGGCCTCCTCGATGATGTCGCCCAGGTTCGCGTCCGCGTACCCGTCGCGCACGAAGATCGTCGCTGCGCCCTGCAGCACCGATTCGCGCGTCACCTCTGCGCGTACTTGTCGTCCCACCACAGCCTGCCTTCTCACGGGTATCCCAACGATAACGCCACTTACCTGAAAGTAGAGAGCAGACCGTCCCGAAAACGAGAGGACTATTCGGAAACCGGGGGTTCCCCGAGCTTCGGGTCCGCTTCCAGACCGATGAGGCCGTTCCAGCACAGGTTCACGAGGTGGGCCGCCACATCCTCCTTCGACGGGGTGCGGCGGTCGAGCCACCACGTCGCGGTGGTGGCGACCATACCGACGAGCGCCTGGGCGTAGAGCGGAGCGAATTCGGGGTTCAGGCCCCGCCGGGAGAAGTCGCCGGTCAGCAGCTCCCCCACTTGCCGCATCGCCTCGTTGAGCAGGCTCGAATAGGTGCCTTCCTCGGCGGACATCGGCGAGTCGCGCACGAGGATGCGGAAGCCGTCGGTGCGTTCCTCTATGTAGGTGAGCAGTGCGAGCGCGGCCCGCTCGACGCGGATCCTCGACCGGTTGCGGGTGAGACTCTCGGTGACCATCGACATCAGAACGGTCATCTCGCGGTCCACGACCACCGCGTAGAGGCCTTCCTTACCGCCGAAGTGCTCGTAGACGACCGGCTTGGAGACCTGCGCCCGCTGAGCTATCTCCTCTATGGAGGTGCCCTCGTAGCCGCGCTCGGCGAACAGGGCGCGGCCGATCTCGATGAGCTGTTCCCGACGCTGCGTGCCCGTCATCCGGATCCGCGGAGTGCGCTCGGTTCGCTTCTGCGACGCCTGCGACACAGGGTCCTCCTTCGGCGGCGGGACGTACTCGAACGTTCGACAGCCTATCCATTCCCGATCGCGCCACCCCAGGTTCGACGTCGACGCCGTCTCGTGCGAGGATCGGGGGCGCACGCCCGCCGGTTCCGCCGCGGGGGTGTGGCAGTCCGCCGTGGTGTAATCGGCAGCACCTCTGATTTTGGTTCAGATAGTTCAGGTTCGAGTCCTGGCGGCGGAGCGGGAACCGTCCCGGGGGAGTCTCAGCGCTTCCCCGGTGCACGCACGGACCGGCGTGCAGAAACGTGTCGAGGGAGCTACATGCAGGTGCAGACCGCGATCGTCGTGCTGGCAGCCGGAGCAGGAACAAGGATGCGGTCGAAGACACCGAAGGTGTTGCACACCCTCGGTGGACGCACGATGCTCGCGCACTCCCTGTACGCCGCCGCCGCACTCGGACCCGCCCATCTCGTCACCGTCGTCGGGCACCGCCGCGAGGAGGTCTCCGCCGAGGTGAGCGCCGTCGCCGCGGGTCTCGGCCGCGAGATCCTGGTGACCGTCCAAGAGGAACAGCTCGGCACCGGCCACGCCGTGGAGTGCGGCCTCGGTGCCCTCCCCGACGACTTCGACGGCACGGTCGTCGTCACCGCCGGCGACGTCCCGCTGCTCCGCCCCGACACCCTGCAGGAACTGCTCGACGCGCACCTCGACACCGAGCCGGCCGCCGTCACCGTCCTCACCACGACGGTGTCCGAGCCCACCGGCTACGGACGCATCGTGCGCACCACCGACGGCGACGTCGCCGGGATCGTCGAGGAGAAGGACGCCTCCCCGACGCAGCGCGCGATCCAGGAGATCAACACGGGCGTGTACGCCTTCGACGCGGCCGCGCTGCGGTCGGCTCTCGGCAAGCTGAGCGCCGACAACTCGCAGGGCGAGCTGTACCTGACCGATGTCGTGAAGATCGCCCGCGGCGAGGGCCACACCGTCCGCGGTGTGCACACCGACGACGCCGTGCAGGTCTCCGGCGTCAACGACCGCGTCCAGCTCGCCGCACTGACCACCGAACTCAACCGGCGCCTGCTCGAGCACTGGATGCGTGAGGGCGTCACGGTGATCGACCCGGTCTCGACGTGGATCGACGTCGACGTCGTGCTCGGCACCGACGTCACCATCCACCCGGGTGTGCAGTTGCGCGGCCGCACGGTGATCGCCGACGACGCGGAGATCGGCCCCGACACGACGCTGACCGACGTGCAGGTCGGCGCCGGTGCCAGCGTGGTGCGCACCCACGGCTCCGACGCGGTGATCGGCGCGGAGGCCACGGTGGGCCCGTTCACCTATCTGCGTCCCGGCACCGAACTCGGCGCGTGCGGCAAGCTCGGCGCCTTCGTCGAGACTAAGAACGCGCAGATCGGGGCGCATTCGAAGGTCCCCCACCTCACCTATGTCGGCGACGCGGAGATCGGCGAGCACTCCAACATCGGAGCGTCGAGCGTGTTCGTCAACTACGACGGCGTGAAGAAGTACCGCACGGTCGTCGGGTCACACGTCCGGACCGGGTCGGACACGATGTTCGTCGCTCCCCTCACGGTGGGCGACGGCGCCTACACGGGCGCCGGCACAGTACTCCGTCGCGACGTTCCTCCGGGGGCGCTGGCGGTGTCGGGTACGCCACAGCGCAATATTGAAGGATGGGTCCAGCGAAATCGCGCCGGTACCCCCGCTGCCGAGGCAGCATCGAGAGCACAGCAGCAGCACGACCACGATCGCCAGAAGGACGGCCAGAACCAGTGACCAATTGGATCGACAACCAGAAGAACTTGATGCTCTTCTCCGGCCGGGCCCATCCCGAGCTGGCGGAGCAGGTCGCGAAGGAACTGGGCGTCCCCCTCACCCCGCAGACGGCACGGGACTTCGCGAACGGTGAGACGTTCGTGCGTTTCGAGGAGTCGGTGCGTGGTTCGGACGCCTTCGTGCTGCAGAGCCATCCGTTCCCGCTGAACCAGTGGGTCATGGAACAGCTCATCATGATCGATGCGCTCAAGCGTGGTTCGGCCAAGCGCATCACCGCGATCCTGCCGTTCTACCCCTACGCCCGTCAGGACAAGAAGCACCGCGGCCGCGAGCCCATCTCCGCCCGCCTGATCGCCGATCTGCTCAAGACCGCCGGCGCCGACCGCATCATCACGGTCGACCTGCACACCGATCAGATCCAGGGCTTCTTCGACGGTCCGGTCGACCACATGCACGCCCAGGGCCAGCTCGCCGAGTACATCCGCGGCAAGTACGGCGTCGAGAACATCGCCGTGGTCTCCCCCGACTCCGGTCGTGTGCGTGTCGCCGAGAAGTGGGCCGACACCCTCGGTGGCGCGCCGCTGGCGTTCATCCACAAGACTCGCGACCCGCTGGTTCCCAACCAGGTCAAGTCGAACCGCGTGGTCGGTGAGGTCGACGGCCGCACCTGCATCCTGATCGACGACATGATCGACACCGGCGGCACCATCGCCGGCGCCGTGAAGATCCTCAAGGAGGCCGGCGCGGGCGACGTCATCATCGCCGCCACTCACGGTGTGCTCTCCGACCCGGCCGCCGAGCGCCTCGCTTCGTGCGGCGCCAAGGAGGTCATCGTCACCAACACGCTGCCGATCCCGCCGGAGAAGCAGTTCGACTGCCTCACCGTGCTGTCGATCGCTCCGCTGCTCGCGCAGACGATCCGCGAGGTCTTCGAGAACGGCTCGGTCACCTCGCTGTTCAACGGGGTCGCCTGACCTTCCGCTCGACGACGGGGCAGACTTGTCCGGGTGTTCACCGGATTTCCCGTCGCGGCCCTCGACTTCTACGACGATCTCGAGGCCGACAACAGCAAAGCATTCTGGGCCGCGCACAAGGCCGTCTACGACGACTGCGTGCGCGGCCCGATGCTTGCCCTGCTCGCGGAACTCGAGGAGGAGTTCGGGGAGGGCAAGGCCTTCCGCCCGTACCGCGACGTGCGGTTCAGCAAGGACAAGCTGCCGTACAAGACCCACCAGGGCGGATTCGTCTCCGTCACGCAGAGCGTCGGCTACTACGTCGAGATCAACGCTGCCGGGTTGCGGGTCGCCGCCGGCCTGTTCCACGGCTCGTCCGATCAGATCGCCGGTTACCGGACCGGGGTCGATCACGACCGTCGCGGCCCCGAGCTCGGGAGGATCGTGCGCAAGCTCGAACGCGCGGGATACGAGATCGGCGGCGACCGGTTGAAGTCCCGGCCGCGCGGCGTGGACGCCGATCATCCCCGTATCGAACTCATGCGTCACCGGTCCCTGTGGGCCGGCCGCACCGAGATCTCCCCGCCGTGGATCGACAGTCCGCGCACCCTCGAGGAGGTGCGTTCGGCGTGGCGTGCGTTCCGGCCGTTGGTGCGCTGGCTCACCACTGCTACCGCAACGTGATCCGGCAGACCGGGTGGTATGGAAATGCTGTGTGGCGCAATGGTTTGAAGGACGCGCCGAGACGGGGATGATCTTCGTCACGCCGCGCGAAATCGTCGCAGGTCGTGCGAGACCCCCCTCCCCTGCGTAACTCGGCTTTCACCTAAAGTGGCACCTCGTGACCGACGCGCAAACTCTCGAAGCCCCTACGGAAAACGCGACAATCCGAACGGTCCGACGATGGTCGCCGGGTGCGTGCGTCTGGTGTGGCGACACCGACTCGGTCGAGGTCTTCCGCAACGAACCTCGCTGTGCCACATGCCGTAAGCACGAAGCCGTCATCGACGAGGCCCGCAAGTTCATGGGCATGTACGGCCTGCGCCCCATCGGCGGCACCCTGCAGTCCGACGACGAGGAGGAGTACGAGCACCGCCTCGCCGCCCGCGAGGCCCGCCGCGCCCTCAACGACATCCGTCTCGCCGAGCAGCCCGACCCGGCACTCGTGCGCAAGGCCCTGCGTCCCCGCGCCGCCGCGATCACCGAGAGCCACACCGGTTCCTCCGCGCAGACATCGACGCGTCCGGCCTCTGCGACCCGGAGCTCGTCCTCGTCCTCCTCGCCCAAGCCGGCGAAGTCCGCGGCTCCGGTCCGGACGGGTGCCGTGGACGTCGAGGAGATCCAGACCCGGGCCCTCGCGCTGCTCGATCAGCTCTCCGCGATCGAGGCGCAGCTCGCGCTCGTCGCCGAGCAGAACGGCCTCGCCGCCCGCGCCCGTCGCAGCGATCTGGAGAAGCAGAAGGCGACGATCCTGCGCACCCTCGCCGCACTCGAGAAGGCACGTCTGAGCGCATCCGGTAGCTAGTCGCCGGACCGCACCGCCGCAGCCCCGCCCCCGCTCCGTCGAGTCCGCTCGACGGTCCGGGTGCGGGGCTGCCGTCGTTCCCGCACGTCACGACGGTTGTCGTTACCGCACCTCACGACAACGGACCAGGTAGTCTGTGATCGACCAAGAGCCTGTCGGGGGACGCTGCTCGGGCGTCGACGCCTGCGCAGATGGGGCCGTAGCCTTCCGAAGGAGTGCGCGTGAGTGTTTCCGGCTCCCCTCGCGTCGGTGCACCCGCGTGGCGTTCGTTGTCCTCGGCCCTGGCGCGGCCCCGACTGTTCGCGTGTCTCGACCGGTGCTCCACGCTGACGGTGATCGACGCTCCCCCGGGCTTCGGCAAACGGACCCTCGTTGCAGGATGGCTCCATCGGGGCGGCGCACCCGACCACACGGTCGTCTGGGTCCCCGAACTCGCCGCGTCCGGCGACGGCGACGGCGACCTGTCCGAGCGTGTGCTCGAGGTTCTCGCCGACCACCCGGCCCTCGAGGTCGCCACCGGCGGTCCCGACGATTCCCCGACCGAGCGTGTGGTCCGTACCTTCCGCGATCTGAAGTCGGCCTGCCTGCTCGTGCTCGCCTGCGTATCGCCGCAGAACTCGGCCGAGGTGCTCGACGGAACCCTCCGGCTGCTCGATCGCTGCCCACGGCTCGACGCGATCGTCTGCCTGCCGGGCAACAGCACCGACATGACCGAGGTCGTCCTCCGCGGGATCGACTCCACGTACGTCCCGGCGGCCGATCTCGCCTTCACCGTCGAGGAGACGACGACGCTGTTGCGCGATGCCGGACCGGAGCGCTCCGACAGCGAGTGCGAGGTCGTGTGTCGCGTACTCGGCGGTGTGCCCACCCTGGTCTCGGCGGCCGCGGTCGTCGCCCGGAGCCGGCCCCAGCGCCTGATCGACTCCCGAGGACTGCCGACCCCTGCCCTGGCCCGCCTCGTGCGGACGTACGTCGAGAACCGGCTCGACGAACTCGACGACGCGCACCGCGAGTTCGCGTTCTCGGTCGCCGCTGCCCACAGTGCCACCGCCCACCGGGCAGCCGAACTGACGGGCACGGCGGATGCCGAAGCATCACTGGCCCTGCTCGCCGCGGCAGGCCTCGTGATGGATTCGCCCTTCGACGATCCCCGGACATGGCGGTGGCCCGACGCCGTCCGTTCGTGCGTGCTCGACATCTCCCGCCGGGAGCGCCCCGGACATGTCGACGCCCTGCTCGTCGAACTCGCCCGGGCGCACCGCGACGCCGGCAAGCCCGCCGAGGCGTCGATCTACGCGGTCGAGGCCGGTGACTGGGAGACCGCCGTGGCGATCGTCGAGGAATCCTGGGCGCGCATGGTCGACAGTTCCTTCGACGTTCTCGTCAAGGTGCTCCGGCAGATCCCCGACCAGGAGCTCGGCGACCACCCGTCGGTCCAGGCCGGTCGCGCGCTGTTCACGCAGATGCTCGACGAACATTCGATCCTGCACGCTTCCCTGCCCACGGATCCCGACGAGCTCGCCGAGCTCGGGAAGACACCCGGGGCCGCCCAGGCCGTGTACGTCGCGACGGTGCAGACCCTGACCCTGCGGGTCTCGGGCGAATTCGGTGAGGCTGCGCGGTTGACGCTCCTGTTGCGTCCACTCGTCCATTCGATCCTCGAACACCGGCCCGACGATCTCGGCCCGCAGCTCCCGCTGCTGCGAGTGCAGTGGGCGATCACGCTCCAGCTCGCCGGATATCTGACCGAGTCCACCACCGTCTTCCGCCGCGCCTACCGCGGTGCCTATGCCGCGAACATCGCCTTCGTCATCCAGAACGCCGCGGGAAGCTCGGCGCTGAACTGGGCGGTGACCGGCGACAATCCGCGCGCCCGCGAATGGCTGCGCACCGAGAGCAACGCCGAGCCCACGGAGGGCCGCTGGGGAGAGATGGTCAAGGTGGGTGGTCGGGTGGCGTCCACGCTCGTCCACCTCGACTCGCTCGAGCTCGACCGTGCCGTCGGATATCTCGACGAGCTCGGCGTCCCGCGGGTCTCGGAGGAACTCTGGGGATTCGTCGCCTACGGCCGGGCCTACTACAACCTGGCGACGGGCAACGCCTACGACGGACTCACCGAACTCCACCGGCTCATCGCCTCGCACCACGATCTGTTCGACCGCGGCGCGTTCTCGCGCATCCTGCTCGGCGCCGCCGAGATCGACCTGCAGCTGGCGCTCGGCAACGGCAACCTCGCGCGCGCCCTCGCCGAGGAGTCGCCGCAGAACCATCCGATGCTCGTGGTGACGAACGCGCGCGTCGAACTGTTCACCGGCCATCCCGACGTCGCGCTCAAGAAACTCAAGCGCGTTCCGTGGACGGAGTGCGGTTTCCCGCGCGCACATCTCGAGGCGTTGCTCGTGGAGGCGAGCGCCCACCTCGATCTCGACGAGAAGGACGCCGCGGTACGCAGCTGGCAGCGGGCCCGCACCCTCGCCGAGGCCCTCGGCAACCGCCGCGCCTTCACGACTCTCCCCGAGGGTGTCGCCGGGCGTCTCGCGGAACTCGGCGGTCCCATCGGCCCGGACGAGGCGATCGGGTCCGTCTTCACCGAACCCGTCACCCACGTCGAACTGTCCCGGCGTGAGACGGACGTGCTGGAGTTGCTCGCGCTGGGATCGACGCACGCCGACATCGCGAAGAAGTTGTTCGTCTCGCACAACACGATCAAGACCCAGTTGCGCAGCATCTACCGCAAGCTCGGGGTGCACACGCGGGTGGAGGCGATCGGCCGGGCGCGCGATCTCAGGCTGTTGCCGGTCCGCCGGTCGCTGTAGCCGAACGCGCACGCATCCGGGCGGCGAGCCGCAGATCGAGCGCCCACACGACGCCCGCGAGGGCCGCCAGCCCGACACCGAGCACGCACACCGCGGTCCACCCGCCGGCGCTCCACGCCATCGTGCCGAGCGCCGAACCGGACGCCGCTCCGACGAAGTAGCCCGTCATGTAGACGGAATTGACGCGCGAGCGGGCGTCGGGGTCGAGGGCGTACACGATGTTCTGGTTGGTGATGTGCACGAGATTGAGCGCGAGGTCGACGACGAGCATCCCGACGACGAACCACACCAGTGAACTCCCGCCCGCCGCGAGCGCCGCCCACGACGCGACCAGCGTGACCACACCCACCGCCGTCGTCGGTGGTCCGTAACCGCGGTCGACGAGCCGGCCCGCCGCGGTCGCGGCGAACGCACCGGCCACCCCGGCCAGCCCGACGAGCCCGATCTGCAGGTCGTCGAGGCCGAACGGCGGGTCGGACAGCAGGAACGCCATCGTCGAGAACAACGCGCCCACCGACGCGAAACCCAGTCCGCCGAGCAACGTCCGGGTCCGCAGGCGGGGATGCGTGACGATCAACGTCCCGAGGGATCGCAGCGTGCTGCCGTAACCCTGACGGACCACCGGTGGGGTCGCCGGCAGCATCCGCCACAACGCGAGGGCCACGATCACCATGGCGACCGTGCTCACCCGGTAGACCGTCGTCCAGCTGTCGCCGAGTTCGGCGAGGATGCCCGCGACACTCCGCGCCACGAGGATCCCGACGAGCAACCCGCTCATCACCGTGCCGACCGCGCGACCCCGCGATTCCGGCGTCGCGAGGGTCGCCGCGAACGGCACCAGCACCTGCGCGGCCACCGAGAACAGACCGGCGATCGCGGTGCCCACCACGAGCACCCCGATGTTCGGCGCGAATCCGCTCAGCCCCTGCCCCGCCGCCGCGGCCAGCATGAGCATCACCGCCAGCCGCCGCTGCGGGAACATGTCGCCGAGCGGCACGAGGAACAGCAGCCCGAGCGCGTAGGCGACCTGCGCGACCGTCACGGTGGAGGCGGCGGCAGATCGGGAGGTGTCCAGTGCTTCGGCGATCGAATCGAGCAGCGGCTGGTTGAAGTAGTTGCCTCCCACGCACAGACCCGTCGCCACGGCCATGAGCAACAGCACCGGGGTCGTCAGGACGGGACGGGAGGACGTCATGTCCTCCAGCGTCCCGTGTCGGCGCGGCGGAAGTCGAATCGGTTCGTCGGCGTCCTTTCGAGGACTACTCCCGGGAGGCGGCGAGCAGGACGAACCGTCCGTCCGGATCCACCCATTCGTGCCGGACCACGAATCCCGCGTCGGCGAGTTCCTGCGAGATACCGACGAGGCGGAATTTCGCGGAAATCTCGGTTCGGATCTGCTCGCCCTCGGCGAAAGAGATCTGCAGGTCGAGGCCCGGGATCGTCACGTCCATCGCCTCGGTCGCCTCGAGTCTCATCTCGATCCACTCGTTCTCCGCGTCCCAGACGGCACGGTGCACGAACCGGCCGGGATCGAAGTCGGCGCCGAGCCGGTCGTTGAGCACCCGCAGGACGTTCCGGTCGAACTCCGCGGTCACTCCGGCCGCGTCGTCGTAGGCGGCGATCAGGGTGTCGCGGTCGATGACGAGCCCGGCCCCGAGGAGCAGCCACTCACCGGGATGGAGGATCGCGGCCGTCCCGGAGAGGAACTGTGCGCGTTCGCTCGGGACGAGGTTGCCGATGGTGCCGCCGAGGAACGCGATCGCGCGTTTCCCGCCGGCAGGGAGATGCGCGAGCGAATCGGTGAAGTCGCCGACCACCCCGTGCACCGTCAGGTTCGGATACTCCGCCGCCAGTCTGGTGACGGCCGACCGCAGTGCCGGTTCGGAGACGTCCTGCGGCACGTAGGTGTGGAGATACGGTTCGAGGGCGTCGAGCAGCACGTGCGTCTTCTCCGACGACCCGGAGCCGAGTTCGACGAGCATCTCGGGGCGGGCGGCGTCGGCGAAGTCGGCGGCGTGCCGGCGCAGCAGGCTGAACTCGGTGCGCGTCGGGTAGTACTCGGGCAGCCGCGTGATCTCGTCGAACAGTTCGCTGCCGCGCGCGTCGTACAGCCAGGTGGGCGACAGGTACTTGGGATCGGACGTGAGTCCGCGCCGTGCGTCCTCGCGCAGTTTGGCGTCGAGGTCCTCGGGGCGCAGGTGCACGTCGACGATCACGGTGAGCCGACCTCCAGTGGTGAGACGATGAGTTTGCCCGGCATCGCGGCGACGAGATGCCGGTCGGGTACGGGTGTCCAGCGACTGTCGTCGTCGAACGGTTCGGACGCCACGATCGCGACCTGTTCGTCGACGAACGTCCACAACGAGTGGTACCAGGCGGTGGCCCAGATCCCGGATTCGTTGCACAGCAACATGTTCAGACGAGAGTCCGGTGCGAGGTCCAGCACGTCGTGGACGAGCGAGATCAGCGCCGGTTCGGGATCGGCCGAGCGCAGCCGCGACTGCAGCAGGAGCCACAACGTGGCGGCGTCGGTCGGAGATTCGAGTCGCAGCAGTTCGGCGACGGGCAGCGCGCCGGCGAGGGTGACGAGCGATCCCGGCCAGCCCCGGACGACTCCGTTGAGACTGAACGCCCACCGGTCGTCGGAGAAGGGTGCGGCCGCCGATCGTTCGACGGGCATCCCCTCGGTGGCCGAGCGGGTCGCGGCGACGACGGTGCGCGACCGTATCGACGTCAGGCCTTCACCGACGAAGGAATCGGACCAGATCGGCAACGCCGATCGGTACCGTCCGAAAGTGCCTTCGGCACTCCACCATCCGACACCGAAGCCGTCGGCGTTGATCGTCCCTCCTCCACGCATGTCGGTGGGCGCCCACGACTGGCGGAGCAGCGAATTGGTTCCGGTGGACAGCAGTGCGGCGACGTTCGTCTCCGGTCCGATGTACGCCAGATGTCTACACATCGCCCGTCCCGTACGCGACGCGGAGCCCGGCGAAGATCTGACGGCGGATGGGCAGATCCCAGTTGCGGAAGGTCCCGCGGCACGCGACCTCGTCGGTCCCGAACGATCCTCCACGCAGAACCCGGTGGCCGTCGCCGAAGAAGACCTCGGAGTACTCGCGGTACGGGAACGCGCGGAAGCCCGGATAACCGGTGAACGGTGTGGACGTCCACTCCCACACGTCGCCGATCAGCTGGTGCACTCCGAGCGGTGACGCTCCCTGCGGATACGAGCCGACCACGGCGGGGCCGAGATGTCGCTGACCGAGATTGGCGTGGCCGGGACCGGGATCCTCGTCGCCCCACGGGAATCGGCGGCTGCGTCCGGTGGCCGGATCCCAGCGTGCCGCCTTCTCCCATTCGGCCTCGGCCGGAAGACGTCCACCGGCCCAGCGGGCGAACGCCTCGGCTTCGTGGAAGCACACGTGCACGACCGGCTCGTCCGGATGCAGCGGCATCGTGCGACCGAAGGCCGTTCGGCTCCAACCTGTTTCGTCGTCGCAACTCCAGAACTGCGGGGCCTCGAGACCGGCGTCGAGGCGGTGCTGCCAGCCTGCCTCGCTCCACAGTTCGGGCCGCTCGTACCCGCCGTCCTCGACGAACCCGAGGTAACGACGGTTGGTGACGGGCACCGCGTCGAGTTCGAACTCCGGCACCTCGACGACGTGTGCCGGGCGCTCGTTGTCGAGAGCCCACGGATCGGTGGACGTGCCCATCTCGAATGTGCCGGCGGGGATCCGGACGCGTTCGGTGTCGCGGACGGTTCCGGCGCGCGG
This sequence comes from Rhodococcus shunpengi, assembly GCF_048381395.1. Classification (NCBI taxonomy): domain Bacteria; kingdom Bacillati; phylum Actinomycetota; class Actinomycetes; order Mycobacteriales; family Nocardiaceae; genus Rhodococcus; species Rhodococcus shunpengi. The sequence goes on from NZ_JBLWIU010000008.1 coordinate 591,204, forward strand.
CGCTTCCGGCGCGTCGAGCAAAGGTGGGCCCTGCCGCAGCTGGTGTGTCGCGAGCATCGTCTCGTCGTGCTGTTGTTCGTGCTGCGCGACCATCGCGAAGACGAAACCCTCGCGGGTCAGCTCGTCGTCGAATGCACTGTCTTCGAGCACATCCCAGGTGAGATCGCGGACAGCACGCGCGTAACCGCGGGCGGCGTCGGGGTCGAGCAGCGGCAGCCCCGTGCGGGTCGCGCGGGGATGCCGGAACGCGTCGTAGAGATCGTCGATGTCGCCGCGGACCGCAGGGCGCCTGCCCGCGACCCGCACGAGCCAGCGTTCCTCCTGGTTGGCGATGTGCGCGAGATCCCACACCAGCGGGCTCATCAACGGCGAATGCTGTGCGGTGAGATCCTGTTCCGGCACGGAGGTGAGTACCTCGGTGCGGGCACGCGCCCGCTCGAGGTGACGCCTGAGCGCAACACGAGCAGGTGTCACCGCACCTCCTCACCCGGCGCCAGACCGCGCAGGCACCGTGCCGCGGCCGCGTCGAGCGCCGCGGTGAACCGCATGTCGCGGGAGGACTCCGCTGCGAGCGAGAGCAGACCCGCTGCGGCAGCACGCAATTCGAGCGAGGCAAGACCGATACGGGCCGCCTCGGACCACTGGTCGCGCACCGGCGCGGCGATCGCGCACGCCTCCGCGGAGACCTCCGGAGCGGAGAGCAGGGCTTCGAAGGCCGCGACGGGCACCTGCCACGACTCGGCCGGCTGGGCATCGAGATAACGCACCTCGAGATGCCCGCACGGTCGGACCGGCGGGAACAGCGTCGTCATGTGATAGTCGAGATCGTCGACGGTGGGCCGACGCCGGATGTCGGCGTCGAGCTCGCCCGCGAGCCACGCCGCGAAGGTCGCGCCGGGCGGTGCGTACCACTCGGGCAGTTCCGAACGCACGCAGGTCAGCGGTGCGTCGAGAACCCACGCCGGGTAGTCGGCGGGATGGTGGACGTGGCCGAGGTCGGGATCGAGTTCGAGCCACGTGCGCATCCGCTGCGACACCCAGTCGCCCTCCGGAGCACCCCGCAACCGGGGTGAGCACGCGAAGGCCGCGATCATCGCCGGGCCGATGGCGTGGAGCAGCTCCCAGCGCTGCACGATCTCCGCCTCGTCGCGTCCGGCGTCGACGGAAACCTGCACCGACGCAGTGCTGTTCATCATCAGCCGGCCCATCGGGCCGATGCGGTCGTAGCGGAGCTCCATCGCCCCGTAACGAGGGGTGCGCAGCAGACGGTGGGGAGGCCGCACCTCGTCGGCGGCACGGTCGAGCATGATCACCGACCGGCGGGCCAGCAACGCCCGGAGCATGCGGAGGTCGGCCGTGAGCCGATCGCACACCTGCCGCGCCGAGGTGCACGGCACGCTCGACAGCTCGATCTGACCACCCGGCTCCACGCTGACCGCGCTGCCCGACGGCAGCGGCCGGGCCGACGACGACGGCGCCACCGTGCGCGGCGCGTGGGGCCCGAGGGCCTCGACGAGCCTCGTGAGTTCGGGACGCGATTCGGTGCCGTCGGCCCGCGCGGTGAGCCATTCGAGCTCGACCCCGATCAGCCTGGGGATTCCCAGCCGGAACGCCCTGCTGCGGACGTGGTCCTCCGCTGCTGCTCGGGAGCCGAGTTCCTTACGGGCACGGGAGGCTGCGGCATCGACTGCCATTGCCATTCGTCCACCCCCTCGGCCGGTGCGCCAGGTCTGCGGTCGAGACTAACCCGCCCGGGGACACGACGCGCGGATAACGCACCGGTGCGTGCGCGAACGCACTCCACCGGGCAGGCTCGACCCCGACGATACGGACGACGGAGGAGGTGAGCGGCCCGTGCTGGACCTCCAGGCGGCCCGACGCGACACACCGGGATGCTTCGACCGGGTCTTCCTCGACAGCGCCGGCTCGTCGCTGCCCCCGACACCGGTGCTCGAGACGATGCTCGCGCACCTGCGGCGCGAAGCCGAGGTCGGCGGGTACGTGGCGGCCGACGAACGGCTCGACGACCTGACGGCCGTGAAGACCTCGCTCGGCCGCCTGTTCGACGTGCCGGAGGCCTCCCTCGCGCTGTCCGACGGCGCCTCGCGGGCGTGGACGTCCTTCTTCTACGCGGTGCCGCTGCGACCCGGCGACCGCATCCTGATCTCGCAGGCCGAATACGCCGCGAACGCGATCGCCGCGCTGCAGCGCGCGCGGGCGACCGGCGCCACCGTCGAGGTCGTTCCGTCCGATCCGTCCGGCCGCATCGACGTCGAGGCACTCGAGGGGATGCTCGACGAACGGGTGCGGCTCGTGTCCGTCGTGCACGCCCCCACCAACGGTGGGCTGGTCAACCCTGTCCGGGAGGTCGCCGACGCCGCGCACGCGGTCGGGGCGCTCGTGCTGCTCGACGCGTGCCAGTCGGTGGGGCAACTGCCGGTGAGCGTGCCCGAACTCGACGTCGACGCGCTGTCGGGCACCGGGCGCAAATGGCTCCGAGGTCCGCGCGGCACCGGTTTCCTCTACGTGCGGCCGCGCCTGGTGACCGAACTCGAACCGGCCGTTCTCGACCTGCACAGCGCCTCGTGGACCTCGGCCGACAGCTACGCACTCGCTCCGGACGCCACCCGATTCGAGATGTGGGAGACCGGAGTGGCGGCCCGGCTCGGGCTCGGCGCGGCCGTGGACTATCTCCTCGATCTGGGTGTCGACGCCGTGGCCGAGGCGGTGGCCTACCGGGCCGGGCACGTGCGCGAGGGGCTCGCGGGCATCGACGGCGTCACCGTCACCGACCTCGGTGAGCAGCGCAGCGGCATCGTCTCGTTCACCGTGGACGGCCGCGACCCGCGGGAGGTCCGCGACGCCCTGGCCGAGCGGTCGGTGACGGTCACGGTCAGCAGCCGCAGTTCGACGCTGTTGGACATGACCTCGCGCGACCTGCAGTCGGTGGTGCGGGCGTCGCCGCACTACTTCGTCTCCCCCGCCGACGTCGACAGGTTCCTCGCCTCGGTGCACGACATCGCCCGGTCGTGAAGCTCATACGAGTCGACGACAGGGCTGTTTGTCCCTGATCGACGTCGTCCGGTAAAGTGGATCGAGTTGTCTCGGCGAGGGTGAACCGCAATATCGCTGGATCACCGTGATCGACGCGGCTGCGACGGAAGCAATGTGCTCCCCGGTCGCACGTGTCGGATCCGTTCGTTCGAGAACACCCGACCACGAAGTGCCACCAGCGTAGGAGCCGTCACATCATGTCCGACGAGAATCGTCTCGTAGCCAGCGTCCGCACCGAGTTCGGCAAGGGTGCCGCACGCCGCGCCCGTCGCGCCGGCCAGGTCCCCGCCGTCCTCTACGGCCACGGCACCGAGCCCCGGCACCTCGCCCTCCCCGACCTCGAGTTCGCAGCCGTGCTGCGTAACCACGGCACCAACGCCATCCTCACCCTCGACATCGACGGCGAGGACCAGCTCGCGCTGACCAAGTCGGTCGTCGTCCACCCCATCCGCCGCTACATCGAGCACGCCGACCTGCTCGTCGTGAAGAAGGGCGAGAAGGTCACCGTCGAGGTGCCCGTCGTCCTCTCGGGTGAGGCCGGCTCCGGCACGCTGGTGGTCAACGAGGTCAACACCATCAAGCTCGAGGCCGACGCCCTGAACATCCCCGAGGAGATCACCGTCTCGATCGAGGGCGCCGAGGCCGGCACCCAGATCCTGGCCGGTGGCGTCGAGCTGCCCGCCGGCTCGACCCTGCAGGACGATCCCGAGCTGCTGCTCGTGAACATCGTCGAGGCTCCCTCCGCCGATGCCCTGGAGGGCACCGAGGGCGAAGAGGCCGCAGAAGAGGCTTCCGAGGAGGCCTGAGCCTTCATCGGCTCCCTGTGAAGTCACTCGTGCGGCGCGTCATCCCTTCGGGGTGGCGCGCCGCACGTCGTTCGAATGCACGGAAGGATCAGCTCGTGGGCGACGACGCCGCGCTCGTGGTCGGTCTCGGCAACCCCGGCCCGAAGTACGAGAACACCCGGCACAACATCGGATTCATGGTGGCCGACGTGCTGGCCGGACGCGTCGGCGGCAAGTTCTCCGCGCACAAGCGCAGCAACGCCGACATCGTGCAGGCCCGGCTCGACGGGCGACAGGTGATCATCGCGAAGCCGCGCACCTACATGAACCTGTCCGGCGGCCCCGTCGCCTCCCTGGCCAAGTTCTTCTCGGTCGATCCCGCGAACGTCATCGTCGTGCACGACGAACTCGACCTGGACTTCGGGACGATCCGGCTCAAGCTCGGCGGTGGCGAGAACGGGCACAACGGCCTGCGGTCGACCTCGTCGGCGCTCGGCACCAAGGACTACCTGCGGGTCCGGATGGGCATCGGCCGCCCTCCCGGCCGCCAGGATCCCGCCGACTTCGTGCTCAAGCCGTTCTCGGCCACCGAACGCAAGGAACTCGACGTGTGGTGCGAGGAAGGTGCCGACGCCGTCGAACTGCTGTTGAGGCTCGGCCTCGAGGGCGCCCAGAACCGCATCCACTGACCCCGCATCGATCGATGCGGGACGGTCAGGCCCGCGTCAGCAACGCCAGCGAGGTGCCGCGACGCAGCTTGCCCGAGGAGGTCTTCGGGATGCTGCCGGGACCGAGTACCGCGACCGTGCGAGGCCGCACACCCACCTCGGCGACCACCGCGTGCACGACGTCGTGTTCGATGCGGCGCACCTCGTCGGGGTGGTCGAAGAGTTTGGTCTCCACGGCCACCGCGAACGATTCGCGCTTGTCCCCCGCGTCGAGCCGGATGGCGACGGCGTTGCCGGGACGCACCCCGTCGACGGTCCCCGCTGCTCGCTCGATGTCGGTGGGATAGATGTTGCGGCCGCCCATGATGATGACGTCCTTCACCCGGCCGCACACCACGACGAGCCCTTCCTCGGTGAAGTAGCCCACGTCGCCGGTGTCGAGCCAGCCGTCGGCGTCCTGCGCGGGTACGGGTCCGTCCACGGTGAGATAGCCGTGCGTGACGGCCTCGCCGCGCAACTGGATGATGCCCACGCCGCGGGGCGGCAGCACCTGTCCGTCGTGGCCGACGACCCGGCCCTCGAGGCCGGCCACGAGACGGCCGAGGGTGGGCATGCGGCGCGCGTAGGTGCGGCTGGTCGGCACGGCCATCCCACCGGCTTCGAGCAGGTCCGGATCCACCACGTCGAGCACCATCCCGCGCCCCGGATCGGGGACCGACACCGCGAGCGTGGTCTCGGCCATCCCGTAGGAGGGCGCGAGGGCGGACGGGTCGAGACCGAAGCGCTCGCCGGCCTCCGCGAGCGCCTCCATCGTGTCGGGATCGACCGGCTCGGCGCCGTTCCACATCCAGCGCATCGACGACAGGTCGAGCGAGCCGGCCGGCGCCTGCGACAACTTCCGGGCCAGCAACGAGTACGCGAAATTCGGTGCTGCGGTCAGGGTTCCGCGATACTTGCTGATCAGCTCCGCCCACAGGATCGGCGAGCGGAGGAAGTCCAGCGGCGTGACCGACACGACCTCGGCGCCCACCTGCATGGGGACGCTGAGGAAGGCCACCATGCCCATGTCGTGGAACAACGGCAGCCAGCTGATCATGACGTCGTCGTCGAGCGAGAACTTGACGCGGTCCATCATCGCCGAGGCGTTGGCGTAGAAGTTGCCGTGCGTGATCCGCACCGCCTTCGGCGAGCCGGTGGACCCGGACGTCAGCTGCTGCAGCACGATGTCGGACTCCGCCGTGTCGACGGGATCGACGGGTTTCCCCTCCCGCATCCGCTCCACGGTGACGACGGAGATGCCCCGTTCGCGCAGCAGCGGCTCAGCGATCTCGAAGGGTGCGCCGAGGACGACGGCTCGGGCGTCGATCATCCGCAGGACCACCTCGGTGTCGCGCGACCACATCTGCAGGTCGGTGCGCGGCGTGGGCTGGTGCAGCATCGTCACGCTCCCGCCGCGCATCCACACGGCCTGGCAGACCGGTGCGATGTCCACCGGTTGTCCCGCGAGGACACCCACCGCGTCACCGGGCCCGATTCCCGCCGCGGCCAGTGCGCCGGCCATGCGGCGGGCCTGCCGGTGGATCTCTCCCCAGTTCTGCCGCAACGGCGTATCCGGTTCGCCGGTGACCAGAGCTCCGGTGTCCGACTCCGCCGTCGCGTACATCTCCTCGGTGAACCTGCTCACGACCCGCTCCTCATCCGGTGGTGCACGACCTCGATCAAGATCCGGTAGTTGCACATCAGCGTGCGCCGTCGAGCGGTGGGTATGGGGCGGCCTCGGGGAAACGTGATCGAATCTGGCGGAAATCGACACCGAATCGCCGAGTAACATGGACGAGTTGGCGGCGATAGCGCCCCTACTCCCTGCCCCCTTCGAGAGGTTTTCCCGTTGAGCACCCCGCACGCTTCGGCCGACAGTCAATCCACCGGCACGACGGAGCCTGCGCAGTCCTCCGGCACCGCGAAGCCCGGGTCCGCGAAGGAGGTCAGAGCCGAAGCCGAGCGCAGACGCACCTTCGCCGTCATCTCCCACCCCGACGCCGGTAAGTCGACGCTCACCGAGGCGCTCGCCCTGCACGCGAAGGTCATCTCGGAGGCCGGCGCGGTCCACGGCAAGGCGGGCCGCAAGTCGACGGTCTCCGACTGGATGGAGATGGAGAAGGCCCGCGGCATCTCCGTCAGCTCCACGGCCCTGCAGTTCAACTACACCCGCTCGGACGTCGCGGGCACCGACGACGAGATCGTCAACGTCGTCAATCTCGTCGACACCCCCGGTCACTCCGACTTCTCGGAGGACACCTACCGTGTCCTCACCGCCGTCGACGCCGCCGTCATGCTCATCGACGCGGCGAAGGGTCTCGAGCCGCAAACCCTGAAGCTGTTCCAGGTGTGCCGCCACCGGGGCATCCCCGTGGTCACCGTCATCAACAAGTGGGACCGACCGGGCCGGACGCCGCTGGAACTGCTCGACGAGATCGACGAGCGCATCGGCCTGATGCCGACTCCCCTGTTCTGGCCCGTGGGCATCGCCGGCGACTTCCGCGGTCTGCTGCGTCGCGGCGAGGACGGAGACGCGGCCGAGTACATCAAGTTCACCCGCACGGCCGGCGGCGCCAAGATCGCCCCCGAGGAGCATCTGTCCCCCGACGAGGCGCTCGCCCTCGAGGGCGACACCTGGGTCGAGGCCGCCGAGGAGTCCGAACTGCTGTCGGCCAACGGCCAGGACCACGATCAGGAATTGTTCCTCGCCGGGCAGACCTCGCCGGTGATCTTCGCGTCGGCGATGCTCAACTTCGGTGTGCGGCAGATCCTCGACACCCTGGTCACGCTCGCACCGCCGCCGCGGGCCCGTCTCGCGATCGACGAGACCGCTCGCGAGGTCGACGATCCGTTCAGCGCCGTCGTGTTCAAGGTGCAGGCCGGCATGGACACCGCCCACCGCGACCGGCTCGCGTTCATGCGTGTCGTCTCGGGTGTGTTCGAGCGCGGCATGGTCGTCACGCACGCGCAGACCGGTAAGCCCTTCGCCACCAAGTACGCGCTGACGGTCTTCGGCCGCGAACGCTCCACGGTGGAGAACGCCTATCCCGGCGACGTCGTCGGCCTTGTCAACGCGACCGCGCTGGCGCCGGGCCACACCCTCTACGTCGACAAGAAGGTGGAGTTCCCGCCCATCCCGTCGTTCGCGCCCGAGCATTTCGCGATCCTGCGGGCCGAGAGCGCCTCGAAGTACAAGCAGTTCCGCAAGGCCGTGGACCAGCTCGACTCCGAGGGCGTCGTGCAGATCCTCCGCAACGACGTCCGCGGCGACGCGTCGCCGGTGATGGCCGCTGTGGGTCCGATGCAGTTCGAGGTGGTCGCGGCGCGGATGAAGGCCGAGTACAACGTCGACCCGAAGATCGAGCATCTCGGCTACTCGCTCGCGCGTCGCACCGATGCGGCTTCGGCCGACGAACTGAACCGCCAGCGCGGCGTCGAGGTGTTCACCCGGTCGGACGGCGTGCTCCTCGCTCTCGTCAGCGACAAGTGGCGGCTGCAGTACATCCTCAAGGAGCTGCCGGAGCTGACTCTCGAACCGTTGGTCGCAGCGACCGACTGAGCGTCCCGGCGACGCCGGACGGGTAGTGCGTCCAGCGGATTTTACTGATACTTTCCCTTTCGTCGATCCGACGTATTCGGGTGGAATCAGGAGTTGTGTCGATGAACGACGACGTACCGGCCGCAGCCGGTGAGGACCTGTCGTCCGGTGGGACGGCGGATACGAGCAGGCGATCCGGACGCGCGAAGCGCTCGGGCACCTTCGTCTACCCGCTGCCGAGCACTCCTCTTCCGAGCAGTACCCCGCTGACGAGCACGCCGGATCCCGGAACACACCGCACGAGCGTGGGGGACGCATCGTCGCTCGAAGGTGACCCGGCCGGCGGGGTGGGCGCCGGCAATTCCGAGGAAGGAACGACCCTGGTGAGCAGCACCGGCACGAACGGCTCCGCGAGCGGGCCCGCCACCACCACGACGACCCCGACGGCCACCGAGAGCCTGGGCACGATCACCGCACCGGGTCCGGTCCCGTCGCGGCGCAATTCGATGGGCGTGGCGTCGGTGCGTATCGCCGCGCGACTCGCACAGAACGAACTGACCTCCCGCGACTCCCGCAGCACCGGAGCGCACGGCGACCCGCGTAGCACCGGATCGCACGGCGACCCGATAGCGGACAACGACGAACTGCTCACGCTGCTCGGCGAGTACCTGCTGGCCGGCGGGCTCGAGAAGCCCGAGATCCACGCGACCCTCGGTGGGCAGCCCATCGTCGTCGACCTGCAGGTACCGCAGCGTCACGCCCGGTAGACGAGCAGGTCGCGGGGCTATCCGTCGCCGAACAGTGCGGCGATCGCCGCCGGATCGACGTCCTCGAGCGTCGCGGGCGACCACTGCGGGTCGCGGGTCTTGTCGACGAGCACGGCGCGCACACCTTCCATGAAGTCCGGCGTCGCGGCGACGCGCACGGCGACGTCGAGTTCGCGGGCGAAGCATTCCTCGAGGGTGCTCTCGGCACCGCGCCGCATGAGTTCGGCCGTGGCCCACACGCTCGTCGGCGACACCGACCGCAGAGCGGTGCGGGTCTGCTCGGCCCACTCGGCGTCGATGTCGGTGAGGCCGTCGAGGCGGGTCACCATGTCGAGCACCGTGCCGTCGCCGAACACCGTCTCGATATCGGGGAAACGGTGCGCCAGGGAGGATTCGGGGGCCGGTTCGACGAACTCGTCGAGGGCGTCGCGCCACCGGCCGGCGCGGATGCGGTCGGCGAAGTCGTCGATGCGGGAGCTGGGCACGTAGTGCGTGGCCAGGCCGACGGCCAGCGCGTCGCCGGCGTCGATGCGGGCACCGGTGAGTGCGAGATACATCCCCACCGCGTCGCACCGTGCGGTGGTGCCGCGCAGACGCGGAAGGAAGTGGCTCGACCCGATGTCGGGGACGAACCCGATGGCGGTCTCGGGCATGGCCATCGTGGTCTTCTCGGTGGTGACGCGCACCGCGCCGTGCACCGAGATACCGAGGCCACCACCCATCGTGACGCCGTCGAGGAGCGCAAGGTAGGGCTTCGGGTAGGTGGCGACCAGTTCGTCGAGGCGGTACTCGTCGGCGAAGTACTCCCGGACGGTGTCGAAGCGTCCCTCGAGGGCCACCTCGCGCACCGGCTTGACGTCGCCACCGGCGCAGAACGCGCGGTCGGACGTGCTGGTGACGAGCACGGCCGTCACAGCCGGGTCGTCGCGCCAGGCGAGAAGCGACGAACGGACGTCGCGGATCATCGACCGGTCGAGCGCGTTGAGCGCACCGGGACGGTCGAGTTGCACTTCGCCGACTCCGTTGGCGACGCGTGTGCGGATGAAGGACTCGTTCACGGGCGGGAGCCTACCGGTCGCAAGGGACGGATCCTTCTCACGCGACACGTCACGGATGAAGTTCCTCGGTGACCCACCGATCCCCCACCCGCCGGTAGCGATACCGCAGGTGCCGCCTGCCCGGGTCCGCCTGCCAGAACTCCACGGTCTCGGCGGCGACGCACCACGCCGTCCAGTGTGACGAGACGAGGTCCGGATCGTGTTCGAGCGCGGTCAGGCGTTCCCGCACGAGGTCGTCGTACTCGCCGGGATCGGTGAGGACCTCGCTCTGGTGTCCCGTGGACGCGACCGCGCGGGCGAAGATCGACCGTTCCCGGAAGTCGCGGGCACACACCTCGGGTGGGCCGACCAGGACGGGCCCGCGCACGCGGATCTGCCGGCCGAGTTCGCGCCAGTACACGGTGAGCGCGGCGGCCGGTGTCGTGTCGAGCTGGCGGCCCTTCGGGGAACGGTCGTCGCCGGAGAACCACCAGCCGTCGTCGGTGACGTCCTTGATCAGCAGCATGCGCGCGTCGGGCGTCCCGGATGGGTCGACGGTCGCCAGGGTCGCGGCGTGCGGCTCGGCGACGCCGGCCTCGGCCGCCTCGGTGAGCCACCGGAGGAAGGTCTCCTGCGGCGTCGCGGCCGGTTCGAACGGCGGCGCGGACGCCGTGAGGGTGGGTAGGGCCCGGATCCAGCCACGGACATCGGGAAACTCACTGCGACGCGCGATCTCGCTCATCGCCGCATGGTACCGAGCCGGAGTTCACTCCCGAGGGGGCGGCAGCTTGCCGGTCAACGGGCCGACGAGCATCCAGCGATGCCCGAAGGGATCGAGGAGGGTGGCGTTGCGATGGCCGTGGGCCTCGTTGATCCACCTCTCGACCGAACCGCCGGCCAGACGGGCGCGGGTGAGCACCGTGTCGGTGTCGGCCACCTCGAGCATCAGGCTCACCGAGACCGCCCCCTCCTGCGGCGCGGTGAGTCCGAGTTCGGGGAATTCGTCTGCGAGATAGACCATTCCGCTGGGGAACCGCAGTTCGGCGTGCCCGACGCGACCGTCGTCCATGACGACCGGATCGGCGGTCAGCGAGGCTCCGAAGACCCGGGTGTACCACTCGATCGCCTCGTGGGCCCGCGGCACCGTCAGGTAGGGCAGCGCCCCTGAGCGGGGGAAATCGGCGGAGCCTCCCGAACGGGGGAAATCGGCGGAGCCTTCCGGGACCATCGTGTCGTTTCCGCTCAGGACGCTTTCGGTTGCTGCAGCAGCGCCCATCGATTGGTCGTCAACCGTACCGAGGCCGCGTCGCCCATGCATGTGACCGTCTCCCAGTTCCGCTGGTAACCGGTGCGGCTGATACGCCAGCATCCGTCGTCGTCGAGACTGTATCGATCGTGGTAGTAGGCCGATCCGCGCAACAACATCCCGTCCTCGGGGATGATCACGGTGTCGGACAGCAACCACACTCCGGTGGCGGTGCGGCCGTCGTCGGCGATGTCGATCTCGGGATGGGAACACGTGTGCTCCGTGATCAAGCGCGTTCCCAGCGTGTTCTCGAGGAAACCTATGAAGGCGTCGCGCGAGTCGAAAACGAGATGCTCCCCGTAGACGGCGTGTGCGTCGGGGGTGAGGGTCTTCGCCAGTTCGTCCCAGTCCTTCGTGTCGAGCGCTCGCGCATAACGGTATTTGAGCCGCGTGATCTCCGCTACCGCCTGCACATCCATCGTCGGCCTCCCATTGGCGCCCCCCTGCGAGTATTCGCATTCCAGGCTAGCCCGGACGACCGGCGCAAGCGGCCGGAATCACACTGTTACCAGGCGGCATTCGATCGCGATTCGGTCACGGGAGACCGTACCGGTCACGACTCGGGACGGCGCAACGCGCGGATCGTCGCGTCGACGACGAGTTCGGCGTAGTCGTCGTCGACGCTCTGGTCCGGTGTCGTCAACGCGAACAGGGCGTGACTGAGCACGGTGCCGGTGACCATCTCGAGCAGCAACGTCGCCGAGGTGTCGGCGGGGAGTTCGCCGCGCTCGACGGCGCGGTGCACGATCGTGCGTGCCGCGAGTACGCGGCTGCGGTTGAGGGTGTGGATCAGCCGGGCGAGCAGTTCGGGATTGGCGCGGGCGTCGAGCGCGACGCGCAGGCTCACCAGACCGGGGGTGGTCCGGTAACCGCGCAACAGCTGCCGGGCGAGTTCGACGAGATCTGATCGGAGCGCGCCGGTGTCGATCGGCACGGGCAGTGGGCTGCGCGCTTCGAGGGCCTGGACCAGCAGGTCGTCCTTGCTCGACCAGCGGCGGTAGAGGGCGGCGCGGCCCACCCGCGCGCGTCGCCCGACCGCGTCGAGCGTGAAGCCACGCCAGCTCGTCTCGGAATACACCTCGAGCACGGCGTCGAACACGCGGTCCTCGAGGTCGGCGTCGCGGGGTCGGCCGCGGCGGCGCGGGGCGGGTACTTCGGTCACATCGGGCAAGTGTGCCAGACCACTCCTCAATTTACAGACTGAAATAGTCCGTATTAAGCTGGCGGCGTCCTCCTCCCCGAGCAGACCGAAGGAACGCCATGACCGACCCCACTCGGGTGCCCGTCGTGATCGGCGTCGGCGACCTGCGCTCCGGCCGTGCCGGTGCGCCCGCCGACCCGCGTGAACCGCTCGACCTCATCCACGAGGCCACCCTCGCTGCGATCGCCGACTCCGGCGCCGATCTCGCCACGCGGATCGACACCATCCACGCGATCAAGACCGCGAGCTGGAACTACGACGACCTGCCGGGCCTGCTCGCCGAACGTCTCGGCGCGGCGCCCGAACACACGTCGACCACGCCGATCGGCGGCCACTGGCCGGCGGCCCTGCTCGACCGCATCGGCCACGACATCGCCGCGGGCACCAGCACCGTCGCGCTGCTCGTCGGCGGCGAGGCGCAGGCCTCGGCGACCAACTCGTACAAGGTCGGAACGGATCCGGTCACGCTCGGATGGACCACCGCCCCGGGCGGCCCCGCGCCGATCAGCAACGAGGATCTCGGCAGCCCCGCCATGCAGCGCGCCGGCATGATCGTCCCCACGCGGGTCTACCCGCTGTTCGAGAACCGGCTCAGCCACGATCTCGGGCACTCGCGCGAGAAGTCGCTCGACTGGTCGGCGACGTTGTACGCCGCCTTCTCGCAGTTCGCCGCCGAGAACCCGGCGTCCTGGAACCCCGAGCGCCGCACCGCCGACGACATCCGCACCGTCGCCGGTAAGAACCGCCTCGTCACCGATCCGTACCCACTGCTGGTCAACGCGATGCCGTTCGTCGACCAGGCCGCGGCCGTCGTCGTCACCTCGCTCGCCGTGGCCCGCGAACTCGGTGTCCCCGACGACCAGCTGCTCTACGTGTGGGGCGGCGCCGGCGCGACCGAGCCCTCGGATGTGCTCGCCCGCGGCGATTTCGGGCGCTCGGCCGCACTCGACGACGCGCTGCGCCGCACGCTGTCGGCGACCGATCTGCGCCCCGGCGACTTCGACATCATCGACGCCTACAGCTGCTTCCCGGTGGTGCCGAAGCTGCTCATCGAGCAGCTCGGTCTCCCCCGCGACACCGTCCCGTCGGTGACCGGTGGCCATTCCTTCTTCGGTGGCCCGCTCAACAGCTACACCCTGCACTCGGTGGTGTCGGTCGCCAAGCGTCTGCGTCAGGACGGCGAGCTCGCCCTCGTGCACGGCAACGGTGGCTACCTGACCTACCAGCACGTCGTGGTCCTCGGCTGCGCGCCGCACACCGACGGCTACGTCGGCGACCCGGAGCACGTGCTGCTCGAGCCGTCGGCGCCCGAGGCCGCCACCGATTACAGCGGCGAGGTCCAGATCGTCACCGCCACGGCCGAATTCGGTCGCGACGGCAACCCGTCGATCGGCTTCCTCGTCGGCCTCACCCCCGACGGCCTGCGCGTCTCCGGTCAGACCGACGCCACCGGCGCCGCGGTCCTCGCCGCCGGCGCAGACATCGTCGGCGAGACCGTCCACGTCACCGACAACGGCGGCACTCTCACCGTCACCCGCATCGAGCACCTGTCCCCCGAGGAGTACCGGTCGTGAGCGAACCCGTCGTTCTCGTCGAGAAGCGCGAGCACGTCCTGCTCGTCACCATCAACCGTCCCAAGGCGGCCAACAGCATCGATGCCGATGTGCACCAGGCACTCGGTGAGGCCTGGGACCGCGCCGAAGAGGACCGCGACGTGCGTGTCGTGGTGCTCACCGGCGCCGGCGACGCCGTCTTCTGCGGCGGCGCCGACCTCAAGGCCCTCGGCACCAAGGGACCGGACGGGGTCACCCCTCCCGAGACCGCCCACTGGGGCTTCGCCGGTGTCGTCAAGCATCACATCTCCAAGCCCGTCATCGCCGCGGTCAACGGCACCGCGCTCGGTGGTGGCACCGAACTCGCCCTCGCCGGCGATCTCGTCGTCGCCTCCGAGACCGCCGAATTCGGTCTGCCCGAGGTGCACCGCGGCCTGATCGCCGGCGCCGGCGGCGTCTTCCGCATCGGCCAGGCCGTCCCCCGCGCCGTCGCGATGGAACTCGTCCTGACGGGCAAGCCGATGTCCTCCGCCGACGCCCTGCGCTGGGGCCTCGTCAACCGGGTCGTCCCGCAGGCCGACGTCCTCGACACCGCGCTCGCTCTCGCCGCCGACGTCGCGAAGGGCGCCCCGCTCGCGGTGCAGGCCAGCAAGACCGTCGCCCGCGGCATCATCGACGGCAACATCCCCGCCGAGGACCTGCCCTGGGAACTCACCGACAAGGCCCTCGCACGTCTCACCACCAGCGCCGACACCCTCGAAGGCGTCATGGCCTTCATGCAGAAGCGCGAACCCGTCTGGAAGGGCGAGTAGGCATGACCACCACCGAAGTGATCCGCTGGGACACCGACGAACAGAAGGCACTTCGTCGGCTTGCCGCCGACTTCACCCGCAAGGAGATCGTCCCCCACCTCGACGAGTGGGAACGTGCCGGCGAGATCCCGCGCGAACTGCACCGCAAGGCCGCCGACGCGGGCCTGCTCGGCGCCTCGGTCGCCGAGGAGCACGGCGGGTCGGGCGGCACCGCCCTCGACATGCTCGCGATCCTCGAGGAGATCATCCTCGCCGGCGGTTCGTCGGGCCTGATCTCGGCGCTGTTCAGCCACGGCATCGCCACCCCGCACATCGTCTCGTCGGGCAACACCGACCTGATCGAGCGGTTCGCACGTCCCGCGCTCGAGGGTCGCGCGATAGGTTCGCTCGCGATCTCCGAGCCCAGCGGCGGCTCCGATGTCGCGAACATCCGCACGACCGCGCGTCGTGACGGCGACGAGTACGTCATCAACGGCGCGAAGCTCTACATCACCTCGGGTACGCGCGCCGACTTCGTCACCACCGCGGTGCGCACGGGCGATGCCGGCGCCGGTGGCATCTCCCTCGTCGTCGTCCCTACGGACACACCGGGTTTCACGGTCTCCCCCAAACTCGACAAGATGGGCTGGCTGTGCTCGGACACCGCCGAGCTGTTCTACGACGACGTGCGCGTGCCGGTCTCGAACCTCATCGGTGCCGAGAACTCGGCGTTCGGTCAGATCGCGCAGCAGTTCCAGGGTGAGCGCCTGTCGCTGGCCTTCCAGGCCGTCGCCACCGCGCAGCGGTGCTTCGACCTGACCGTCGAGTGGGTGAAATCCCGCGAGACGATGGGCCGTCCGCTGTCCAAGCGCCAGGTCGTGCGTCACCGCCTCGCCGAGCTCGCCACCGAGATCACCGCCGCGAAGACGTTCTGCCGTTCGGTCGCCGAGCGGTGGGTCAACGGCGAGGGCATGCTGCTCGAGACCTCGATGGCGAAGAACAACGCCGTCAAGGTGTGCGACCACGCCGTCATGGAGGCGGTTCAGCTCGCCGGTGGTATCGGCCTGATGCGTGAGAGCGAGGTCGAGCGTCACTTCCGCGACGCCCGTGTCCTCGGCATCGGCGGCGGCACCAACGAGATCATGAACGAGATCATCAGCAAGCTGCTCGGCCTGTAGGTCTCCACCCGAACTCGGGGGAGGAAATGTGCGACTTTCCTTGCAGAAGTGCACATTTCCTCCCCCAACTTGCTTCAGTCACGCGCACGGAGCATCTCCAGCGCGACGACGACCACCACGGCGATCACGACGTGCATCAGAGTCAGAGCGACGGTGCTCGGCGTGTCGAAGTCCGCGGAGATCGTGCCCTGGATCGTCGCCAGCGGCAGCAGCACCCCGACGACCTGCGCGATCCGCGCGAAACCGTTCCACCACAGGGTGAGCAGGGCCGCGACGGCGAGACCGACGGTGAGCGGGACGACGGACATGAGCACAACGCCGCCCGGCGCCGCGCTCATCACCTCACCGGCGTCGGTGTGTTCGAACGAGCCACCCGCGACGAGGCCGACGGCCCACAGCACGAGGTTGACCACCAGCGCCGTCACGACGGACGCGGCAACCACGACCGCGGAACGCGCGAGCCGGGACTGGGGGAGATACGTAGAGGTGCCGGATGTTTCGGTGACGGACATGAATCCTCCTGATGGGCGTTCCTTCTGACGACGCCCATCCTGCGACCTCGAGCCGACTCGAGGTCAAGAGGATTCAGTCGAGATCTTCGGCGAGCTCCATCCACTGCTCCTCGGCCGCTTCCTTCTCCGCGACCACCTCACGCAACTGCACGTCGAGTTTCTGCAGCCGATCGGGATCGGTCGCAGCCTCCGCGAGGTCGTGGTGCAGCTTCTCCTCCTTCTCGGTCAGCTTCGCGACGAGACGCTCGAGGCGCGACAGTTCCTTGCGCGCGGCGCGTTCGGCGGCACCGTCGCGCTTCTTCGGCTGCTCCACGGCGTCACCGGTCTTCGAGACGGTCGACGCCACCGACGGCACGTCGCCGTCACCCATGGCCGCGCGCCGGCGCAGGTACTCCTCGATGCCGCCGGGAAGGTTCGTGAGCCGGCCGTCGCCGAACAGGGCCCACGTCGAATCACAGATGCGTTCGACGAGATACCGGTCGTGGCTGATGACCACGAGGGTTCCGGCCCAGCCGTCGAGCAGGTCCTCGAGCTGCTGGAGGGTGTCGATGTCGAGGTCGTTGGTGGGCTCGTCGAGGAGCAGCACGTTCGGTTCGGCCATGAGCACGCGCGTGAGCTGCAGGCGACGACGCTCACCACCGGACAGGTCGCCGACCGGGGTGCGCTGCCGGGCCGGGGTGAAGCCCAGACGTTCGGCGAGCTGACCGGCGGAGATCTCTTTGTCGCCCAACGTGATCCGCTCGGCCACATCCTTGACGGCCTCGAGCACCCGCATGTCGGTGGGCAGGTCGTCGAGTTCCTGCCGCAGCCAGCCGATCTCGACGGTCTGGCCCTGGATGCGACGTCCCTGCGCCGGTTCGAGTTCGCCCGCGAGCGTGCGCAGCAGGGTCGTCTTGCCCGAGCCGTTGACGCCTACGAGACCGATCCGCTCGCCCGGGCCGAGACGCCAGGTGAGGTCGCGGACCAACTCGCGACCGTCCGGGGTGGTGAGGGTCGCGTCCTCGAGTTCGATGACGACGCGGCCCAGGCGACGCTTCGCGAACGACGCCAGCGCCACCGAGTCGCGCGGCGGCGGCACGTTCGCGATCAGCGCTTCGGCGGCTTCGATGCGGTACTTCGGCTTGGACGTGCGGGCCGGGGCACCGCGACGCAGCCACGCGAGTTCCTTGCGCGCGAGATTGCGACGGCGTTCCTCCATCGCGTCGGCCTGGCGGGCACGCTCGGCGCGCGCGAAGATCCAGTCGTTGTAGCCGCCCTCGTAGCTCTCGACCCGACCGTTCACGACCTCCCAGGTGCGGGTCGCGACGGTGTCGAGGAACCAGCGGTCGTGGGTGACGACGACGAGCGCGCTGCGCCGCGACAGCAAGTGCTCGGCGAGCCACTGCACGCCCTCGACGTCGAGATGGTTGGTGGGCTCGTCGAGGACGAGCAGGTCGAGATCCTGCACGAGGGCCGCGGCGAGGGCGACCCGGCGACGTTCGCCACCGGACAGACCGTCGACGACCGCGTCGAGACCGAGATTGTCGATGCCGATGCCGGTGAGCACCGAGCGGATGCGCGCATCGCCCGCCCACTCGTGCTCGGCCACCCCGAGCGGCCCGAGGACCACCTCGCCGACGGTCGAGCCCTCCGGCAGGCCGCCGCGCTGGGTCACGACCGCCATGCGCAGACCGTTCACGCGGCTCACCCGGCCCGAATCGGGCTCCTCGATGCCGGCGAGCACCTCGAGCATCGTCGTCTTGCCACCGCCGTTGAGGCCGACGACACCGATCCGCTCCCCCTCGTTCACGCCGAGGGACACCGAGTCGAGCAACGGCTTGATGCCGAACGACTTCGAGACCTGTTCGAGGTTGATCAGATTCGCCACGTGGAGCAACGCCTTCCGAGAATTGCGGGGATGTACTACAAGGATCAGGGGTGTGCGGGATCGGCGTCGCCGACGACACGGGCGCCCGGCACCGGACCTGAGGCGACCCGCACCGTACGGCACACACCGGCGCCGGCGAGTTCGGCGCTCACGGTGACCGCGGCGTGCTGGTCCTCGACGAGGAACGCACACGTGGGGCCCGAACCGGAGACGATGCCCGCCAGGGCGCCGGCCTCGACACCCGCCCGGAGCGTGCGCCGCAGCATGGGGTCGAGAGACAGGGCCGCGGCCTGCAGGTCGTTGCCGAGCAGCGGCGCGAGCTGGTGGGCGTCGCCGGAGCCGAGCGCGGAGAGCACGGCATCGGCGCTGCCGACACGCTGAGGTTCTCCCTCGGCGCGCAGCCGGTCGAGTTCGCGGAAGACGACCGGTGTGGACAGGCCGCCCTTCGCGAGGGCCAGCACCCAGTGGAAGGTGCCGCGGGTGAGGACAGGGACGAGGCGCTCACCCCGTCCGGTTCCGATCGCCGTGCCGCCGTGGAGGCAGAACGGCACGTCGCTGCCGAGCCGGGCGGCGAGATCCGCGAGGTCCTCCCGGGGTGCCCCGATTCCCCACAGCGCGTCGAGCGCGACCAGCGTCGCGGCCGCGTCGGCACTGCCACCGGCCATTCCGCCGGCGACGGGGATGCCCTTGTCGATCGTGATCGCCACGTCGGGGGTGCGCGCGGCTCGTTCCGCCATCATCTCGGCGGCGCGCCACGCCAGGTTCGTCGAATCGGTGGGCACCACCTCGGCGCCCGTACCGCGCACCGTCACGCTCAGGGTGTCGGCGGGGACCACCGACACCTCGTCGTACAGGGACAGGGCCTGGAAGACGGTGTGCAGGTCGTGGTAGCCGTCGGGACGGAGGTCGCCCACCGCGAGATGCAGGTTGACCTTGGACGGGACCCGCACTGTCACGGGGGTCGGCACGACGGAAAGCACGAGTACAGAGCTTACTCGGGATACGGATGCTTCCCGACCGCCGCGGCCGCGCTCTACGATCGGGCGACTCGTGAACACACTGGAGGAAATGTGACTCGATCCGTACGCAATGCGGTCGCCGTCTGCGTCGTCGCCGCGGCGGCCACGCTGGGAACCGCCGGCGTCGCCTCGGCCGAACCGGCCCCGCCGCGCGTCTGCTCGCTCGGCGACCTGGTCCTGCGCTCGCTGAATCTCGTGGACTGCGTCAACCCGCCCACCGGCTCGGCCGGCGTGGCCACCGGTTCGGCCGACTCCGCGGGGTCGTCGACCGGCTCGTCCGGCGTGGGCATCACCGGTTACGGAGCGATGATCGGCTGACCGGACGAACGAATCCGGGCCGGCACCCTGAGGTGCCGGCCCGGATTCGGAGAGTTATCGGTATCAGCCGATGACGTTCACGCCGGTGGCCTGCGGGCCCTTCTGGCCCTGGCCGATCTCGAAGCTCACGCGCTGGTTCTCCTCGAGGGTGCGGAAGCCGCGGCCCTGGATCTCGGAGAAGTGCACGAAGACGTCAGCGGAGCCGTCCGAGGGAGCGATGAAGCCGAAGCCCTTTTCGCCGTTGAACCACTTCACAGTACCTTCAGCCATGTTGCTGTCCTTCACTTGCAGGCAGAACGGATGTAGACGTTCTGTCTCGTCGGGAGTCGGTTTCGGCTCCCGGGTCTGTCACTACACGGCTGAAACGATTCCATCGTGGCTATCGCCTCCGCTCGCAACCAGAAATGTGCGAGGGGTAAACCACGAACACACTACCTAACGACCGAGGACAACTTAACCACACATCGCAGCCCGCCGCCAGGAGGAGTGACCGGGATCACTGCACGCTTGCAAGCCTCACGAAGGCGGCGGCGTCGAGCTTCTCCCCGCGGGTCGACGGCTCGATACCGGCGGCCAGCAGGCGCCTCTCGGCCTCCGTTGGCGAGCCCGCCCATCCACTCAGCGCTGCGCGCAACGTCTTTCGCCGTTGAGCGAAGGCCGCGTCGACGACGGCGAAGACCCGGGCGCGCGTCTGCGCGTCGGTGGGCCACGGCGGCTCGGTGTAGCGGTCGACGCGCACGAGGCCCGATTCCACCTGGGGAACGGGCCAGAAGACCGCACGCCCGACGGCGCCGGCCCTGCGGACGTCGCCGAAGAACCGCGCCTTCACACTGGGCACGCCGTAGATCTTGCCGCCCGGTTCGGCTGCGAGCCGATCGGCGACCTCGGCCTGCACCATCACGAGAGCGGTTCGCAGAGTGGGGAACTCGGAGAACAGGTGCAGCAGCACCGGCACCGCGACGTTGTAGGGCAGGTTGGCGACGAGCGCGGTGGGCGTGACGGGAAGGTCCTTCGGCAGCACCTTCATCGCGTCCATGTGCACGACGTCGAAGCGGTCGGCGAGCTGCGGGGCACGCTCCTGCACGGTCGTGGGAATACGCTGCGCGAGAACGGGATCGAGCTCGACGGCGACCACACGATCGACGACGTCGAGCAGGGCGAGGGTGAGCGAACCCAGCCCGGGCCCGACCTCGAGCACGACGTCCTCGGGGCCGACCCCGGCGACGTTGACGATGCGGCGCACCGTGTTCGCGTCGTGCACGAAATTCTGGCCGAGCTGCTTCGTCGGGCGCACCCCGAACTCCTCCGCGAGTGCGCGGACCTCGGCGGGTCCGAGCAGCGCGGCGAGCCCGCGCGGAGAAGCCGGGGTGGCCCTCGGAGTGGTTTCGGGATCGTCTGCTGACACGTGGTGAACCTAGCGCACTCGGGAGCAGGTCACACCGTGCGCACCCGTGCCGGTCAGCGCAGACCGAGCTTGCTGGTGCAGGACGGCCACGCACCCCAGCCCTGGGTCGCCTGGACCTTCTCCGCGACCGCGATCTGCTGCTCGCGGGTCGCGAGATCGGCACGCGGCGCGTACTGGGTGCCGCCGAAGCCGGCCCACGTCTGCTGCGTGAACTGCAGGCCACCGTAGAAGCCGTTGCCGGTGTTGATCGCCCAGTTGCCGGTCGCCTCGCACTGCGCGAGAGCGTCCCAGGTGGAGGCGCGACCCGAGGCCGGTACGGCAGGCTTCGGCTTGGTGCCGACGCGGACCACGACGGGCCGCGGCTCGGCGAGGACCTTCGAAGCGGTCTCGGTGCGTCCGACCTCGACACCGTTGACGGTGTGGACGTCGAAGGTCACCGACCGCTCGCCCGGAGCACCCGGGTCGCTCACGGCGGTCTCCCCCTCGAGCATGTTCGGATCGTCCACGCGGTTCTCCGGCGGCGCGATCGGCAGGTTCTCGGTCCGCGATTCGGTCCGGTCGCGGGTGACCACGACCTCCATACCCTCCTCGAGCTGCGCGTCGAGGGCAGGAGTGACGCTGTCGGCCTGCTCGAGCTTCGTGCCCTGGGACTCCAGGAACTCCGCGACCGTCGGCACTGCGACGCGCACCTCGGCGGCGGGCGCCCCGTTGTCGGCGAAACGCACCGTCTTGGGGTTGACGACCTCGAGATCGGCGCCGTCGAGCGGAAGGCGGTGCGAACGCGAAGCAGAGACGTAGGCGTCGTCGGAGAGGCGGAACTGGTCGAGTGCCTCGTCGACGGTCAGCGCGGTGGTCCACACCGAGCGCTCCTCACCGTCGACGGTGAGGTGCAGTTCGCGGGCCTGTCGCAGGACGATGGTGTCGCCGTCGGAGACGGACGAGTCCACGGCCGGGGCCACGACGTCGTTCTCGTCGACGGTGTAGCCGGCGGCGGCCAGGATGTCGCCGACGTTGGAGTTCATCGTGCCGAAGGCACGCTGCTCACCGTCGACGTCGAGGACGACGTCCTTGTGCTGAACCACAGCAGTGGCGCCACCGGCACCGAGGGTGACGAAGACGGCGGCGACCACCGAGTAGAACACCGGCGACTTGACGCGATTGATCTTGGTGAAAGGTGACACGATTATTTCCAGACGGACGACAACTGTGATCACAGCACGGTAACGAGACGGCATTGTTATCGCAACTTCATCGCCTCTACCTGCACAGATAATGATTTCTGTCGGATCACGACGCACATCACAGATATCGGATCGGTATTACCTCGATCATGTGCGATTGTCCGAAATCACCATTTTCTATCGATACTCGGAAAGAGGAATTCCTCTCGATTCGGGCACCAAGAACATGAACTCCGTGAGGTCACCGAGGATCCCGCGCATCTGTGCTCTGCCCTATGCGGGGGCGTTCGAAGTGCCGATGCCCACAGGCTCGGATGGATCGGCCGGCGTCGCGGCCGCGGAGGTTTCCGGACCGCCTACCGATGGTCGCGGTTGCCGGTGATCGGCTTCGTCAGCGTCCGGCCGACCCGCTGGGAATCGGGAGATCGGCGGATCCGCTCGGTACGGGGAACTGCGGAATCGGCACGGCCGGGGTGGTGCCCGTGCGGGCCATCACGTCCATCAGGACGGCGTGCATGGTCGCGACCTGCACCGGGTCGAAGTTCGCGAGGTCGAGCGGGTTCGCGCGGTTGCGCGTCTCGAGCGGATCGTCGTGCAGGTCGTAGAGTTCGAACTGCGGCAGCGCGCGTCCCGACGGATCGAAGTACATCGCGTACTTCCACCTGTCCTGCCGGACGGCGCGAATGTGGTTGGGCTGCTTCACCGTCGTCTGCCCGTTGGCCGCGGCGGCGTTCTCGTCGTCGAAGGTGAACAGGACGGTGTCCTGCACCTGTGGCGGCGTGCCACCGGACGACGCGCCCTCGATGACGGGCGTGAGGTCGACGCCCTTGAACGTCCACGCCGAACGGTCGGGCACGGCGGCCATCGTCGCGAGGGTGGGCATGACGTCGATCAGCGACGCGAGCGCGTCGGTGGAGACCGGCCTCGGGAACATCACCGGATTGCTCACCACGAGAGGAACATTGAGCGTCTCCTCGTAGGCGTTGAAGGCCTTCTGACGGAGTCCGCCGTGGGAGAGCCCCATCTCGCCGTGGTCGGCCACCCGGAAGACGACGGTGCGTTCGCGCATGCCCGAAACCGATTCCAGCGCATCGAGAACCGCCCCGATGTGCTGGTCGACGACCTTGTGCATGTAGGCGTACAGGTTGACGTACTGCCGTGCGGCTTCGGGACCGACCAGCGGACCGAGCGCACCTGCGAGCAGCAGGAGTAGTTCGGCCTGGGCGGTGGGCTTGAAGTTGCGGAGCAGGTCCTCGTCGATGGTGGGCGGCAGGTCGATTCCCTGCTCGAAGGCCTCGGGTGCGAAGGCACCGTAATTGTTGCAGTCGCCGTCGACCTGATCCCAGGTCTTCGGGTACGAGAGGATGTCGTGGGGATTGGCGAACGACACGATGAGCGCGAACGGCCGGTCGTCGGAGGCGCTGCGCGACCGCAGGAACTCGGCAGCGTCGGAGGCGATCTTGCCGTCGCGGTCGGCGCAGCCACCCCCGAAGTTCTCGGGTGCGGTGTCCTGCCCCGCCTCCGGGGGCTCCCACCCCGCGAAGCCGTACCGCGCGATGTCCTCGGGCGACGGGTCGCCGCCGTCGGCGCCCTTGCTCATGTGCCATTTGCCGCGGTAATGGACGTCGTATCCGGCGGAGAGCAGCATCTTCGCCATGTTCTGGCCGTCCACCGGCAGCACGGGCTCGGTGGGCGAGAGCGTGCCGCCCTCGGTGAGGGTGCTCACCACCCCGTGCTGGGCGGGATAGAGCCCGGTGAAGAACGTGCTGCGACTGGGCGAGCACATCGCGGCGTTGCAGAACGACCGCGTGAAGGTCAGCCCCGTATCGGCGAGCCGCTGCCGATTGGGCAGATTGTTGCGCGCCCAGTCGGCCGGCCAGTGCATCGGCTGACGCTCCTGGTCGGTCATGATGATGAGGATGTTGGGGCGCTGCGGTGTCCGAGGCTGTGCCGCAGATGTACCGGCGCCCACGAGGCCGGCAGCGAGGAGCGCGCCCGCGCCCACGAGGAAGGTCCGTCGATTGACATTCCACGTGGTGTCGCGACGCGGAACAGCTTGCTGCACGGTCATATCGATCCTGTCGGAGAGATCCGTGAACGCATATGTCGTGCAGGAGAATAACAAGACATATGCGAAAAGCGCGCGTCATCGGACGGAAAAGGCGCTGCGGACGATCGGGAGAAATCGTCCACAGCACCTCGGAACCGCAGGTCAGGCTGTGCGCAGGAGCGGAACCTTCCGCGCGAGGAATCGGTCGACGCTGAACGCTCCCGCACCGACCGCGGCGAGCAGGAGAGCCCCTGCGCCGAGCGCGGCCACGAGCTCGAAACCGCCGTCGCCGACGTAGATTCCGTTCTCCACGTGCACGATGAAGAACGCGCCGAGCATGAGCAGGAACAGCAGGACGCCGAAGACGGGGACGAGCACACCGAGGATGAGCGCGAGACCGCCGAGGATCTCGATCCAGGTGGCGACGAACGCCGAGATCGCCGGGGCGGGCACGCCCATTCCTTCGAAGCCGGCCTTGGTGCCTTCGTATCCCCACGAGTTGAACTTCTGCAGTCCGTGCGCGAGGAAGATGACGCCGAGTACGAGTCGGGCGATGAGGATGCCGATGTCGCGGACGAGAGGGGTCTTCATGTCGAGCCTTTCGGGTAGGAGGCCGGAGAGCCCCACTTAGTTGAAGCGACAACTAAGATAGCAAGTCATGGTTGTAGCTTCAACCAGACTTCCGAGCCGGTTCCGGACGGGTACCGGTGAACGCCTCTTCCAGCAACCGCCGCACACCCACCTCCGTGACCTCCCGAGGATTCGGATACGGCTTCGCCGTCGCCAGTCGCGCCGCCTCGTCCAGGTCGGACTCCCGCATCCCCAGTTCCTCGAGACTCGTCGGCCCACCGGCCGCCGCCACGAGGTCGTAGACGCCCGCGGGTGCCGAATCCGTGCCGAGTGCCTGCGCGACCCGCGCCATGACGTGCGGTACCGACGGTTCGTTGTAGGCGAGCGCGTGGGGCAGGACGACGGTGTGGGTGGCGGCGTGCGGCAGGTCGAACGATCCGCCCAGGACGTGACAGAGCTTGTGGTGCAGCCCCATTCCCGCCGAGGCGAGGCAGGTGCCGGAGAGCCACGCGGCGAGCAGGAGATCCGAACGCCCCTCGGGATCGGCCGAGTCCGCACCGAGCGCCGGGATACCCCGGGCGATCGCGGCAACGGCCTCGAGCGCGAGGGCGTCGACGATCGGATTGGCCTGTTCGGAGTAGAGGGCCTCGATCGCGTGGGCCATCGCGTTGATCGCGCTGGTCACCGCCAGCGGGATCGGCATCGACGTGGTGAACTCCACGTCGTAGATCACGGTCTCGGGAAGGATGTCGGGCGACGAACGCGTGGTCTTCACCCCGTCGGCGGTCTCGCCGAGAACGGGGGTCACCTCCGACCCTGCGTAGGTCGTCGGCAGGATCACCTGATCGATCCCCGTACGGCGGGCCAGTGCCTTGGCCAGTCCGGTGGTCGATCCGCCACCGACCGCGACGACCGCATCGACGTCGTGCTCGGTGACCACGCCGAGGACCCGTTCCGTCACCTCGACCGGCGTATGCATCACCGCGCCGTCGAAACGCGCGACCTGCAGATCGCCGAGATACTTCTCGACCAGTTCCGCCTGGTGCCGCACGTGCTCGCCGGCGAGCAGCAGGACGCGGGAACGATCGAGTCGACGTACTTCGTCCGCGACCCGCGAGGCGGTACCGGGGCCGAAGATCACACGTACCGGATGAGAGTTGTAGACGAAGGAGCGCATGCCCGTATTGTCACGACGGGAGTGGGGGCACGCGTGCCCTTTACGAAAGTCCGTACACCAGCTCGGCGTTCGCGGTGGTGGCCGCGGCCAGTTCCTCGGCGTCCTCGCCCCGCACCTCGGCGAGCGCGCGCACGGTGTACGGCAGGCAGTACGACTCGTTCGGCGCGCCCCGGAAGGGGTGCGGGGTCAGGAACGGCGCGTCGGTCTCCACCAGCACCAGTTCTCGGGGCACGAGGGGCGCCGCTTCGCGCAGGGCCTTCGCGTTCTTGAAGCTCACGGTGCCCGAGAAGCTCAGCAGGTATCCGGCGTCGACGCAGCGGCGGGCCATGTCGGCATCCGACGAGAAGCAGTGGAAGATCACCTTCTCGGGCGCGCCCTCGTCGTGCAGCACGCGCAGCAGGTCGGCGTCGGCCTCGCGGTTGTGGATCATCAGCGGCTTGCCGAGTCGCTTCGCGAGGTCGATGTGCCAGCGGAAGCCCTCTTCCTGCTCGGCCGGTTCGGCGCACCCGTCGAGCTTGCCGGGCCAGTAGAGGTCGAGGCCGGTCTCCCCCACCGCGACGCAGCGCGGGTCGGCGGCGAGCTTCTCGATCTCGGCGCGAGTGGCGTCGTCGAGGCTGTTCGCGCGGGTGGGATGGATGGCGACGGCCGCGTGGACGCGGTCGTCCCAGTGCGCGGCCCGCACGGCGAAACGCGCCGCCTCGAGATCGTCGGCGACGGTGACGATGCGTCCGACCCCCACCGCGGCGGCACGATCGACGATCGCGGAGGTCGTCGCGGCGTCCTCGGCGCCGCACGCGTCGAGGTGCGTGTGGGCGTCGACGAGAGGGCTCAACGGCTGCGGGGCTTCGGGGGCGGGACGGGCTGCGCTCACGCCCTATAAACTACTGGCCACCATGACTGCGCCTGATTCCTCCCGCCCGGCCGCCGGCGATCCCACCCGCCCGCCGTTCTACGTCACGACCGCGATCGCGTACCCGAACGGCGCCCCGCACATCGGGCACGCCTACGAGTACATCTCGACCGACGCGATCGCGCGGTTCAAGCGTCTCGACGGCTTCGACGTGCGCTTCCTGACCGGCACCGACGAGCACGGTCTGAAGATGCAGCAGACCGCCGCGAAGGAAGGGATCCCGGTCACCGAACTCGCGTCCCGCAACTCGAACGTGTTCGAGGCCATGGACAAGCGGCTGAACATCTCGTACGACCGGTTCATCCGCACCACGGACGCCGATCACCTCGAGGCGAGCAAGGCGATCTGGCAGCGCATGGTCGACTCGGGCGACATCTACCTCGACACCTACGCGGGGTGGTACTCGGTCCGCGACGAGGCGTTCTACACCGACGGCGAGACCACGCTGCTCGAGGACGGTTCGCGGATCTCCACCGACACCGGCACTCCCGTGGAGTGGACGGAGGAGTCCACCTACTTCTTCCGGTTGTCGGCCTACCAGGACAAGCTGCTCGAGCTCTACGAGGAGCAGCCAGACTTCATCGCCCCGGCCACCCGTCGCAACGAGATCGTCAGCTTCGTCTCCGGCGGCCTGAAGGACCTGTCGATCTCCCGCACCACCTTCGACTGGGGTGTTCCGGTCCCCGATCATCCCGATCACGTCATGTACGTGTGGGTCGACGCGCTGACCAACTACCTCACCGGCGCCGGTTTCCCCGACACCGAGTCGGAGTCCTACCGCCGCTACTGGCCCGCCGATCTGCACATCATCGGCAAGGACATCACGCGGTTCCACACCGTCTACTGGCCGGCCTTCCTCATGTCGGCGGGTCTCGAACTGCCGAAGCGGGTCTTCGTCCACGGCTTCCTGTTCAACAAGGGCGAGAAGATGTCGAAGTCGGTCGGCAACGTCGTCGACCCGCTCGAGATGGTCGACCGGTACGGTCTCGACCAGCTCCGCTTCTTCCTGCTCCGTGAGATCTCCTACGGCCAGGACGGCAGCTACAGCCACGAGGCGATCGTCACCCGCATCAACGCCGACCTCGCCAACGACCTCGGCAACCTCGCGCAGCGGTCGCTGACGATGGTCGCGAAGAATCTCGAGGGCACCGTGCCCACGCCGGGCGAGTTCACCGCCGACGACGAGGCCATGCTCGCCCAGGCCGACGCGCTGCTCGCGAAGGTGCGCGCCGAATTCGACGCCCAGGCCCTGCACCTCGGTCTCGAAGCGATCTGGCACGTGCTCGGCGAGACCAACCGCTACTTCTCGGCGCAGCAGCCGTGGGTGCTGCGCAAGACCGATCCCGAGCGGATGGCGACGGTCCTGTACGTCACGCTCGAGGTCGTGCGGATCGTGGGTCTGCTCGTCCAGCCGGTGATGCCGGATGCCGCCGCGAAGATCCTCGACCTCCTCGGACAGGCACCCGAGGCACGGCAGTTCGACTCCGTCGCGACCCGCCTGGCTCCGGGCACCACCCTGCCCGCCCCGGCGCCGGTGTTCCCGCGCTACGTCGACGAGGACTGAGCTCCGACCCGGCGGCGGAGAGCCCCTCACCTGCGTTTTCTCCGTCGCCGCGCCAACCTGTCGGTGCCGTGCGCCACACTGCGGCGCATGCGCAGCGATAGAACACATGTTCGATACGGTGGCCTGAACGAGCACTCCCTGCTCGCCGAGCTGGGCGGTGCCTACGAGCGGGGATGGCAGCCCGCCGACGTGCTCCACGTGACGGCCCGCTCGGGTGGCACCTCCGACGTCGCACTGACGGCGGCCACGATGCTGTTCGACGCGCAGATCCGGCGCGCGGCCGAACGCGCCCCCGTCGAGTGGGTGCGGCAGCTCGACGAGATCGCCCGCCGGCACCCGCGTCCCGCCCACGCGGCCGGAGCCCCGACGCTGGCCGCCGGTCTGTTCCGCGCGTGCCCCGACGTCACCCGCTTCGAGATCGAAGGGCTCGCCTTCACCTGGAAGTACCTGCCGTCCTTCGCGATCCTCACACCCCCGCCGTCGCGATGGCCGTCCATCCGGTCCGGCGACCCGTCTGCGCCCACCCCGCCCGACACCCGGATCCTCGAACGCATCCGGGCACTGTTGTCGAAGGCCGAGTCCACCGACTTCCCCGACGAGGCCGAGGCGCTCACCGCGAAGGCGCAGGAACTCGTCTCGCGTCACGCCGTGGGTGCGGCGCTGCTGGCCGGGCCCGATTCCGGCACCGACCCGGTCGTCGGCCGGCGCATCCACCTCGACAGCCCGTACATCCGCGAGAAGGTCCTGCTCCTCACCGCCATCGGCGACGCGAACCGCGTGCGCACGGTGTGGTTCACCCGGGTGCAGATCGCGACGATCGTCGGCACCGCCACCGACCTGCAGCAGGCCGAGATGCTGTACACCTCCCTGCTCGTGCAGGCCGGACGGGCCGTGCAGGCGGCCGGAACGGCGGGGCGGCGCGGATCGTCCGCGACCTCCTTCCGCCGCGCCTTCCTCACCGGCTACGCGCATCGGATCGGCGAACGCCTCCGCGAGGCGGACGTCCGGGCCACCGCCCACGCCGCCGCCGACGCGCAGGTGCCCATCACGACGCTCGCGCCCATCCTCGCCAGGCGATCCGATGCCGTCGACACCGAGTTCCGCCGACTGTTCCCCGTCACCCGCGACTCGCGTAGTCGCGGGGTCGACGCCGACGGTTTCCACGCCGGTCGGGATGCGGCCGAGACCGCCTCACTGACACCGGAATCCCGCCCGGTCGGCCGCTGACCGTGTCGATCACCGACAAGGTCGGCGGCAGGAGGCGGACATCACAGGAATGCGCACCGTCGCCGTGTCACATCCCGGCCGCGAGCGGTGTCCCATCGGTGACATCACTTCCGACAGCGAAGGGAACAGAGCGATGACGACGCAATTCCATGTGGTGGTCGTAGGGGCGGGATACGCCGGGGTGATGGCCGCGAACCGCGTGCTCGCCGAACATCCCGAGGTGGCGGTCACCGTCGTGAACCCGCGACCGGTCTTCGTCGAACGGGTCCGGCTCCACCAGGTGGCAGCCGGATCCGGAACCGCCACACACGATCTGTCCGATCTCCTGCACCCGCGGGCGACGCTGCACGTCGGCTCGGCCGTTCGGATCGAACCGCACGCGGTGTCCCTCGCCGACGGAGCGGTCCTGCAGTGCGACGCGGTGGTCTACGCCGTCGGCAGCACGTCGGGATCCGGTGCGATTCCCGGTGCGGAGAAGGCGTTCTCCGTCGCCGACCTCGACTCCGCCACGGCTCTGCACGATGCTCTCCTCGAGGCGGACGATCACGCCTCCGTCGTCGTGATCGGCGGTGGGCTCACCGGCCTCGAGACCGTCACCGAACTCGCGCAGTCCCATCCACGGCACACCCTCGTCCTCGTCGGCGATCCGGGCGCGGCCCTTCCCGAGACCACGCAGCGCTACATCCGCCTCCGGCTCGACGAACTGGGCGTGGAGGTCCGGTCGGGAACGCGGGTCACCCGCATCGACGACGGCTCGGTCGCCCTCGACGACGGCTCCGAGATCTCCGCGACTCTCGTGGTCCGCACGGCCGGTTTCTCCGTGCCCGACCTGGCCCGACGCAGCGGCCTACCGGTCGACGACGACGGTCGTCTCCGGGTGCGCGACACCCTGCAGGTGGTCGACAGCACGCCGATCGTCGGCGTGGGTGACGCAGTGGTGGTGGACGGCAACGACCACCTGCGTATGAGCTGCCAGGCCGCCATGCCGCTCGGCACCCACGGCGCCGACACGGTGTGGCGTCTGCTGCAGGGACGCGAGCCCGCACCGCTCTCGCTCGGCTTCGTCTCGACCTGCATCTCTCTGGGCCGCGATCGCGGCGTCGTGCAGTTGTCGGCACGCGACGACACTCCGTCGAGGTGGGCCGTGCGCGGACGGCTCGCAGCCTCGGTGAAGGAAGCCGTCGTTCGTGGGACGATCCACACCATGCAACTCCAGGCGCGCGGACGTGCCCTGCCGACCCGACGCGGACCGCACACGACCGCACAGGAGAAGGCGCACGTATGACCGCCGACGTCTTCACCGAGCATCGGGGACTGCTGTTCTCGATCGCCTACGAGATCACCGGCAGCGTCGCCGACAGCGAGGACGTCCTGCAGGAGAGCTACATCCGCTGGGCCCGTGCCGACACCGACACCGTCGACAACCCGCGGGCCTACGCGGCGCAGATCGTGACACGCCAGGCACTGAACTCGCTGCGGTCGGCGCAACGCCGACGGGAGGACTACGTCGGGCCGTGGCTGCCCGAGCCGATCCTCACCGCTCCCGACGCAGCCGACGAGGTCGACCTCGCCGAGTCGGTGTCGACCGCGATGCTGTTGGTACTCGAGACATTGACGCCCGTCGAACGCGCAGTGTTCGTGATGCGCGAGGTGTTCGGTTTCGAGTACGGGCGCATCGCCGAGACGGTCGACCGCACCGAGAGTGCCGTCCGGCAGATCGCGCACCGCGCCCGCGAGCACGTCCATGCCCGGCAGCGACGCTTCACTCCCGCAGGCGACGAGACCGACCGGGTGGTCGCGGCGTTCCTCACCGCGGCCACCACCGGCGATCTCGACGGACTGCTGTCGCTGCTGGCTCCCGACGTGCGGTACCTCGCCGACGGTGGCGGCAAGGTCAATGCAGCCCGGGTTCCGGTCCTCGGATCCGCGAAGGTCGCCCGCCTGTTCCTCGGACTGGTCCGGCATCCGCTGCCGGACATGACCATCGAGCCGGCCGTGGTGAATTCGATGCCCGGCGTCCTCGTGTACTCGGCGGGCGTTCTCGACATGGTGTTGCATTTCGAGATCGACGGCGGTCTGGTCACCGGCGTCTACGTGGTCCGCAATCCCGACAAGCTCGCGCATCTCGGGGCTCGTCCCGACACCTCCGACCAGGCATGACAAGCTGACGCCATGCGGATGGAACGACTCGGCCGCGGCGGCACCGTCGATCGCGTTCTCGGTGCACTGGCAGAACGCGCCAGGATCCTCGCCATTCCCGGCCCGGCGGCACTGTCGGGCGAATGGTTCGGGGCGGCGGCCGTGCTCGTCCCGTCCGTGTCCGTCGAATCCGTCCCACCGGCGGAGGTCTTCTCCCTTCCGGCGGACGCTCCCGAACCCGGGGGTGACGATCGGCCGCTCATCGGGGGCGGACGCATCGGTTACCTCGCCTACCCGGATCGCATCCCGGACCGACCCGCACTGCCCCTCGCCGCGAGCGGGTGGACCGACACCGTCCTGCGTCTCGACGCCGACGGGTGCTGGTGGTACGAGACGCTCGGCACCGCACCCTGCCCCGACGATCTCGCCGCGGCGGTCCTCACCGCACCGTCGAACACCGATGCATCTCCGACGGCTGCCCCACATGCCGGCTGGCACATCGACTGGACACCACCGCCTCGCGACGAGCACCGCCGCGGCGTAGAACGCTGTCTCGACGCGATCCGCGCCGGCGAGGTGTACCAGGCGTGCGTGTGCACGCGGTTCACCGGCCGGTGGGACGGCGATCCGCTGGCGTTCTTCGCCGACGGGATCTCCCGGACTGCCCCGGCGCGCGCCGCCTACCTGCAGGGATCGTGGGGTGCGGTCTCGTCGCTCTCGCCCGAACTGTTCGTCTCCCTCCGCGGCGACACGCTGCGGTCGAGTCCGATCAAGGGCACCCTCCCCCGCTCCGCCGACCCCGCCGGGCTACGGGCGTCGGTCAAGGATGTCGCCGAGAACGTGATGATCGTCGATCTCGTCCGTAACGATCTCGGCCGCGTCGCCGAGACCGGTTCGGTGCGGGTCGAGGATCTGCTGACCGTGCGGCCCGCCCCCGGCGTGTGGCATCTGGTGTCCACCGTGGCGGCGGAGCGGCGACCGGGCGTGACGGTCGCCGACGTGCTCGACGCGGCGTTCCCGCCCGCATCGGTCACCGGCTGCCCGAAGCTCCGCGCCCGGACGCTGCTCACCCGGTGGGAGGGTTCCGCGCGCGGTGTCTACTGCGGCACCGTCGGCATGTCGAGTCCGATCGCCGGCACCGAACTGAATGTCGCGATCCGCACCGTCGAGTTCGGCCACGACGACACCGGCAACGGCGTGTGCGCCCTCGGTGTGGGAGGCGGCATCACCATCGACTCCGATCCCGACGCCGAATGGCAGGAATGCTTGGACAAGGCCGCCAGCATCCTCGCGCTCGGCGACGCGCGGGCAGGCGCTCAGCACACCTCGTCGGGAGGAGCCGGCAACTCGTAGCGGTCGAGTACCTCGTCGAGTCGCACCGAGGTGGAACGGCAGATGCGGGCCACGACGGCGTCGGCGTCGAGCCCCCACGTGCGGAGCAGACCGTCGCCGCCGCCGGCCACGATGGTGCCGTCGGGCGCGAAGGTCACCTGCCATCGTCCCGTTCCCATGTCGGTGACCGGGCCACCGATCTCGTGCATGCCATCCGGGTCGGCGACGTCCCACAACCGGACGGTGCCGTCGTCGCTGCCGCTGACCGCGCGGGTGCCGTCCGGCGTGATCGAGACGGAGTAGACGGTGCCGGTATGGCCGCTCAACCGGGTTTCGCGCGCCACGAAGTCTCCGGACTCTGCGCGGTCCCAGACCACCACGTCGTGGTCGTCCCCGCCGGTCACCAGCACGTCGCTCGACCCGCCGAAGGCCACGGTGTTCACCCCGGTTGCGTGCCCACCCGAGACGGTCACCCGTGTCGGAGAGCGCGGATCGGTCACGTTCCAGGCATAGATCTCGCTGTCGGCGCTCGTGACCACGAGGCTTCGGCCGTCGGGGCTGACGGCGGCACTGCGCACGAGATTCTTCGGCCCCGTCAGCGGTTCGCCCCACGGCACCGGTTCGGCGGGATCCGCGATGTCCCACAACTGCACCGAGAAGTCGTCGGCGCCGGTCACGAGGGTCGTTCCGTCGGGTCCGAACGCCAGCGCGGAGGTGAACCTCGTGTCGAGCGGCACCGGCTCGCCGAACGGCTTCGGTGTCGCCGGATCGCGCACGTCCCACAGTTGCACGCTGCCCCCGGAGGTCGGTGCCGTGGCCAGGATCGTGCCCGAGGGCGAGAGCGCGCACACGTACGCACCGCCGAGCGGGCGCGGCAACGCGATCCCCCCGGCGCGGTTCCAGTCGCCGCCCTGACCGACGCGCCAGAGCGTGACATCCGGTCCATAGCTGCCGGTCGCGACGAGGTCTCCGGCACGATCGATCGCCGGCCTGGTCAGCGCTCCGTCGGCGACCGCCATCCGGGTCTGCGGCATCGTCCACACCCGGACGTTGGAATCCTGTCCGCCGGTGACGACGGTGGTGCCGGTCGGGCTCACCGCGAGCGTGGGCACGCCACCCCCGTGCCCGGTCAGTGGCGGGCCGATCTCGTCGAGGGTCCGTGTCGAGGGGTCGAGGTCCCACAGTTTCGCGGTGCCGTCCCAGGACGCGCTCGCCAGTGTGCGTCCGTCGGGGAGGAACGCGATGTTCCAGACGCCACCGGTGTGGGCGTTCACGGGTACCCCCAGCGGGCGGGCCGCGCGCGGATCGGTGGTGTCGAACAGGTGCAGTACACCGTCGTCGCTGCTCGCCGCGAGGATCGTGCCGTCGCCGTTGAAGCTCACCGAATGCGCGACGTCACCGAAACCGGTGAGCGGCTCACCGAGCGGCACCGGCCGCGACGGCGTGCTCACGTCCCACAGTCGGACGGTGCGGTCGTCACTGGACGTGGCGAGAACCTGGCCTCCGGGACGGAAGGCCACCGTCCGCACACCACCGTCGTGGTCGTCGATCAAGGTGACGGGGAACCGGCCCGATCCGGGATCCGAGGTGTCGACGAGCGCGACGTGCCCGTCGTCGTAGGGCACGGCGAGCACCCGGCCGTTGGGCGAGTACCGCACGTTGTGCACGGCGCCGCCGGCGTAGACCTGCCGGTCGAGTACCACGCGCGGCGCGGCACGATCGGACGCGTCGTAGATCCACACACCGCCGTCACCTGCACCGATCGCGAGGAAACGGCCGTCGGGGCTGAACGAGACCGACGCCATGTACTTCGACGACAACTGCAACGGCTCGCCCACCGCGACCGGTTCGTCGCCGTCGAGCGCCCACAGGCGGACGGTGCCGTCGTCGCTCGCCGACGCGAGGGTGGATCCGTCGGGTGAGACGACGACGCCGTAGACCGGCCCGGTGTGTCCGCTCAGCGTGTAGGCGAGGGGCACCGCCTGGCTGGCGATGAGCCTCGAGTACGCGACCGGGTTGTCGGGCTGGAGTTCGGCCGCGACGAGCGCCAGATTCGCCGAGGTGGTGGGGTCCTCGTCGCGCAGGGAGTCGGACAGCGCGACGATCTGCTGGAACTGCGCGGTGCTCCGTGCCGTCTCGGCCCGTCCCTTCGCGTCCCAGGCCAGACCGGTCATGACGAACGCGATGATCGTGGACAGCGCCATCGCGGCGATGCCGACACGCCGGGTCCGTGTCTCGCGGGCGATCTGCCGGCGGGAGGCGTCGAGGAAGGCCACGGCGGTAGGGCTGAGCGCGACCGGTCCGCGCCGATCCTCGGGGGTGCCCGCCGTGGCAAGCTGTGGATTCTGCTCGGTCACGACATCCATGCGTCCGCGCTGGTAGAGCAGTTCCCGGTTGCGTCCGGAGGCGAGCCAGGTCGATGCGTCGGCCTCGATCTGCTGTCGCAGGGCAGCGCCGGCGCGGTCCTGTTGGATCCACGACTTGAGTCGGGGCCACGCGTCGATCACCGCGTCGTGGATGAGTTCGACGTAGTCGGCGTCGACGACGAGCACACGTGCCGACACGAAATGGTCGAGGACGCGCTTCGACGCGTCGCGATCCTCGCCGCCCACTGCGAGAAGTTCGTTCAGCGACCGGGCGATCTTGACGTCCGTGCCGGTCGTGGTGACGTACACCAGGTGGACGAGCATCGAGCGGGCACGGGCCCGGTCGGCATCGTCGGCAAGCCTCTCCCATGCCCGTTCGGCGCCGGCGGCGACGGATCCACGGACCCCGCCGGTCGCGCGGTAGGCGGCGACGGTGAGCGTGCCCCCGCTGCGCTTGTCCCACAGCGAGTCGAGCAGGTGGGAGAGCAGGGGAAGCTCGGTGCCACTGATCTCACCGTCGGCCAGACCCGTGAGGTCGTGGAGGATGAGGTCGACGAGGCCGGGTTCGAGGCGGACCCCCACGAGCTTGGCGGGAGCGGTGATGACCTCGACGAGATCGTCGCGGTCGAGGGGCTGGACGGTCTTGGTCCGCCGCTCGAGGGCCCGCGCGAGCACCGGGGTGGCCACTGCCTGGTCGTAGAAGTCCGACCGCATCGTCGCGACGACGAGGGCGGGCGCGTCGCCGTGGGAACAGGTCGACGCCGTCTCGAGCAGGGTGAGGAATGCGGTGCGCAGAGCGAC
The DNA here is from genome assembly GCF_048381395.1 of Rhodococcus shunpengi. NCBI lineage: Bacteria > Bacillati > Actinomycetota > Actinomycetes > Mycobacteriales > Nocardiaceae > Rhodococcus > Rhodococcus shunpengi. Next base: position 627,559 of record NZ_JBLWIU010000008.1, read on the forward strand.
GTCGCTGCACTGGGTGAACAGTTCCTCGATCTGGTCGACGACGATCAGCAGCAGCGACGTCGACGTGCGCGAGGTCGCGGCACGCAGGGCCGCGTGTACGGCGGTGTGGTCGGCGGGGTCGCCGACGTCGGCCAGCTCGGGGAGCGCGTCGACCAGGCGTGCGACCGGGTCGGTGCCGGGGGTGAGGACCACGGGGTGGCAGTCGGGCGTGGAACACAGCTGCGGAATGAGACCGGCCTGCACGAGCGAGGACTTGCCGACGCCGGAGGCACCTGTCACCACAACCGGGCCCTGTCCATGGGAGGCGGTCACCACGTCGGCGAGGGTGCGCACGCTCTGGGTGCGCCCGAAGAACAACCGGGCATCGTTCTGTCGGTAGGACGCGAGCCCCTTGTACGGGCGGACGCCGGGCGGCACCGATGCCGATGCCGATTCCTTGGTGCGCGGAGCGTTCGCCTGCCCGCGCGCGGCCTTCCACCAGTTCTCCCACTGCTTCAGGGAGTACAGACCGGGAGCCGGTGGTTCGGCGTTGAGTTCCCGAGCCGCGCGGATGAGGACGACGAGCACCGGATGCACCGACTCGAAGTTGGCCGGCATCCGGTTGCCGCTGCGCCAGTCGCTGACCCGCTGGACGGAGACGGTCCGGTCGCTGCCCACCGCCCGGGCGACGGTCGCGGCCTCCGAGACGACCTTCTTGAGGGCGGGACGACCGGCTGCGGCGAACAGCATCCGCAGCTGGTCGGCGAAGAACTGACGTTGCGCCGAACCAGGCTTTCCGCTGGTGTCTGACATCCGTTCCGCGCCCTTCGTACTCCCGTTCCCCGCGTGTAAACATCCGCTGCGGAAAAATTCCTCACCACGCCTGAGCAGGGATGATACCGGTTCCGCGCCGGTCGGTATTTTCAGTCCCAGCCAATGACACGGAAGAGTGGTCACCACGCAAGGTTCGACCTTGCAGCGTGGGGCGGGGGCCTCCACGCCGATAGGGACTGACGAGGGGTAGTTCCGGGTCGGCGTGGAGGCATGCTCCACATACGTTGAGGGCCCCGCATCGCGGGGCCCTTTCCCGTTTTTCCGGTTACTTGACGGTGTCGGGATCGTCCATCGCGACGGGGTTGCCCAACAGGTACGGGTCGCGATCGAGATAGGCCTTCGTCTCCCGCGCAATCAGACCCGACAGCACCAGCAGACCGATCAGGTTCGGCAGGGCCATGAGGCCGTTCATCACATCGGAGAAGTTCCAGACCACCTCGAGCTGGGTGGTGGCACCGATGAATACCACGATCACGAAGATCGCACGGTAGGGCACCACGCCGCGGCGACCGACGAGACGCTCGACGCACCGCTCGCCGTAGTACGACCAGCCGAGGATCGTCGAGAAGGCGAAGAAGACGACCGAGACGGCGACGATCCAGTGACCCCAGTCCCCGCCGAGGCCGTCGGCGAAGCCTGCCGACGTCATGGCAGCGCCCTGCTCGCCGGACTCCCAGGCTCCGGTGGTGACGATGACCAGGCCGGTGAAGGTGACGACGATGATCGTGTCGATGAACGTCTGGGTCATCGACACCAGGCCCTGACGGACCGGGTGGGTGGTCTGGGCGGCCGCGGCGGCGATCGCCGCGCTGCCCATGCCCGACTCGTTCGAGAAGATGCCGCGGGCGACGCCGTAGCGCAGCGCGATCATGAAGACCGATCCGATGAAGCCGCCGGTGGCCGCGGTGCCGGTGAAGGCGTCGGTGAAGATGAGCGCGAAGGCGTCGGGGATCTGCGTGAAGTTGACCGCGAGGACGATGATGCCGGCGCCGACGTACAGGAGGATCATCGCGGGCACGAAGGCGGCGGTGACCCTGCCGATGGACTTGATGCCGCCGAGCAGGACTGCGGCAGCGAGCACCGTCATGAGCACACCGCTGATCCAGGTCGGGACACCGAAGGTGTCGTCGAGCTGGGTGGCGACGGTGTTTGCCTGGGTCATGTTGCCGATACCGAAGCTGGCGAGCACGGCGAACACCGCGAACAGCAGGCTCAGGACGAGACCGGCCTTGTTGGGGATGGCGCGGGCGAGGTAGTACTGCGGACCACCGCTCTGCTCACCCTTGGCGTCGGTCGTGCGGTACTTCACGCCGAGGAACGCCTCGGAGTACTTGCTCGCCATGCCGACCAGGCCGGTGACCCACATCCAGAACAGCGCGCCGGGCCCACCGAAGTAGATCGCGGTGCCGACACCGGCGATGTTGCCCACGCCCACCGTCGCGGCGAGCGCGGTGGTCAGTGCCTGGTATTGGGAGATGTCGCCTTCGGTGGCGCCTTCGTCGTGGCGGGTGATCAGACCCAGCCGCAGTGCGGGCCACAGTTTGCGGAACTGGACGCCCCTCAGCCGGATCGTGAGCACGAGGCCCGTACCCAACAGCAGCGGGATGAGCAGGTACGGCCCCCACACCACGCCTGCCACCTCGACGAGGAAATCGTTCACCGAATCCATCCGCGTCCTCCTGATCGTCCGAAGCCCCCGACAGCGTCCGACCGGCCGGTGCCGGTGACGTCTGCATTCGGGACGCGGCAGAGTCTAGGCTTCCGTGGCACGCAGTGTCTCCGGACCCCACAGCGCGTCCGATATGCGGTTTTCTCGATCGGTGTGCGGCAGACCTCGTCAGTCGCGACGCGCCTCCGGCACCGCGTCAGTCGTGACGCGCTTCCAGCAACCGCGTCAGTCGCGACGCGCTTCCAGCACCGCGTCGTACAGTTCGCGCTTCGAGACCGTCGCGCCGGACGACTTCGACGCGGCCTCGGCTACGACGGCGCAGGCATCCTTCAGCCGCATCCCGTCCTCGACCTTCCGTTCCACCTCGTCGACGAGGTCGACGGGGTCGGTGGCCACCGCGACCGCCCCTTCGAGCACCACGGTGATCTCACCGCGCGCGCCTTCGACGGCCCACTCGGCGAGCTCCGCGAGCGTGCCGCGGCGCACTTCCTCGTAGGTCTTGGTGAGTTCGCGGCAGACGGCGGCGCGACGGTCGCTGCCGAGTACGTCGACGGCGTCGGCCAGGCACGCCGCGAGCCGGTGCGGTGCCTCGAAGAACACCACGGCCCGGGGTTCCTGAACGAGCGTTCCGAGCCACGCGCGTCGCTGGCCCGGCTTGCGAGGTGGGAACCCGTCGAAGCAGAACCGCTCGACCGGCAGACCCGACAGGGCGAGGGCGGTGGTCACGGCCGACGGACCGGGCAGGCAGGTCACCGGCAGACCGGCTTCGACGCACGCCGCGACGAGCCGGTAGCCGGGATCGCTCACCGACGGCATACCTGCATCGGTGACGAGCAGGACGGTGCGGCCCTCCTCGATGTCGGTGACGAGACCCGGCAGCCGCGACACCTCGACCTGGTCGTAGAAGCTCACGACCCGCCCGGTGAGGGTGACGCCGAGCGCCGCGGCGAGTGCCTTGGTGCGGCGGGTGTCCTCTGCGGCGATCACGTCGGCGGTGCCGAGTGCGTCGCGGAGACGCGCCGAGGCGTCACCGATGTCTCCCATCGGGGTGGCGGCCAGCACGAGCCGGCCCTCTCCCGGATTCGCGCCCTGGACCGGTTTGGCTGCCTGCATACGGCTCAGCCTACGATCGGAACGTGACCGTGACGGACCGCAGCCCTTCACAGGCCCCCGGCCGTGGTCCGTCGGCAGCGCGGGATCGTCGCCTTCTCGGTCCCGGCCCGTTGGTGCCCGGACCCGAGCCTCTCCCCGGAGATCGGGCGCGCGGCTGGGTCGTCACCGCCTTCGTCACGGCGCTCGCCGCGATCACGCGGTTCACGATGCTCAACTACCCCACCGACGCGAAGACGCCGGTGTTCGACGAGAAGCACTACGCCCCGCAGGGTTGGCAGGTGCTCACCGGGGGTTGGATCGAGGACAACCCCGGTTACGGGCTCGTCGTGCATCCGCCCGTCGGCAAACAGATGATCGCGATCGGTGAGGCACTGTTCGGATACACCGCGTGGGGCTGGCGTTTCTCGGCCGCGGCGGCCGGTGTCGTGCTCGTCCTGCTGGTCGTGCGGATCGTGCGGCGGCTGACCCGGTCGACGATGCTCGGCGCGGTCGCCGGTCTGCTGCTCGTCGTCGACGGGGTGACCTTCGTGTCGTCCCGCCTCGGCATGCTCGACATCTTCCAGGCGGTCTTCGTCGTCGCCGCCTTCGGGTGCCTGATCGTCGACCGCGACGACGTGCGTGCCCGCATGGCGAAGGTGCACGCCGAGGGTCGTGTCCTCGACAGTGTGTGGGGTCCCCGTTTCGGTGTGCGCTGGTGGCGCTTCGGCGCGGGCATCCTGCTGGGTCTCGCGGTGGGTACCAAGTGGTCGGGCCTGTACTTCATCGCGTTCTTCGGGCTGATGTCCGTGGCCTTCGACCTCGCGACGCGTCGCGCGTACCGGGTGCAGCGACCGTGGGTCGGGACGGCCCTGCGCGATATCGGCCCGGCGCTGTACGCCCTCGTGCTCGTCCCGCTCGGGGTCTATCTGTCGACCTACTGGGCGTGGTTCGCGAGCGAGACCGGCGTCTACCGTCACGCGGTCGGCTCGCGGATCGGTCACGACGGAATGTTCTCCTTCGTTCCCGACGCGCTGCGATCGCTCTGGTACTACAGCGCGAGCGTCCTCGAGTTCCACTCCGGCCTGACGAACTCGGCCGGCAATCAGCACCCCTGGGAGTCGAAGCCGTGGACGTGGCCGATGGGGCTGCGACCGATGCTGTACTACTTCGCCGACGGCGAGCGGATCAGCGGGTGCGACGCGGAGCAGTGCGTCAAGGCCGTGATGCTGGTCGGAACGCCGGCGCTGTGGTGGGTGTCGTTGCCGGTGCTCGGGTGGGGACTGTGGCAGCTGCTCGTCCGCCGCGACTGGCGGTGGGCCGCGGTGCTCACCGGTTACGGCGCGGGGATCCTGCCGTGGTTCGCGAGCCTCGACCGGCAGATGTACTACTTCTACGCGGTGCCGATGGCACCCTTCCTGGTGATGGGTGTCGCGCTGGTGCTCGGTGACATCCTCGGGTCGCCGCACGCCTCGACGGAACGGCGGACGACCGGGTTGCTCGTGGTGTGCCTGTACGTCGGGCTCGTCGTCGCGAACTTCGTGTGGTTGTGGCCGATCCTCACGGCGCTGCCGATCACGCCGGAGCACTGGAACGACCAGCTGTGGCTCCCCAGCTGGCGCTGAGGAGAGTTCGAGTTCAGTTCGGTTCGTCGAGCACGCTGCCCTCGGGCAGCTCGACGTCGTGTTCCCTGTCGGAGCCGTAGCGGACGCCGTCGAAGCGACGCGCGAATCGCTCGTCGACGACCGTGAGGAAGCCCTTGAGTCGCTGGAGCAGCTCGGACAGGTGGCGGGGCACGAACGGATCGCCGAGCAGGTCGACGGTGGCGACGAGCCGGTCCTCGACGAGCACCACCTTGATGTGCGGCCACGTCCGGTTCAGTTCGGTGAGCTCGGCCAGGGCGTGGGTGCGACCGCCGGCGGGCGCGGTTCCCGGGGTGTCGTCCTCGGGGATCGCGTGCAGCAGCGGTGCCCACAGCCTGATGCTGCCGTCGTCGTCGATCACGACGAAGACCACCTGGGAGTCGAGGACGACGACGAAGTCGCCGTCGGCGTCGACCGGCACCGGGCGTCCGAGGGCGTGCGCGAGCGCGTCGCTCACACGCTCGCGTAGGTCGCCGAGGGCGGACGGCGGGTGCGCCTGCAGGAAGGCCGGATGCGGCACCTTCCCACGACCGCGCAGCACCGACACGATGTGCCTGGCGAGCATGCCGGCCTCGGACACGGACCGGGTGACCGGCTCCGATCCGGTGACCTCGACCGTGGCGCCTCCGCCGGAAGTCGCCAGCACCCGCACGCAGGCCGCGGGCCCCGAGACGGTCTCGGCGTGCAGCTCGAAAGTGTCGGATCCGGCGAGTTCGGAGATGCGCCGGGCCAGCTGCGAGGCGTAACGGGCCCAATCGCGGTCGAGGGCCTCGTCGAATCGGTCGGTGTCGGTCACGCGCACTCCTCTCGAAGAGCAACTGCCGGGCAGGCGACACCGTACTCGGAGTGGGCGACAACTCACCGCAGGCACGCGGCGTCGTGTGTCACCCGTGATGCCGCCGTCCGATTGCTGCCCACACCGCGACCCGCGACCCGCGTTCGAGGATGTCGACGATTGCGAATCCTGCCTGTGCGAGAACGGTGCTCACCGTCATCGAGACGGTTCCGGTGTCCTCTCCCGGCCCTGCCTCGTCGATCACCCACAATTGCCCGTCGTCGGCCAGCAGTGGGGCGAGGGCGGCCACGGCGGCGGTGTCCTCGCGGAATTCGGGGATGTCGAGTGCGTAGATACGGTCGAACTTCTCCTGGCGGGTGAACTCGTATGCGCGGGTCGCCGAGGGGGCCACGCGCATGCGGCCGTGGGGACCGACGTGCTCGGCGACCACGGCGGAGGCGGGCCCGGTGTCGATCGCGAGGACGGACGTGCCCGGACGCGCATCGAGGACGTCGAGCAGGAACCCGACGCCCTCGATGTGGGACCGCTCGGTCATTCGACCTTGCGCAGTGTCCGTTTCCTGCGCCCGCCCGTGATCAGGGGGTCGCGCTGCAGATCCCGGTACAGCGACACGCACAGGCCGATCATCACGAGAAGGAAGGGGGCTGCAGCGATGATCGTCATCGTCTGCAGGGCGTTGAGCGCTTCCTCGCCGCCGCTCCACAGCAGCAGTGCCGCGACACCACCGGTGAGTCCGCCCCAGAAGACCACGACGCCGCGATTCGGCGCGAGGGTGCCGCGTTGACTGAGGCTGCCCATCACCATCGACGCGGAGTCGGCTCCGGAGATGAAGAAGATGGCGATGAGGAGCATCGCGACGACCGTGGCGATACCGGTGAGCGGAAGGTTGCCGAGCACCCCGAACAGCTGTCCTTCGACGCTGTCGGCACCCGCGATGTCCAGGCCGTCGAGTTGCTGTCCGATGCCGGCGCCGCCGAACACCGAGAACCAGATGAGGCTGACGAGGCTCGGGACGAGGATGACACCGACGACGAACTCGCGGATGGTGCGGCCGCGGCTGATACGGGCGAGGAACATGCCGACGAAGGGTGCCCACGAGACCCACCACGCCCAGTAGAAGATCGTCCAGCTCGACAGCCACTCACCTGCGGCCTCGTTGGAGGCGGCCGTGCGCGCCGACATGCGGGCGAACTCCGCGGCGTAGGCACCGAGGGTGGTGGGCACGAGGTTGAGGATGAAGACGGTGGGTCCGAGCACGAACACGAAGATCGCCAGTATCGCGGCGAGCACCATGTTGATGTTCGACAGGTATTGGATGCCCTTGGCGACACCCGTGACCGCGGACGCGATGAACGCGAGCGTGAGCAGTGCGACGATCGCGACGAGCAGCATCACTCCGGCCGTTTCGAGCCAGCCGGTGACCTCGAAGCCCGAGCCGATCTGCAGCGCGCCCAGGCCGAGCGACGCCGCGGTGCCGAACAGGGTCGCGAACAGGGCGAGGATGTCGATGACCTTGCCGAGCGGACCTTCGGCCCGGCGTCCCAGCAGCGGGATGAACGCCGAGCTGATGAGCTGCTTGCGCCCCTTGCGGAAGGTGCCGTACGCGATGGCCAGACCCACCACGGCGTAGATCGCCCAGGGATGCAGGCTCCAGTGGAACATCGAGGTCGCCATCGCGACGCCGGTGCCGCCGTTGCTGCCCGGTGGCGGCTCGACGAAGTGCGAGAGCGGTTCGGCGACGCCGAAGAACATCAGGCCGATGCCCATGCCGGCGGCGAACATCATCGAGATCCAGCTGACCGTGCGGAACTCCGGCTTCTCGTCGTCCTTGCCGAGCGGGATGCGGCCGTAGCGGCTCACCGCCAGCCAGAGCGCGAAGAACACGAATCCGCTCGCCGTGAGCACGAACAACCAACCGAACTCGACGACGATCCAGTCGAGGATGCTCCCGGTGACGGTCCCGAAGTTCTCGGTGGCGGCCAGGCCCCACACCACGATCGCCGCGACCAGCGCGGCAGCGACGCCGAAGACGACTTTGTCGGTCTTCGGCGGATGCGCCGCGGAGGCGGCTACTTCGGAAGCAGGAGCGCCCGAGACCTCGTCGATCTCCTCGGACCCGGGCCGATCACCAGGGACGTTCATGCGAACAAACCTTGCAAGTTTCGGGCGCCTGCGGAGCGGAATCGCCGAACCCGAGAAAATCGTCACATTTCGGACGCGACATGCATACTCTGCGCGCTCCCGCAGATCGGCAGGTCAGCCCGCGCGCAGAGCGGCCGAGACGAATTCGAGGATCTCCTCGTCGGACATCCCGAGTGCCCTCACCTCGGCGACGTACTCGTGGGTGGATCGCTGGGCTCGCGTGCGGGTGGGATCGCCGGTGTCGGCGACGAATGTCCCCGCCCGCCCGCGGGCCTCGAGCACGCCCAGCTTCTCGAGTTCCCGATAGGTCTTGGCGACCGTGTTCGGTGCGATGCCGAGGGTGTCGGCGAGGCCCCGGACGGTGGGCAGCTTGGAACCTGCGATCAGCTCACCATCGTGTACCAGCTCGACGATGCGCCGGCGCAGTTGCTCGAACGGCGGGACGGGCGAGTCGGGATCGATGGTGAGGTCGAGCATTCTCGCAGGTTATCAGCGCTCGGTGACCTTGACCGGCGCTTCGGCGGAGGGCGCGTCGGCAGGGGCGGTGTTGTAGCTGCCGGTCTCGAGGAGGTCGCGGATCTGGATGAGCAGATCGGTCTCGCTCAGCGGCTCGTCCTCGGGATCCTTCTCCGGCGCGAAGCGGGCCTTGGCGGCATTGACCGGCACGATGAGCACGAAGTAGACGACGGCGGCGATGATGAAGAAGTTGATCGCCGCGGAGATGACGGCACCGAGGTTGACGAAGGTCGCGTCGTTCGACGAGAGCAGGCGGAAGCCGAAGCCCATCTCGTTGTCGCCACCCACAGCGGCGACCAGCGGGTTCACGATGTGATCGGTGAACGCCGTGACGATGGACGTGAACGCCGCGCCGACGACCACTGCGACGGCGAGTTCGACGACGTTTCCGCGCAGCAGGAAATCCTTGAAACCTTTGAGCATCGTGCTCCGTGCCTTTTCTGAGAGAGAATTCGAAAAACTTCAGGGCGCGGAAATCGTAATAACGCTTCCCAGCAGCTTCAACAGGGACGAATCGGGCAACACGGCCGCGGGTGGCACCTGAATACGGACTGTGTCAGGGCAGAATCGGGCCATGGCAACCACGGCGACGATCTATCACAACCCGCGCTGCAGCACGTCACGCAACACTTTGGCGCTGCTGAAGGAGAACGGACTCGAACCCACGGTCATCAAATATCTCGAGACTCCGCCTTCCCGCGACGAGCTGCGGTCGCTGCTCGATGCGGCAGGTCTCACACCGAGTCAGGCGATCCGGAAGAAGGAATCGCTCTACAAGGAGCTGAACCTCGCCGAGGCGTCCGAGGACGAACTGCTCGACGCGATGGTCGCGAACCCGATCCTCATCGAACGTCCGCTGGTCGTCACCGACAAGGGCACCGTGCTCGCGCGTCCGGTCGACAAGGTGCGCGAGATCCTCTGACGGCAGCTACAGGGCCGCACGCGAGAGCGGGCACGACATGCATCGCGGACCGCCGCGGCCGGAACCGAGTTCCGACCCGGCGATCCGCAGCACTTCGACCCCCGAGTCCTCGAGACGGGTGTTCGTCTCGACATTGCGTTCGTACGCGACGACGACGCCGGGCGCGACGGCGAGCGTGTTGTTCCCGTCGTCCCACTGCTCACGCTCGGCGACAACGGAATCCAGACCGGTGTCGATGACGCGCAGTTTCTCGATCCCCATCGCGTCGGCGGCGGCCTCGAGGAAGGGGCGCGGCCCCGATATCTGCACCGCACCGTTCTCGCGGCGGATGGCGAACGCCTGCAGGCTGTCCCGGATCGCCGGATACATCACGACCGCGTCGACGTCGACCATCGTGCACACGGTGTCGAGGTGCATCGACGCCCGCCGCTGCTCGATCGGGACCGCCAGCACGGTGTGCGCGAGCCCGTCGTCGAAGACGCTGCGCGCCAACGCTTCCGCACCGGCCGGACTCGTCCTCTCCCCCACTCCGACGGCGACGACGCCGGGCGCGAGCAGCAACACGTCGCCGCCCTCGACCGGCGCGGTGTGCGATTCGTACGCGCGTCGCACGTGGAGGAACTGCGGGTGGAAGGCGTAGATGAGGTCGGTGAGGCTGGTCTCGCGCCGGCGCGCAGGCAGGGCCAGGTTGGGGATCGCGACGCGCGATCCGAGCCAGAACGACGAATCACGCGTGAAGAGCAGGTTCGGCAGCGGTGCGATCGCGAAATCGGAACCGTGGTGCATCAGGCGCACGAGGGACGGGGCAGCGCCGTTGCCCACCGCGGGCAGTTCGTCGAAGGTCATGCCCGCGATGAGGATCCGGGCGAGCTCGGCAGCGGGCAGGGCACGCAGATGGCCCGTCAGTTCCTCCGCGAGCGCATAACCGAGACGCTGCGCGTCGACGGCCGACGACACGCTCTGCACCCGCGCGGCGCCACTGGCCTCGAGTGTCTCGGTGAGCAGGTCGGCCAGCAGGAACACCTCGACCCCGCGGCTGCGCAGCAACTCGGCGAAGGCGTCGTGTTCCTCCTGGGCGCGCGCCACCCACGGCAGGGCGTCGAAGAGCAGCTGGTCGTTGTTGCGGGGCGTGAGGCGTTCGAGTTCGGCGCCGGGCCGGTGCAGCATCACGGCGCGGAGTTCACCGACTTCGGACTCGACACCCCAGCGATGACTCATATGCTCACGGTATCGCGCAGGACGGCGGCAACCGGGTCAGGCGCGTCGAGTACGGCGACAACGATTGCGAAGAACACACCGAGAACACGAGGGAGATTTCATGGCCGACGACCCGCTCGGGTGCCTGGCACCGTTCGCCGGGCGCTGGACCGGAGGTGGCGACGGCCACTATCCCACCATCGACGACTTCGCGTACGACGAGACGATCGAGTTCGCCACCATTCCCGGCAAGCCCTTCCTGATGTACGTCAGCCGTACGCGGCACCGGACGGAGGGACGCCCGCTGCACACGGAGAACGGCTACCTGCGCCGCAGCGGCGACGATGTCGAACTGCTCGTCTCGCAGCCCACCGGGTTCGTCGAGATCCAGCGGGCCCGGCCGAAGGGCGGCGTGCTGGACTTCACCACCCTCACCCTGGAGCGCTCACCCGACGCCAAACCGGTGCGCGAGGTCCGGCGGCGGTTCGAGGTCGACGGCGACGTGCTGGTCTACGACTTCTGGATGGCCCACGCCGACACCCCGCTGACGCATCACCTGCACGCCGAACTGCGCCGCGCGTCGGAATGATTCGGAAGAATCGTCACTTGGTGCCGACGACGCGACGGAAGTAGTCGTTGGCGGCCTGCATGACGAGGTTGTAGGGCGGCGCGAACTTGCGGGCCCACCAGTAACCGAACCGGGTGTCGAACGACGTGTAGACCATGAATCGGTTCTTCAGGATGCCGGCGACGATGCGTTCGGCCACCTTCTCGGGGGTCGCGGCATGCCGGACGAACCGTTGGGTGAGCTTGCGGACCTCGGGGCGGTCGCGGTCGACACCGACGATCTGCACGGTGTCGACCAGCGGTGTCCGCACGGCCCCCGGGACGACGAGCGAGACACCGATGCCGTCGCGTCTGAGGTCGAACCGCAATACCTCCGACACTCCGCGCAGACCGAATTTGCTTGCACTGTAGGCGGCGTGCCACGGCAGAGCGAGCAGCCCGGCGGCAGAGGAGACGTTGACGATGTGCCCGCCGCGACCGGCCTCGATCATGGCCGGCACGAAGTTCTCGATGACGTGGATGGGCCCCATGAGGTTGACGTCCACCATGAGCTTCCAGTGCTCGTGCTTCAGCCGGTCGACCGTGCCCCACACCGACACTCCGGCGACGTTGGCGACGATGTCGAGCGACCCGCACGCCTCGTGCACGTCGCGGGCGAAGGCGGTGACGGCCTCGTAGTCGGAGATGTCGAAGGCGGCCGAGTGCAGCACGGTGCCGCCGCGTTCACGAACGCTGCGGACGACCTCCTCGAGGGCCTCCTCCTGCAGGTCGGTGAGCACCAGCCGGGCCCCGCGATCGGAGGCCGCATAGGCCAGGGCGCGGCCGATTCCGCTGGCCGCGCCGGTCACAAGGAACTTGGTGCCGCGCAGGTCGGTGATCGCCATGGCGACACCCTAACGTCGCCGTGACGACACGAGGCTCCGGCGCGCCACGGGATAAGACCGGATGCGCCGGAGCGAAGCGATTCGTGTGGCCGAGCGAAACGACCTGTGAGCCGGAGCGCGCGGCTCCGGCGGATGGAACTCGCAGAATCGAACTCAGAGCCGCTGTGCCATCTCCTCCTGGTATTCCCGAATCGTGCGCTCGATCATCTCGACATCGTCGTGGCGATTCTCGCTGCGCGCGAGGTCGGCGCGCTCGCGCAGTACCCGGATCGCCCGACGCAACTCGTCGTCACTCATCCTGTGGTCCATGCCACACAGTCTGCCGGGTTCGGCGTGGACCCGCCAGCGAATGGCCCCGCATACGACGAAAGCCCCGCCGAGGGCGGGGCTTTCGGGGGTGGAGCTGAGGGGAATCGAACCCCTGACCTCTTCGATGCGAACGAAGCGCGCTACCAACTGCGCCACAGCCCCGTAGGTTCCGAGGGAACCGACTCGCAAACTCTAGCAAACCACCCCGTCCATCACGAAATCGGAGTGTCGGCGCAGGTGACGGGCGATTTCGTGGCCTGCTCCGAAGACGGGTCGGGGCCCGCACCGAGTCGGTGCGAGCCCCGCCGGAAGCATCGTCGGACGTTCATTCCCCCACTGCGCGGGGAACGACGTAGTCGCCGGGCTCGTCGCCGCCGTCGCTCACTCGGACGTCGTAGCCGTGGTCGATGCCGTAGTCGTCCTCGTAGCGATCGAGATGTTCGAACTCCGGATCCTCGTCGTCGACCTCGAGGACCACGGCCCCCGGGCGACGCAGGCGCTGCGGAACGTCGTCGTGTCCGCCGCGGCCCCCTGCGCGGGACCGCTGCAGTCGCGCGAGCCGACGCCGCCGGATCTCCTGCTCGAGACGCACCTGGCGCCGCAAATAGAACAGGTAGGCGACGAGAGCCACGGCCGCGAGACCGGCGAGCCACCACATGACCGACGAGACGATCAGGGCGAGCGCCGACGTCATGATCGCGGCGATCAGCAGGCCGAGGACGGCCCGCTGACGGAATTCGTATCGTGCGGCACTGGCGACCGCATCGGCGTGCGGGTCGAATCCGCCGCGGCCTCGGCGCTGCGGTGCGTGTGCGCGCACGGGCTCACGGTCGGGTGCTGCTTCGTCGTGGACGTCGGCCTCGTCGGAATCGATCTCCGGCCTGTCGTCGAGTTCAGTGTTCATGCGGTCCTCCGCGGGGGTGCGGTGCGTGCGGTCACGACTCGGACGCCAATGAGGATCGCTGCGGTGTCCGGCGGCCGGTCCCCGAGGGGTGATCGGCTCGTCGTCTCCGCGGTGCAGAACTCGAGTTGCGAGAGCGGCGTCGGTCGTCTGCCGGATTCGAGGACGCTTCGTGACCAGCATGGGCACCAGAACGAACAACCACACGGCAACGAGCCCGATCCACAGAAGCGAGTTCGGCATCCGGTGGTCCTCCCTCCAGTCGTCGCCCTACCAGCCCGTCGACGCCACCGACCTACATGAGGCTAACGGCATCACTGCGCTTACCTGTACAGAAACGCCGACTCAATCGACTACAGAAGTCACTCGAGTCACGCGAAACCAACTGACACTTTCTTCACTCTAATCACAGAGATCCCACACGCGCTGGGGATTGTTACTCGAGTTGCGAGTAACCTGCGTTACATAACGGACGAACCCGACTCGAGACGGGAAGGGGTCAGGACCAGGTCGCGCGACCGGCACGGACGAGACGGTCCGAGACCGAGCCCGGCACCTCCTCGACCGTCATCGCGACCAGCAGATGGTCGCGGAATCGGCCCTGGACGTCGAGGTAGCGCTTCAACAGACCTTCCTCGCGGAAGCCGACGTTGCGCAGCACCGCGCGACTGGGCTCGTTCTCGGGCCGCACGGTGGCCTCGACGCGGTGCAGCCCGACCGGGCCGAAGCAGTGGTCGAGCCCGAGGGCGACGGCGGCGGTCGCGACACCGAGGCCGTTGACCTCCTTCTCCACCCAGTAGCCGATCCAGGCCGAGCGCAGCGCTCCGCGCACGATGTTGCCCACCGTCAACTGACCGCAGAACCTGCCGTCCAGCTCGATGGCCATCGGCAGCATCAGGCCTTTGTGAGCCTCCGACCGCAGGCTCCGATAGAGCCCCGGCCACACCGAGATGTGGTGCCGCATGTCCCATGGCGCCTCACCGGTCGGCTCCCACGGCTCGAGATGCGCACGATCACGCAGACGCAGGCGGCTCCATGCCGCGGCATCGCGCAGTCGGATCGATCGGACGGTCACCACTCCCCCGGCCACCCGCAGCGGCCCCAGTTCGGCCGGCCAGCCGGGATGACGGGACATCAACCACGCTGCCCGAGGAACGCCACGTCCACCGGATCTCCCGTGCGGATCTCGGAGACCTCGGGGTCGACGATGACGAGACAGTTCGCCTCGGCGAGGGTCGCGAGCAGGTGCGACGACGAGCCCGCGGCGCCGCCGAGCGCCTGCACGAGATAGTCGCCCGTCGTCTCGTCGCGCATGAGCTGGCCGCGCAGGAAACCCTTGCGACCGGGGATCGAGGTGATCGGGGCAACCGTGCGTGCCGAGACGACACGGCGCATCGGCTGGCGCCGGCCGAGCGCGATGCGGATCAACGGCCGGACCATCACCTCGAAGACGACGAGCGCGCTCACCGGGTTGGCGGGCAGCAGGAAGGTCGGCACCTCGTCACGGCCGAGACGCCCGAAGCCCTGAACCGAGCCCGGATGCATCGCGATCCGCTCGACGCCCAGCTCCCCGAGATCGGACAGTGCCTCGCGGACCTCCTCGAGCGCACCACCGCCCACGGCACCGGCGATCACGACGATCTCGGCGCGGATCAGCTGGCCCTCGACGACCTCGCGCAGCCGCTTCGGATCGGTACTCGCGATCCCGACCCGGTTGACGTCGGCACCGGCGTCGCGCGCAGCCGCGGCCAGCGCGTAGGAGTTGACGTCGTAGACCTGCCCCGGTCCGGGCGTGCGGTCGACGTCGACGAGTTCGCCGCCGACGGAGATGACCGACAGTCGCGGCCGCGGATGGACGAGCACCTTGTCGCGGCCGACCGCGGCGAGCAGACCCACCTGGGCGGCCCCGATGATCGTCCCGGCGCGCACCGCGATGTCGCCCGGCTGGACATCGTCGCCGGTGCGACGCACGTAGTCGCCCGAACGCACCGGCTCGAGCACCTTGATGCGTGCGGCACCACCGTCGGTGTTGTCGAGCGGCAGCACCGCGTCGGCGAGCGTCGGCAACGGCGCACCGGTGTCGACACGCACCGCCTGACGGGGCTGGAGACGGATCGGCTGACGCGAACCGGCACGCACCTCGCCCACGACCGGCAGCGTCACCTCGGCGGGTGCGGACCCACCGTCGGTCTCGGCCGGGGCCTGGACGTCCACGCTGCGCACGGCGTATCCGTCGATCGCCGCCTGGTCGAATCCGGGCAGGGGTCGCTCGGTGACCACTTCCTCCGCACACAGCAGACCCTGCGCCTCGGAAATGGCCACCCGGACCGGCCGGGGTGCGACTGCCGCCGCCGTGACCCTGGCCTGCTGATCCTCAACCGACCGCATACCGCTTCTCGTCCTCCAGCCCGTCCTGCAGTCAGCGCTTCAGGCGCTCGAGGAGCCACTCGCGCAGCGAGGGCCCGTACTCTTCCGTGTTCAACGCCGAGTCAACCGCAGCGCGCAGATAGCCCCCGGGATTTCCGAGGTCGTGTCGGGTGCCGCGGTGCACCACCACGTGGACGGGATGACCCTCGGAGATGAGCAGGGCGATCGCGTCGGTGAGCTGCAGTTCTCCCCCGGCTCCGGGCTCGATGCGACGCAGTGCGTCGAAGATCGCCCGGTCGAGCAGGTAGCGGCCGGCGGCGGCGAAAGTCGACGGTGCGTCCTCCACGGCCGGCTTCTCGACCATGCCGAGCACCTTGAGCACGTCGGGGTTGGCGGCATCCGGCACGACCTCGACGTCGAAGACGCCGTACGCGCTGACCTGATCCTTGGGCACGTCGATCGCGCACAGCACGGAACCGCCACGCTTGGCGCGGACACGCTGCATCGTCTCGAGCACGCCCACCGGCAGCACGAGGTCGTCGGGCAGCAGCACGGCGATCGCGTCCTCGTCGGGATCGAGCGCCTCCTCGGCGCACGCCACGGCGTGACCGAGACCGAGCGGCTTCTCCTGGACCACGGACTCGACTTCGAGCAGCCCCTGGGCCTTGCGGACCTTGGCGAGGAGCTCGTACTTGCCCTTCTCCTCGAGCTTGGACTCGAGGACGAGGTCCTCGACGAAGTGCGCGACCACGCCGTCCTTGCCCGGCGCCGTCACGATGAGGAGGCGCTCGGCGCCCGACTCCGCGGCTTCACCCGCCACGAGCTCGATGCCGGGCGTGTCGACCACCGGAAGGAGTTCCTTCGGAACCGTCTTGGTCGCGGGAAGGAACCGCGTCCCCATACCTGCTGCGGGGACAACCGCGGTCTTGAAATGCCGCGTGCCTCCGGTCGTACTGTTCGTCATAGACTCCCACCCTAAACTTCGGCCACCGAGGACGGTGGTTCGGCGATCGTAAGGCGCAGACATGCCCCCACCCCCGAAAGCGGTCTGGCGTGACCGCATTCTTACAGCTCGGCGCGAGCTGAGTGCTGCGAGGCGCAGAATCGAGGACACCGCGCTCGCCACGGTGGCCTCGACGCTCGCCCCGGAGGGGTCGGTGGTGTGCGCATATGTGCCGGTGGGTTCGGAGCCCGGATCGATCGCGCTCCTCGATGCACTGACCGAGGCGGGAACGACGGTGCTCGTCCCGGTGACACGCACCGACGAACCGTTGTCGTGGGCCCGCTACATGGGCGAGAAGACGCTGATGGCGGCGGATTTCGGGCTGCGCGAGCCGGGTGGTGAGATCCTCCCGCCCGAGGCGGTGGCGAAGGCCCACACGGTGCTCGTCCCGGCCCTGGCGGTGGACGCGCGAGGCGTGCGGCTCGGCCGCGGCGCCGGCTTCTACGACCGCACCTTGCACCTCGCCTCGCCCGACGCCGTGATCATCGCGGTGGTCCGCGATGAAGAACTCGTCGACGAACTCCCCGAGGACCCCCACGACATCCGCATGGGATGGGCGCTGACACCCGGGAAAGGGCTGGTCCGGCTCGGTAGCGACGACCGTGCGGAACAACACACTCCCTAGCGCTGTTGGCACTGTCGGCGGTAGAGTGCCAAAACTGCAGTACGACGAATACTGCGGTTCGACGAACTGGCGGAGGATCAACCGGTGCCCACCTACTCATATGCCTGCACGGCCTGCGACAACAAGTTCGACATCGTGCAGTCCTTCAGCGACGACTCCCTGACCGAATGCCCGCAGTGCGAAGGCAAGCTGCGCAAGCTCTTCAACTCGGTCGGCATCGTGTTCAAGGGCAGCGGCTTCTACCGCACCGACTCCCGCAGCGGCAGCACCGCGAGCGAATCCGCGTCGACGAGCTCGAGCAGCTCCTCGTCGAGCGACAGCAGCTCGTCGTCGTCGAGCAGCACGTCCTCGGCTCCGGCGGCCGCCGCGAGCTGACCTTCCGGACTCCTTTGTCCACAGGCGGTCGAGTCATCCACAGACCGCCGATTCCGAGAGCTCATCGGGGCCGACAGGGCATCCCCACCTTCTAGGTTCGGGGCATGCCCGTCGGCCTTTTCTCGTTCCTCCAGCGTGAGCGCGCGCGTCCGCACCGCTCGCGCTCCTCTGCGGGTGCCTCGCTGCAGCCCACGCTCCCCGACCGATTCGTCGAACTCCTCCGCCCCGGCTGGTCGCGCATCGTCCGGGCCCGGCGGATCGCGGCCGGACTGCTCGCCGCGCTGGCAGTGATCCTCGCGGTGCGCGGCGACCCCGACAGCGATCGCGTGGGAGTCGTCGTCGCGGCGAGAGATCTCGCGCCCGGGCACACCCTCACCGCAGACGACGTCGCTCACGTGGATCGCGATCGATCCGCTCTCGTCGCCGGGACGCTACGCGAGGTCGACGACGCCGTGGGCCACATCCTCGCCGGTCCTGTGCCGGCCGGTGAACCGCTCGTCGACACCCGCCTCCTCGGCCCGCGCCTCGCCGCAGTGGCCACCGGATTCGCCGACGCACGCGTGGTGCCCATCCGGCTCGCCGATGCCGGCGTGAGCGAACTGCTCCGTGAGGGCGACCGCGTCGACGTCCTCACCGTCACGGACAGCGCCGACGGCCCCTTACCCGGCGCGCACGTCCTCGCCCGGGGTGCGGTGGTGGTACTGGCCGAATCCGGCGGTTCGGCGCGGGATCGGAACGAGCGGGTCGTGCTGGTCGCGCTGGAACCCGAACCCGCCACGACGGTCGCGGCGGCGTCGCTCGTCAGTGCCCTGACCGTGACGCTCCACTGAGCATCTCGTTCGTTTTCCCAGCGCAATCCCCTCGGGGAACCGACCTGGCGGTTTATCGTGTGGACGTCCGTGTGACCCACCTCATGTGCGCGGCTCCGGCGGACAGGCCGCGAGAAGGAGCACACCATGCTGAA
The DNA here is from genome assembly GCF_048381395.1 of Rhodococcus shunpengi. NCBI lineage: Bacteria > Bacillati > Actinomycetota > Actinomycetes > Mycobacteriales > Nocardiaceae > Rhodococcus > Rhodococcus shunpengi. Next base: position 646,341 of record NZ_JBLWIU010000008.1, read on the forward strand.
GGGCTTCAAGGACTTCATATTGAGGGGCAACGTCCTCGATCTCGCCGTCGCGGTCGTGGTCGGTGCCGCGTTCACCGCCATCGTCACGGCCTTCACCCAGTACATCATCGAGCCGCTCGTCAGCGCGATCGGCGGCGACAACGAGATGGGCTGGGGCTTCGAGATCGTGAGCGGCAACCCGGAAACCTTCGTCGACATCGGCGCGGTGATCTCCGCGATCATCAACTTCATCATCATCGCCGCGGTCGTGTACTTCGTGCTCATCGTCCCGGCCAACACGGCGAAGAAGAAGTTCGTCACCGAGCCGGAGGACAAGCAGGCCAGTGCCGAGGACCTGCTCATCCAGATCCGCGACATCCTCGAGGCACAGGCCGGTCAGGCAACTCAGGGCGCTCACGCCAAGCCCACCCCGGGCATCGAGTAGGTGCACGACGACGAAAAAGACCGGGCCCGCTCGAGATTCGAGCGAGCCCGGTCTTGTAGTGCTGTGTTCGGCGTGAGCCGGACGTCTACTTAGACGGTCCAGGGAGCGCCGTAGGTGGTGACGTTGTCGCCGTTGGCCGTGATGGCGCGGACGAACGGACGGACCTGGACAGCGCCGAGGACGCCGGAGGCGGTGCCGTGGACGTTCGAGAACTGAACGGTCTTGAAATCACCGTCGAACTCGCCCTCAGCGACGACGAGCTCCTCGATACCCGGAGCCGGGGTCAGCTCGAGCTCGGCGTAGGCCTGCGGGAGGATGTCGGTGACCTTGGCCGTGACATCGCCGCTGAGCTTGGCGTCCACACCGAGACCGGGGGTTGAGTAGGTGACGCCGATGGCACCGTCGATGCTGCCGGCCCATGCGAACTGGTAACCGAACTGGAAGGTCGTGCCCTCGGCGTCGGCAGCGCCCTCACCGATCAGGTTGGCCGTGCCACGGCCGTTGTGGAAGAACTCGCGGTTGAACGGGCTGCCACCGAGAGCCGGAACACCCTGGATGAAGGTGTCCTCCTGGGTCACGACGACCTCGAGGCCGTCGGAAACGATGCGGTTCTGGTCGTTGACCTCGGCCGAAGCGGCACCCGAGGCACCGAGGACCAGGCCGAAGACGGCGGCACCGGCGACGGCGGCGTTACGAGCGGCCTTGAAGCCACGCGACTTGATTCCCATGATTACTCCGTTGGTGGTGGTGGGGACTTCTTGCGGGATGGCGCGGAGCAGGACTAGAGGGTCCAGACCTGGCCGTAGGTGGTGACGTTGTCGCCGTTGTCGGTGATCACGCGGACGAACGGGCGGAGGGAGACCGGGCCGATGACACCGGTTGCAGCACCGTGGACGTTGGCGATCTGGACTTCCTTGAAATCGCCATTGAATTCGCCCTCGGCGACGATGATCTCTTCGATGCCCGGCGCCTGACTCAATTCAATGCCAGCCGTGACCTGGGGGAGGATGCTTCCGACGTAGGTATCGGTTGTCTGGTGCTCGTACTCCCCGCCACCTTCAATCACTGTGTACAGCTTGTCGCCGTCCGGGGTGCCGTCAACAGTGGCCTGAATCTCCTTAGGGAGGTCAGAACCCTCGGTGTACTGAGGATTCGGGATCATAACCGGTTCAACCCGGTCCGAGTACCCGAAGCCCACATCCGTACCGAGATCCGGGGAGGTCCAGTTGAAGCCGATCGCACCGTCGACGGATGCGGTCCACGCGACCTGGTAGCCGAACTGGAAGGTCGAGCCTTCGAAGTCCGCCGCCTCGGGGCCGACGATGTTGGCGATGCCGCGGCCGTTGTGGAACCACTCACGGCTCAGCGGACTGCCGCCGATCGGGGGCACACCGTTGATGAAGGTGTCCTCCTGCGTAACGATGACCTCGTGGCCGTTGGAGACGATCCGGTTCTGGTCGTTGACCTCGGCACCTGCGGCGCCGGCCGATCCGAGAACCAGACCGGCCACAGCAGCTGCCGCCACCGTGGCGTTGCGGGCGGCCCTAAAGCCACGTCGCGTCTGAATCTTCATGAATGCCTCATCCGTTCTCTGCGTGCCGGGTTGCGCACCGCGTCCGACAACAAGTGGTCGCCCTGTCGCCCGCGGGCCGCTGTCCACAGCGAACACACCGGCGGATCAGCCGCCGGTGTGTCGGTACGTCCATCGTCCGCACGGTTTTGCTTTACCGATTCGTGACCGAGCCCAGGCTGTGAAGCCTGGGCTCGACCGGTTTGAACCTGAGAGGGAGATTAGACCGTGACCATTCCTAGAGCAACGGCTAGCTTTCGTAACGCTCCGGTATAGAAGGCCGGCTGATCAGGCGCCGATCGCCTTTCAGGGACTCGCAAATCGGGCGCCCGCTCGCCCCGAAGCCGTAACTTCGATTCACACGAAAAGGGTGCGCCACACGGCGTATCCGCAGGTGAAGAGCGCATCCTTGTTGCACTCGTAGTGCATGGTCGAATGCCTCATGTGACCGGACACACAGATTCGAACCATCGCGAACGACCACACAGAGGTGAACGGATCATTGCGGCGACATTTCGTTGCGGTCGACAACAGGTTCGAACTCAGGTGAGGACAACCTCACTGAAGTGATACAGATCACTAACCAGAGTGGTGTGGAGGGACCTGCCGACGCAGCCACTCGTCCGAGTCGCCGCCCCCGGCGTCACTCTCGCCCCGTTCGTCGCGTGTCGTCTCGGGAAGAACATCACCGAAGATGCGCGCCAGCCGCGCCCGGTCGATCCGGGCACGGCTTTCACGCTTTGCTTCGGTCACCTCGTCGGGCTCCTGCGGGTCCGCAGGGTCGCCGGCCATGGCGTCACTCCTCCATCCAGGACAGCTCTTCGATGACGTGAGCCGCGAGAGGCAGCAGGGTCGCCATCCCGTCGCGGATGGCGGGACGCGACGACGCGAGGTTCACCACCAGCGTCGATCCGGAGACTCCCACGAGACCGCGGGAGAGGCCGGCGTCGACGGCACCCGACGCCAGACCCGACGAGCGCAGCGCCTCGGCGATGCCGCGGATCTCGTGATCGAGCACGTCCTCGGTCGCGTCGGGAGTCACGTCGCGCGGGGTGACACCGGTGCCACCGACGGAGATCACCAGGTCGACACCGCCGATCACCGCGGTGTTGAGTGCATTTCGGATCTCGACCTCGTCGGCCGCGACCGTCACGACACCGTCGACCGCGAAGCCACCTTCGACGAGAAGCTCCGTGACCAGCGGGCCCGCGGAGTCCGGACTGTCGCCGTGGGAGACGCGGTCGTCGACGACGACGACGAGCGCGCGGCCTTTTCTGGGAGCTTCGAGTTCCATGAGGTCCACGGTAGTTTGCGGGTCGAGAGCATGCGGCTCTTGTACCGAAATGTGAGCTATGTCCATGTCGTCCCTCATCGTCCGGCGGAATCTGCGGTGGTCACGACGTCGACGGTGTTCTCCTCACCGTCGGCCGTGCGGTAGGTGATCTTCACGGTCTCGCCGGGAGCGCGGGAGCGGATCGCGGCGATGAGCGAGTCGCCGTCGGTGATGACCCGCTCGTCGACGCGGACGATGAGCGCGTTGTTCGGGATGCCCGCACGATCGGCCGGCCCGTCGGGTACGACTTCCACGACGCGCGCGCCGTAGGCGTTGTCCCGGGACGGGACCTGGACACCGATGATCGAGTGCGTCGCCTGCCCGGTGTCGACGAGTTCCTGCGCGATGCGCCGGGCCTGCTCGACGGGGATCGCGAAGCCGAGGCCGATCGAGCCCGACTGTCCGCCGGCCGTGGCGATCGCGGTGTTGATGCCGACGAGGCGACCTTCCATGTCGACGAGCGCGCCACCGGAATTGCCCGGGTTGATCGCCGCGTCGGTCTGGATCGCGTCGATGACCGACGCCTGGTTGGCGGTGTCCCCGCTCGTGGAGACGGGACGGTTGAGGGCCGAGACGATGCCCGCCGTCACGGTGCTCTGGAGTCCGAGTGGCGAACCGACGGCCACGACCTCCTGGCCGACCGCCAGGTTCTCGGCGCTGCCGAGTTCGATAGGTGTGAGGTCGGTGCGACCTTCCGTCCGGATGACGGCGATGTCCGAGACCGCGTCCGCGCCGACGACCGTCGCCGGTGCGGTGGAACCGTCCGAGAAGTAGACCGTCAGGCGCGCGCCCTGCCCGCCGCCCGCCACGACGTGGTTGTTGGTGAGGATCAATCCGTCCGAGGACAGGACCACACCCGAACCCTCACCGGCACCCGTGCGACCGAGGACCTCGATCCGCACGACGCTCGGCACGACCCTGTCGGCGACGGCCTGCACACTGCCCTCGGGAGCGGCGGCGATCGTCTGTGTCTCGGGCCGCGGGGCGTCGAGGGAGTTGACGACCGGTCCGGACGAGTCGCGCATCGACCACGCGCCGACCGCGCCACCGATGCCGCCGCTCACCAGCGCCAGTGCGATGGCACCGACGACGAGGGCGGAACGGCCGGGCATGCGATTCGATGCCGTGTGATTCGGTGCTGGGTGATTCGGTGCTGGGTGATTCGATCCCGGCGCCGGCGGCGGAGGTGCCGGCTGCTGGGCGGCCTGCGCGTAAGGGTCGGTGTATCCACCGGGGCCGTACGGATGGGGTTGCGGTTGCGGTGCTCCCGCGCCGCGGGTGGGGTCCTCACTCATTCGTCACTTCGCCTTCGTCCGCCGGGGCCACCGGACGCATACGGGTCGACGTCGGCGTGCGGTGGCCGATCATGCGGGGGTGCGTCGAGCACCTCCGCGCTTCTTCGTCCAGCATGGACCGGGCAGCTGAGAGTCGCCTCAGAAGTACCCGCGATTTTGCTGTCGAATTCATCCGATCTCGGTGGGGTGCGTCTCTCCGTCGAGGGTCGGGGTGCCGGGCAACACGATGCGGATCAGCGCGCCACCACGATCCGACCGTTCGACGGCGATCGTCCCGCCGTGCTTCGTGACCATCTGTCGCACGATGGCCAGTCCCAGCCCGGATCCCGGCATCGACCGCGCGGTCGTCGCCCGGTAGAACCGCTCGAACACCAGTTCGCGTTCCTCCTCCGGGATCCCCGGGCCGGCGTCGTCGACGGTCAGTTCCATCAGGCCACTGGCGATCTGCCGCATGTTCACGACGACGTCCTCCCCGGCCGGGCTCCACTTGGCCGCGTTGTCGAGGACGTTGACCACCGCGCGGGTGAGTCCGGCCTGGTCGCCGAAGACGAACCACTGCTCGGTGGTCGCCCGGAACTCGATGTCGGTACGCCGTCGACGCGCGCGTTCGAGACTGCGGTCCACCACCTCGGCGACGTCGACGACCTCGAAGACCGTCTCCGGCGCCTCCTCACGGGCGAGGTCGACGAGATCACCGACGAGCGTCGACAATTCCTCGATCTGGCCGATGACGTCGGCCCGCAACTCGGCCATGTCCTCGTCGGGCAGGCTCGGTGCACCGGGACGGCTCGCCGCGATGAGCAGTTCCATGTTGGTCCGCAGTGAGGTCAGCGGTGTCTTCAGTTCGTGACCGGCGTCGGCGACCAGCCGGCTCTGCCGTTCCCGCGACTCGGCGAGCGCGCGCAGCATCATGTTGAAGCTCTCGGTGAGACGGGCGAGCTCGTCGTGGCCGGTCACCCGGATGGGCCGCAGGTCGTCGGTGCGGGCGACCCGCTCGGCGGCGGCGGTGAGCCGGGCGACGGGACGCAGACCGGTGCGGCCGACCGTCGCACCCACGGCGGCGGCGAGCACCACCCCGCACCCGCCGACGATGAACAGCACACTCGCCAGGCGGTTGAGGATCTCGACGGTGGGACGCAGTCGCTGCGCGATCACGACCGTGCTGCCGTCGGGCATGCGCTGGGCCAGTACGCGCTGCTGGGCGACGGTGCGAAGCGACGACTCACGGTCGCCCTCGGCCACCGCCAGTTCGGATTCGCCGATGGGGACCGACGAGCCCGGCGGCACGTACCTGCCGAGATCCGGGTAGATCAGGGCGACGCTGATGTCGGAGCTGTAGAGCTGGGCCCCGCCGATATAGCGCGGGTCGTAGGTGATGAGGGTGCTCGACTCGACGAGCGCGGCGGCCCGCGCCCGCAACTGGGTGTCGACCTCCGAGTACAACGCCCGCGAGACGACGGCGTAGGCCGCGATGGAGGTGACGGCGACGGCGAGCGCCACCGCGCCGGCCGCGAGGAGCGTGACGCGGGTGCGCAGCGGCACCGAACGGGTCAGAAGAAGAGGTGGTCGCATCGGGTCGCTCACGGCGGGGTTTCGCGCAGCACGTACCCGACGCCGCGCACCGTGTGGATCAGGCGCGGTTCTCCACCGGCCTCGGTCTTGCGTCGCAGGTACCCCACGTAGACCTCGAGGGCGTTGCCGGAGGTCGGGAAGTCGTAACCCCACACCTCCTCGAGGATGCGGCTGCGCGTGAGCACCCTCCGCGGGTTCGCCATGAGCATCTCCATCAAGGAGAACTCGGTGCGGGTGAGGCTGATCTGCCGGTCGCCGCGAGTGACCTCGCGGGTCGCGGGGTCAAGGCTGAGGTCGGCGAACCGCAGCACCTCGTCGGCGGACGAATCCGGGTCGGGCGCGGCACGACGCAGCAGCGCCCGCAGCCGCGCGAGCAGTTCCTCGAGCGCGAACGGTTTCGGCAGGTAGTCGTCGGCGCCCGCGTCGAGACCCGCAACCCGCTCCGAGACGGAGTCGCGCGCGGTGAGGACGAGGATCGGCAGGTCGTCGCCGGTGCTGCGCAGTCGGCGGCACACCTCGAGACCGTCGACGCGCGGCATCATCACGTCGAGCACCATCGCATCCGGACGCGACGCCGCGACCTGCTCGAGGGCGTCCTGCCCATCCGTCGCGAGGTCGACCGTGTATCCGTTGAAACTCAGTGACCGGCGCAGCGACTCCCGCACCGCACGGTCGTCGTCGACCACCAGAATGCGCATGATCACCATTGTGGCCTGCCCCTACTGAGAGCGCGCTGAGAACCCGCGGTGGCGGGCGGGCTCTACGACTCAGTCGGTCCGGGGATCGACCTCACCCCTGTGCACGGCCTCGACGAGCCTGCGGGGCACCTTCACTGTCGTTCCGTCGACCGTGACCGGCACGAGATCGGGGACCTTCGCCGTCCACTGCGACCGGCGATGACGGGTGTTCGAGCGGGACTTCCTGCGTTTGGGGACTGCCATGTCGTTCTCCTTCGATGTCGGGAGGTTCGGGGATCAGGGTCGGCGCCGGCCGTACTTGCGCTCGAACTTCTCGACGCGACCGGCGGTGTCGAGCAGGCGGGCGGCGCCCGTCCAGAACGGGTGCGAGTCGCTCGTGACATCGACGACGATCAGCGGGTAGGTACGGCCGTCCGACCAGACGGTCGTGCGTTCGGATGTCGCGGTGGAACGGGTCAGGAAGGTGGCGCCGGTGTTGGCGTCCCGGAAGACCACGGGGTGGTAGTCGGGATGCAGGGCCGGTTTCATCGGTGTTCCTCTCTCTCGTTGTCGCGGCGGTCTGCCGGGAGGTCGTCACATGGGTCTTCGTGGAATCGACCGAAGGCGTCGTGCCAGGTCGGCCACAGGTCGGGGCGGTCGAACTCGTCGTCGGTCACGACTGCCGCACGCAGGGTGCGGTCGATGAGATCCGGGTCGGCGTCGTGGACGAGGACGACGATGCTCGTGTCCCGGTCGCCGTAGCGTTCGTCCCAGCGCAGCGACGCCATCGCGCGGCGTTCCGCCGGGATCTCGCGCTGTTGCTCGGGAGTCATCGACACGAGCCACGGCCCGGCATGAGCGACCCGCAGTCCTCCACCGGCGGATTCGACGAGCAGCGCATTCTCGGGTTGGGTGGCGACCCACAGTCGCCCTCGGGCGCGCACGACGCCGTCGAGCAGCACGTCGATCGCGTGGTGGAGACGTTCCGGATGGAACGGCCGGTCGGCGGAGAACTCGACGAGGCGGATTCCGCAGTCGTCGTCGAGGGGCGGTTGACCTCGTAGGAGAGGCGAGTGCGCCCCGTCGATCGTCCCCCGACGGGCGGTGGCGGGTATCTCGCGGAGGAGCCGCTCGACGTCCGGTTCCCCCGCCCACGCGATCGGCGCGTCCGGGGCGAGTCGGGTGAGCACCGCGTGCAGGCGTGCCTGCTGCCAGCCGTCCGCTCCCGGAAGCACCACCAACGCATCGGCGAACTCGACCTGGCCGACGACGACCTGCGCCAGGGTGCGGTCGTCGTCGACACGCTCGTTCAGTTCGTCGTCGCCCGTCGCGTCCTCGAGCCAGGTCGCGGCGTCGAGGCAGGTCACGACGCCGTCCACTCGGACATCGAGGGACGCGGGTCCGTCGACACGACCGACGATCCCGCTCACCACGACATGTTCGACTGCCCAGCACAGTGCCTCGGGTTCGAGTTGCGGGTCGAGGTGCAGCACGATCCGGTCGACGCTGCTGTAGTCGCGCATGCGGCGCAGAAGCGGCAGCAGATCCTCGCGCAGCGTGCAGGAGACGCACCCGTGCGCGAGTTCGAGGATCTCGCTGCGCTCGCCCTCGACGGTGAGCACGGAGCGGCGGAGTACGCCCTGGTCGAGACCGGACAGGTCGTGGTGGACGACCGCGGTGCCCGGACGCAGGAGCGACCGCGCGACCTGCGCAGTCCGTCCGCGCCATCCGCAGACGATGACGAGCGGCGTCCTGGTGTCCACAGGACTCCTTTCGATAACGATTGTCATTAACGACATCTGAGCGTACAGTCGGCGAAGCACTTTGTCGAAAATGATTGTCGTTACCTACGAAAGGAGCCGACGTGTCGGCCACGTGCCAACTCACCGGACGGCGACCCGGTTTCGGGAGATCCGTATCGCACTCCCATGTCCGCACCAGCCGGCGGTGGAACCCGAACATCCAGCGCAGAACCTATTTCGTTCCCTCGCTCGGACGCCGGGTCACGCTGAACCTGTCCACCAAGGGCATCAAGATCGTCGACCGCGACGGCATCGAGAGCGTCGTCGCGCGTCTGCGTGCCCGCGGAGAGAAGTTCTGATGGCAGCACGCAGCGAGATCCGGCCCGTCGTCAAGCTTCGCTCGACCGCGGGAACCGGCTACACCTACGTCACCCGGAAGAACCGCCGGAACGATCCCGACCGTCTCGTCCTGCGCAAGTACGACCCCGTGCTGCGCAGACACGTCGACTTCCGGGAGGAGAAGTAGTCATGGCGAAGAAATCGAAGATCGCACGCAACGAGCAACGGAAGGCGCTCGTGGCCCGGTACGCCGAGCGCCGCGCGGAACTGAAGGAGGTCGTGCGCCGACCGTCGTCCTCGCCCGAGGAGCGCAGCGAAGCCCAGCGGGCACTGCAGCGTCTACCCCGCGACGCCAGTCCGGTACGATTGCGCAATCGAGACGCTGCGGACGGCCGCCCGCGCGGCCACCTGCGAAAGTTCGGGCTCTCACGAGTGCGTGTGCGTGAACTCGCCCACCGCGGGGAACTACCCGGCGTCCACAAGTCGAGCTGGTGAGGAGCGAGATATGGCAGTCAAGCGAGGACCGTCGAAGAAGTCGCGTGCCGTAGAGGGACGCAAGCCCAAGAAGAACCCCCTCTTCGCGGCGAAGATCGAGTACGTCGACTACAAGGACGTCAACCTGCTCCGCACCTTCATCTCCGACCGCGGCAAGATCCGCAGCCGTCGCGTCACGGGCCTGACCCCGCAGCAGCAGCGTCAGGTCGCCGTCGCGGTGAAGAACGCCCGCGAGATGGCTCTGCTCCCCTACGTCAGCAGCAAGTAGGTCGTAGCTTCCGACGCCGCCTCTCCCCATCGGGAGGGGCGGCGTCGTCATGTGTGCACCCGAGACCGACGTTGTTCGCGAAAATCTGCCGAGAACCGCAATCAACATCGGTCTCGACCCTCGCTTCGGTCCGATGACGGGGAGACGTCCCAGAGTCCTTAGACTAGGCAACCGTGTCGGGTGTGATCGCGGGGTTCAGTGTCATCTTCGTGATCATCGCCATCGGCTTCACGCTGGGGCGCCTGGGCACTCTCGGGCACGAGGCGCAGACGGTGCTCAGCCGGCTCGTCTTCTTCGTCGCCACCCCCGCGCTGCTGTTCGACGTGCTCGCGACGTCCGACCTGTCGGTGATCTTCTCGCCCAACCTCTACATCGCGGCGGCCACGGCGTTCGCCGTCGCGATCGTGCACTTCGTCGTCGCCAAGCTCTGGCTGCGACGTGCAGTTCCCGAGGCGACCATCGGCGCGCTGTGCGCCGGCTACGTCAACTCCGCGAACCTCGGCATCCCCATCGCCGTGTTCGTGCTCGGCGACGCGTCGTTCGTCGCGCCCCTGCTGTTGTTCCAGATCGTCGTGCTCTCCCCCATCGCACTGACGATGCTCGACCTGTCGACGATGCGCGCCGGGGTCTCGCGCCTCGACACCCTGCTCGCGCCGTTCAAGAACCCCATCGTCCTGGCCGCCGCGGCCGGACTCGCCATCGCGATCAGCGGATGGACGCCTCCCGAGGCGTTGCTGCAGCCGTTCCATCTGCTCGGCGGCGCGTCGGTTCCCGGTGCGCTGCTCGCGTTCGGCTTGTCGCTGCAGGGCGTCCGGGTGCTCGAGAAGGGGACGAGCCCGCGCCGCGACATCGCGCTCGCCTCGGTGCTCAAGATCCTCGCCCAGCCCGTGCTCGCGTATCTGATGGGGCGGTTCGTGTTCGGCCTCGACGGCCACGCGCTGTTCGCCGTCGTGGTGGTCGCCGCGCTGCCGACCGCGCAGAACGTCTTCGTCTACGCCAGTGCCTACGGGCGCGGCACGGTGCTCGCCCGCGACGCCGCGCTCGTCACCACCCTCGCCTCCATCCCTGCGATCGGCGTGACCGCCGCCCTGCTGGCGTGATGAACACGCGACACGGGAATACCGTGAGAACCATGCGTTCCGTCGTCCGTGCCTGCCGGGGAATCACCGTCCTCGCGATGTGCCTGCTCATCGCGGCCTGCGGGTCGAGTACATCGAGTACACCGGACGTCCCGGCACTGCCCGAGGAACCGGTTCCGGCAGGGGCGACGGCGTTCTCGCCGCGACCCGACATCGTCGACGCGCATCCGCTGACGATCCTGTCGTGGTCGCGGGTGAGCGACGACCGGATCGCCCTGCACTTCGAGACGGGCACCCCCGAGTGCTTCGGCGTCGACGCGACCGTCACCGAAACGGACGACGCGGTGACGGTGACGCTCCTCGGCGGCACGCTGCCGGAGATGCAGGACCGCATGTGCATCATGGTCGCCGTCGTCGGCACCCTCGAGGTCTCCTTGCAGTCGCCGCTCGGCGACCGGGTCGTGACGGCCGGCGCCTGACATATGCCGCATCCTCCGCGTCACTGGCTGCTGTACCTGTGCTTGTCCACGGCCCTGCTGCACGCGGCATTCCAGTCGATCCGCGTCCTGGTCTCCTACCGGATCCTCGCGCTCGGCGGTGACGCGACGACCATCGGTGCCGTCACGGCGCTCTACGCCATCGTCCCGCTGATCGCGGCGGTGCGGATGGGACGCGCCGTGGACCGCGGGCACGCGACCGCCATTCTCCGTTCGGGCATCGTCGTCACCACGGTCGGCGCCGGGTTGATCGCTCTCAGTTCGGGATTGCTGGTGCTCGCCGCCGGCAACGTCGTGCTCGGTCTCGGGCAGTTGCTCGTCACGGTGTCGGGGCAGGCGTTCGTGTCGATCCTGTCGCCGCCAGGCCGGCTGGATCGCGGGTTCGCCGGCCTCACGCTGGGTGTGTCGGTCGGGCAGGCCGTCGGTGTGCCTGTCTCCGGCGTGATCGCCGCGACCACCGGCGACGGCAACGGATCCGTCGAGACCACCGGCGCGTTGCTGGTCATGACGGTGGTTTCGCTGCTCTCCCTGCCGCTGGTGCTGGGGCTCCGCGAGCCGCCCGGCTCCGGTCGCACCGCGGAGGACGGCGCGCCGCAGTCGATCCTGTCGATGCTCGCGACGAAGGGCATGAAGCCCGCGATGTTGTCGAGCCTCGTGGTCCTCGCCTCGGTCGACCTCGTCGTGGCCTACCTGCCGTTGCTCGGTGAGCAGTTCGGGTTCGGTGTGCTGCTGGTGTCGATCCTGCTCACCGCCCGCACCGTGGCGTCGATCGTCTCGCGTGCCTTGCTGCCGTGGGCGCTGCGCCGGATTCCGCGCAGGTGGCTGCTCGTCTCCGCGACCGCCGGGACCATCGTGCCGGTCGCGCTGCTGCCGCTCGTGCCGAATCCCTGGGTCATCGGTGCGTTGCTCGCCGTGTGCGGAATGTTCTGGGGCGTCGGCCAACCCCTGACCATGACGTGGGTGGTCGAACTCGTCGCACCCTCCGACCGCGCGTCGGCGCTGGCCGTGCGGTTGACCGGCAACCGTCTCGGGCAGGTCGCGGTGCCCATGGTGGCCGGCGCGATCGCCGGGGTCGCCGGTGTCGCGTCGATCTTCTGGGTGACCGCTGCCCTGCTGTCCGCCGCCGCGACGACCACGTGGCGATCGGTGCGCCGCTGAGTGCTTACGACCGCCGACGGGCCCGCACGTAGTCGGCGACGACCGCTGCCCCGAGACCGTCGACGTCGGGCGCGACCACCCGCCCCCCGACGCGACGCGCCAGCACGTCGACGACCCGCGCGAGCCCCGGATCGCTGCCGAGCCGGAAGATCGTGACCTGGGCGCCGAGCCGCGCAATGTGGTCGAGTTCGCGCACCGTCAGCCCCAGAGTGCGTGCGCTCGGCGGGTAGTCGAAGGCCGCGAAGCCGTCCGGTTCGAGATGCGCGGTGGGTTCACCGTCGGTGACGACGAAGACCACCGGCTGCGCGTTGGGATGACGACGCAGATGACGACCCGCGAGCATCAGGGCGTGGTGCAGATTGGTGCCCTGCTCGTAGACGCCGTCGAGCCCGGCGAGTTCGGGCGCCGACACCACACGGGCATGCCGGCCGAACGCGATGAGCTGCAGTGCATCCCCGCGGAAGCGCGTGGACACGAGGTGGTTCAGCGCGAGGGCCGTGCGTTTCATCGGCACCCAGCGACCGTCCATGACCATCGAGAACGACGTGTCGACGAGCAGCGCGACCGCCGCCTGCGTCCGCTGTTCGGTCTCGATCACCTCGACGTCCTGCACCGACATCCGCACCGGCAGGCCGGGACTGCGCAGGGTCGCATTGGTGAGGGTCCGCACGACGTCCCACGGTTCGGTGTCGCCGAACTCCCACGTCTTCGAGGCGCCGGTGGGTTCGCCGAGCACACCCGCCCGCCGCGACTCGCGTTGCCCGGTGCGCGACGAGATGCGATTGACGACGTCGCGCAGGGCCGCTTCGCCGAGCCGGCGCATGGCCTTGGGCGACAGTCGCCACTGCCCGTCGGCACCCCGGTCGAAGAAGCCCTGCCGCTGCAGTTCCTTCTCGAGTTCGGCGAGAGTACGGGCATCGGCCGCGGCCTCGGGCCCGAGATGCCGGGCGAGCGCGTCGAGGTCGATGTCGTCGAGGGACGCCCCGGCGTACTGCTGCGACAGCTGCTCGGCGAGCTGGTCGAGTTCGGACAGCTCCTGCAGCGCCGAGGTGGCCTCACCGAGACCCATGCCCTGTTCGCCGCGCACCTGCTCGGAGCCGGTCCAGTCCTCGCCGGGACGCGCGGCACGCAGGTGACCGTCGAGACGGTCGAGCCGGCTCATCAGATCCGAGGATCCGAACGCCTGCTGCGCGAGCGCATCGAGTTCGTCGCGCTGCTCGGGGGTGAGCGAGTTGCGCAGCCGCTGCGCCGCCGCTGCCCGCTGTGCGAGGGAGTCGAGCAGTTCCTCCACGTTCTGTGGGTTCTCCGGGAAGAACTCACCGTGCTCGGACATGAACTGCTCGAAGTCCTCCTCGGTGTCCTCACCGCGGGAGTGCTTGTCGAGCAGCTCGTTGAGGTCGTCGAGCATCTCCGAGATGCGTTGCCGGTCCTCGTCGGTGGCCCGCTCGAGCGCCTGCTTCATCCCGGCGAAGCGCTGGTCGAGCATCTCTCGGCCGAGCAGGTCGCGGATCTTCTCGTAGTCCTGCCGGGCCTGCGCACTGCGCCAGTCGTAGTCGGCGAGTTCCTGCACGGCCTGCGCCGTCGACGGCGGCAGTTCCTCGATCCGCATCTCGGCGAACCGCGCGTCGTCGTCGAGGGCGCGGGCCAGTTCCTTGCGTTCCTCGAGCACGGCGCGGTCGAGGAGTTCGCGCACCTCGCGCAGGGTGCCGTCGAGGTTGGTGCGATCGAGCAGCTGACGCCGACGCCGGTTCGCCTGCGCGGCAAGCTTGTCGAGGCCACGCATGCCGTCCTGCCCGCGACGCAGCAACTCCCGCAGGGCGCGTTTGGGTGACGCGCCGGCCATGACGTCGTCGCCGATCGCGGCGAGCGCGTCGCGCAGGTCCACCGGTGGGGCGAGCGGATCGCCCCCGGTATACGGACCGTAGCGGGCCGACCTGCTCATCGGGAGTACACCGCCGAGCCGTCGTCGCCGGTGTCCTTGGCGATGCGCCGTGCCAGATACAGACCTTCGAGGGCGAGTTCCACTGCCGCGGCGCGGGTTCCGGTGTCGGTGGCACCGAGCCGTTCGGCAACGGCGTCGAGGACGGGCAGTTCGGGTAGTTCGTCGAGCAGCACCTTCGCGGTGATCCGCTCACCGGTGACCACCGGATCGCCCTGTTCGACGGCGGCGACCAGCGGCCCGAGGTCGACGCCCGCGAGCCGCGAGCGGGCGGTCTCGGCCGTGGCACGCCGGAGGAGGTGGTCGAGGATCTCGAATTCCCTTCCCTCCTCCCCGGATTCGAACTCGACCTTGCCGCGGAGCACCTCGACGACCGTGCCGAGGTCGACGGGACGCGCGACCGGATCGTCCTCACCGAGGACCGCACCGCGGTGCAGGGCCGCAGCCGAGACGGTCTCGGCACCGGCGACGGCGAACCGTGCCGAGACACCGGAACGTTGGTCGACGGAGGTCGATTCGCGCAGCAACCGCGTGAACCGGGCGAGGATCTCGAAGAGATAGTCGGGCACGCGGGACTGCAGGTGCGCTTCCTGCTCGATGACGGCGATTTCGTCCTCGAGCCGCGTCGGATAGTGCGTGCGGATCTCCGCGCCGAAACGGTCCTTGAGCGGGGTGATGATGCGACCGCGGTTCGTGTAGTCCTCGGGGTTCGCGCTCGCGACGAGCAACACGTCGAGAGGCAGACGCAGCGTGTAGCCGCGGACCTGGATGTCGCGCTCCTCCATGACGTTGAGCAGCGACACCTGGATGCGTTCGGCGAGATCGGGCAGTTCGTTGACGGCGACGATGCCGCGATGCGCGCGGGGCACGAGACCGAAGTGGATCGTCTCCGGGTCGCCGAGGCTGCGACCCTCCGCGACCTTCACGGGATCGACGTCGCCGACGAGGTCGGCGACCGAGGTGTCGGGCGTCGCGAGCTTCTCGGCGTACCGCTCGCTGCGGTGCCGCCACGCGACGGGCAGGTCGTCGCCGAGTTCGGCGGCACGACGGATCGACGCCGGGGTGATGGGCTCGTAGGGGTGCTCGCCGAGTTCGGAGCCGGCGATGACCGGGGTCCACTCGTCGAGCAGCAGCGGCAGGGTACGCAGCAGGCGCGTCTTGCCCTGGCCGCGTTCGCCGAGCAGGACCACGTCATGGCCGGCGATGAGGGCGCGTTCGAGTTGCGGGACGACGGTGTCCTCGAAACCGAGGATGCCGGGCCACGGATCGGTACCGTCGCGCAGCGCAGCGAGCAGGTTGTGCCGGATCTCGTCCTTGACGGACCGTTGCACGTGGCCGGAGGCGCGGAGCTCGCCGACCGTGGAGGGGCGCGGTGTGGGTGACGTCACCTCACCCAAGGTACGACCGAACCGCCGTTTCGGCATCCGCGATCCCGCGACGGTCCGCCTACACTCGCCGCATGGACACCTGGATCCTGGCGGCCCTGCTCGGGCTGGGGCTCGCGGCCGCCACCGGGCTGCGCACCTTCCTGCCGCTGCTGCTCCTGTCGGCCGCGGTCCACTTCGAACTCTTCGGGGTCGTCCTCAACGAATCGATGCAGTGGCTCGGGTCCACCTCGGCGCTCGTCGCCCTGACGATCGCCACCGCCGTGGAGGTCGTCGCCGACCTCGTGCCGATCGTGGACAACGCACTGTCCGCCCTCGGCACGGTGACCCGGCCGGTCGCGGGTGCGCTCGCTGCGTGGGCGGCCTTCGCGAGCCTCGATCCCGCGATGGCGGCACTCGCGGGCATCGTCATCGGCGCCCCGACCGCCCTGGCGGTGAGCACGGCGCAGACGGGCACGCGGGTCGCGAGCACGGCGACCACCGCCGGTTTCGGCAACCCGGTGCTGTCGATCGTCGAGAGCGTCACCTCGTTCGTCACGTCGCTGATCGCGTTGCTCGCTCCCCTGCTCGTCGTCCCGCTGCTGGCGCTGTTCGGATGGCTCGGCGTACGGGGCTACCGCCGGGTGCGCCGGGCCCGTTCGTCGCGCACGAAACCGACGCCACACCGCGGCGCCCTCGATACGGGTCGGTCCGGCGACTTCTGATAGACACATGACATGTCGGACACCGAGATCACCTTTTCCAGCGGCGACGTGACCCTGCACGGCAGCCTGCGGGTCCCCGTCTCCATGAGGGGTCCGGTGCCCGCCGTGCTGCTGCTCGCCGGCAGCGGTCCCACCGACCGCAACGGCGACAGCGCACTGCTCCCCGGATCGATCGGCACCCTGCGGCACCTCGCCGACGTGCTCGAACGCAAGGGCTTCGCGAGCCTGCGGTACGACAAGTTCGGCAGCGGCGTGACCGGGCTCGGCCCGTACAGCGTCGACGACGTCGCCGATCTCGGCTTCTCGACGTTCATCGACGGTGCCGCCGACGCGCTCGCCTTCCTCGGTTCGCAGCGCGGGGTCGACCCGGAGCGGCTCTACGTCGTCGGGCACAGCGAAGGCGCGCTGATCGCGCTGTCGCTCGCCCAGGACAACGACTCGATCGCCGGACTCGGCCTGCTCGAACCGCTCGCCGTGCGCCTGCTCGACCTGCTGACCGCCCAGATCGACGCACAGCTCGACGCCGTCGTCGCCGCGGGACAACTTCCCGTCCAGATCGCCGACGAACTGCGTGTCGCGCTCACCGGCGCGGTCGAGTCGCTCCGCGCCGACGGCACCCTCAGCGACACTCTCCCCGAGCCGCTGCGCAACGCCGGGCTCGTCCCCGCCAACGCGAAAGCACTCGCCGAGGAGGACGCGCTCGATCCGCGGATGCTCGCCGCACAGGTCGCCGGCGACCTGCCGGTGCTCACCGCGGTCTCGTCGAAGGACATCCAAGTGCGGGTCGAGGACGTCGACGCGCTCGACGCGGCACTCGTCCACACCCGCCTGACGTCGCTGCGCATGACACGCACCAACCACGTCCTCAAGGACATCGGCGACCAGCAGTCGACAGGCGCCGATTACGTCGCCGACCTGCCCTTCTCCGACGAGTTCACGTCCGGTTTCGAGGCCTGGATCGACAAGCTGAGGGGCTGAGCACCCGCCCCTACGCACGGACGACGCGGAAATAACAAATGTCCATTCCGCGTTGTTCGTGTATGGTCATCCGTTAACCAACTGGTTCACATGAGAAAGGTACGGTCCGATGCGATACAAGCACATGTACGTAGCCGATTGTTCCGTACCGTTTTCTCACTTCTTCTTCCACTTCGCGGCGGAGCGATCCCGAGAATAGAAGTCACACGACGACTCGTTCTCGGGCACTCGGGGCACATACGCCCCGGGTGCCCTTTCTCTATCCCCGACCGCGACCCGTACAAGATCACCTCGACAGGAGAAACACCATGAAACTGCGAATCGAATCCGGCGGCACCGTGTCGACCGAACTGCCCGACGACCTCACCGGTCACGCCATCACCATCGACCTGAGCCGGGTCGGCGGTACCGAGAGCGGCGCCGCCTCCGCGGATCTCATCCGCGAACTGCTCGACCGTGGCGCCGCCAAGCTGGTCATCTCCGAGGGCCGCGGCAAGCGCACCGTCGAACCCACCGCACACGACAACGGCACCCACGCGCACGCCGCCTGAGCGACGGTGCGCGCGGGTGCCGCGCGTGGTGTTCGTGACTAGTGCGCGAAGTGCCGTGCGCCGGTGAGGTACAGCGTCACGCCGGCCTCGCGAGCGGCCTCGATGACCTCGTTGTCGCGCACGGAGCCACCCGGCTGCACGATCGCCTTCACGCCGGCCTCGGTCAGCACCTGCAGACCGTCGGCGAACGGGAAGAAGGCATCCGACGCGGCCACCGACCCGGCGACACGATCGCCCGCACGGGTCACGGCGAGTCGCGCCGAGTCGACGCGGTTGACCTGACCCATGCCCACACCGACGGTCGCGCCGCCCGAGGCCAGCAGGATCGCGTTGGACTTCACGGCACGGCATGCGCGCCAGGCGAATTCGAGATCGCGCAGCGTGGCCTCGTCGGCGGCCTCGCCGCACGCGAGCTGCCAGTTGGCGGTGGAGTCGCCGTCCGCGGTGAGCACGTCGCGCTCCTGCAGGAGCAGTCCGCCGGAGATCTGACGGATCTCGACCGGAGCCGACTTCGGCGAATCGGCGCGCAGGATGCGGATGTTCTTCTTGCGGGAGAGCACGTCGACGGCGCCGTCGGCGTACGACGGGGCGATGATCACCTCGGTGAAGATCTCGGCGACCTGCTCGGCCATCTCGACGCTCACCTCACGGTTCGCGGCGATGACGCCACCGAAGGCCGAGACCGGGTCGCACTCGTGCGCGTTGCGGTGCGCGGTGGCGATGTCGTCGGCGATCGCGATGCCGCACGGATTGGCGTGCTTGATGATCGCGACACACGGCTCGCTGTGGTCGTGCGCGGCGCGCCAAGCGGCGTCGGCGTCCTGGTAGTTGTTGTAGGACATCTCCTTGCCGTGGAACTGCTCGGCCTGCGCGAGCCCCGGCTCGCCCGCCTCGTTCACGTACAGGGCCGCGGCCTGGTGCGGGTTCTCGCCGTAGCGAAGGACGTTCGCGCGGGTCCAGGTCGCGCCGGTCCACGCCGGGAACTGCGACTCGTCGCCCTCGGGCGCCGCATAGCCGCTGTTCATCCAGCTCGCGACGGCGACGTCGTAGGCGGCGGTGTGCTGGAACGCCTGCGCGGCAAGACGCTTGCGCTGCTCGAGGGTGAAACCGCCACCCTCGACGGCGGCGAGCACGTCACCGTAGGCGGCCGGGTCGACGACGACCGCGACGGACGGGTGGTTCTTCGCCGCGGCACGCACCATCGACGGGCCACCGATGTCGATCTGCTCGACGCACTCGTCGGGGCTCGCACCCGAGGCGACCGTCTGCGTGAACGGGTAGAGGTTCACGACGACGAGCTCGAACGTCTCGATGCCCAGATCGGCGATCTGGTCGAGGTGGTCCTGCTTGCGGGTGTCGGCGAGGATGCCGGCGTGCACGCGCGGGTGCAGGGTCTTCACCCGGCCCTCGAGGCACTCGGGGAAGCCGGTCAGTTCCTCGACCTTCGTCACCGGCACGCCTGCGTCGGCGATGGTCTTGGCCGTGGAGCCGGTCGAGACCAGCTCGACACCTGCCGCGTGGAGCCCTGTCGCCAGCTCCACCAGCCCGCTCTTGTCGTACACGCTGACCAGCGCGCGGCGCACAGTCTTACGTTCGGTCACCGGGGATCACGGCCTTTCGTCCATCGGAAACAACTCCACGGGTGGCGACGGCGGCGACCATCTCGGCCAGCAGCCGTCGCTCCACAACCTTGATGCGCTCGTGCAGGGTGTCCTCGTCGTCGTCGTCGAGCACCTGCACGGCTTCCTGCGCGAGGATCGGGCCTGTGTCGACGCCCCCGTCGACGAGATGCACCGTCGAACCGGTGATCTTGACGCCGTAGGCAAGGGCGTCGGCAACGGCGTGCGCGCCGGGGAACGACGGCAGTAGCGCGGGATGAGTGTTGATGATGCGGCCGGCGAACCGCTCGAGGAAGGCCGAACCCAGGATCTTCATGAAGCCCGCGGACACCACGAGGTCGGGTTCGTGGGCGGCGACCGCGTCGGTCAGCGCGCGGTCCCACGAAGTGCGGTCCTCGAAGTCGCGCAATGCGACGCGGAACGACGGGATGCCTTCGTCGGCGGCGTGCCCTTCGGCGGGACATTGGCGATCGACACCGACAGCGACGACCGTCGCGGGATATCCGTCGGTCCGGGTGGCGTCGAGCAGCGAACGCAAGAGGCTGCCCGTGCCCGAGGCGAGGACGACGAGCCGCGCCGGCGCGGTGGGCGGCAGCTGGTCACGCGAGGCAGTCAGGGTCCACTCCTGTGAAGTCGAGGTGGGTCGGCCGATCGACCGGCCGTAGGAGAGCCTAGTCGGCGCCCTTTTCGGCCTTGTTCGCGACCTCCTCGTCGGGCTCGCCCTCGTCCTCGGCGTCATCCTCGTCGACCACCTCGACCACCTCGGCGTCGATGACGTCGTCGGCGTCCGCATCGTCCTCGAGGCTCTCCGCGTCGTCCTCGGCAGCCTCGTCCTCCTCGACTGCGGCGGCTTCGTCCCCGTCGACTTCTGCGACCTCGCGCTCGGCGGCGGTGGTGTCCTCGACCGAGGATTCCTCCTCGTCGGTGGCATCCGCGTCATCGGCGTCCTCTGCCGCAGGGGCCTCGAGTGCCGGGGTCTCGCCCTCGGGCGCCTCGAGTTCTGTGTCGGCTCCTGCATCAGCGGTGTCGTCGGCCTCGGTCGCGTCGGCCGCGTCCGCCGCGTCCTCCGGGGTCTCCTCGGCCACCTCGGTGTCGGCGCGCAATGCCGCCGCGGCCAGTCGACCTTCGCGCCATACGAGCAGCTGGGCCGTGATGATGCCGAGCAGGCCACACCAGGCGAAGACGAGGATTCCGGCAAGCCACCAGTTGGCGCCGACCGTGCCGAAGACGCCGAGCGGGCCGCCCGCGACCCAGGTCGCCAGCGCCGTGACGAGTCCGGCGCCCGCTGCGGCAGCGAGCACCGTCCATGAAGCGTCGGCGCTGCCCACCGGGGCACCGTCGGCCTTCGCCTGCAGGGTTCGCTGCGCGGCGAAACGTCCGAGCAGCGCACCGATCGTCGCCGGAACGGCCAGCAGCACCGGCCAGAACGCTGCGGCCGGGCCCGAGGGGACCGCCGCGAGCACCGGCAGCGCCGGGAGGTCACCGCCCGTCGCCTCGAACAGGCTCAGGTGGATGTCGCCGAAGTGCACGGTGCTGCCCGCCAGGACGGCCGCGGCACCGATGATGACGTTGGGCAGGTACAGGATCGACATCACCGTCAGACCCAGCACACCGGTCCAGTGGTCCCCGCGCGCGAGCAGTTCACCGACGACGTTCCACGACCACAGCAGTCCGGCGACGACCACCACCCCGCCGAGGGCGAACATCCCCAGCAGCACCCGCAGTGCCGGACGGAAGGCGAGCACGAGCCAATCGGGCGCCGAGTAGTAGCGCACCAGCGGCTTCCACACACGGGAGCCGATGCCGATGAGGGCCGCGACGAGGTAGATGCCGGTAACCCACGTGAGCGCGGCAGCTGCATTCGGAGGCGTCACCGGCAGCACGCTCGCCGCATCCTGCAGCACGATCAGCGACGCCGCGGTCACGAGCAGCGGGCCGGCGAGGACGGCGACGGTGATGCGCGAGACGTCCTGACGATCGAGGGCGTACCCACTGTTCTCGACGAGCGCGTCGGCCGCGGACGCGCATCCCCGCGCCGCCTGCCACACCAGAACCGCGGTGGGCAGCAGCGGCAGCACGCCGAGCGACGTGCCGTCGATCGTGAGCGTCACCTGGTGCAGTGCGAGCCACGTGCCGGCGATCGCGGCGTAGATGCCGGTGAGATCGCTGTTGGCGACGACCATCGTCGTCACCACGATGGTGGCCACGACGGCGAGCGTCACCGCCGGAACGCGGGCCGCAGTACCGAGCAGGATGCGGAACCGCTCCGGGTCCAGGCTGTCGTCGTCGGTGGGAACGTGCCGGGTGGACCGGCCGAGCGTCGAAGTCATCGGTTCGAGAGTGTCACCGACACGGCGATCGTGGTGTCAGGCGCGCCGATCACCGCTGGTCGTCCGGTGCGCGGAACGCCTGCGTGGCGTCCTGGTCGCCGGTCGCAGTGGTCCCGGTCTCCTCGCGACGTTCCGTGCCCGTCGTGTCGTCATCGGACACTGTGCCGTCCGCCCGTGTGACTGTGCCGTCCGCCCGCGTGGCTGTGCCGTCCGCCCGCGTGGCTGTGCCGTCCGCCCGCGTGTCGGTGTGGTCCGTCGAGTCCTGAGCGCCGTGCGGTTCCTGGATCGGGTACTGCTGGGTCGGCTGCGCACCGGGGTACTGCTGTCCGCCGTACTGCTGGGCACCGGGATACTGCGCTCCTCCGCCGTACTGCTGAGCACCCGGGAACTGCTGGGAACCGGGGAACTGCTGGGACCCGCTGTACTGCTGCCCGCCGTACTGCTGAGCGCCCGGATACTGCTGGGACCCGCCGTACTGCTGCGACCCCGAATACTGCTGCGCGCCGGAGTACTCCCCCGGCGTCTGCTGTCCGGGATACGCCTGATGGCCGGGATGCGGCGCACCGAACTGGGACTGTCCGCCGGTGACTCCCTGCTGCGAGCCGTAGGGCTGGCCGTATCCCTGCGGGCCGTAACCCTGCGGCGAACCGTAACCCTGCGGCGAACCGGAGCCCTGCGGCTGACCGGTTCCCGCACCGGACCCGACTCCCTGGTACTGCCCGGCGCCCTGCTGCGACCCGAAGGAACTCTGCTCACCCGACCGGCCGGACACGAGGATGCCGAGGCCGAACAGCAGCGCGACGAGCGCCAGCGCGAACTGCAGGAAACCGAGGACGAGGATCGTCACGCCGCCCCACGCGATCCCGGTGTCCTCGGGCAGATGGAACAGCTGGAACAGGGATGTCACGAAACCGACGCCCGACGCCGCGACGGCCACGGCACGCAGGTCCTGGCCGGGGAGCAGCGACAGTGCCGCGCTCACACCGCCGAAGAGCAGGAAGGCCAGCGGCACGACGGCGAAGCCGAAATCGAAGGACGTGAGCGCCACCTGCGAGCCGAAGGTGATGTTCACGAAGGGTGTGAGGCCGAGCAGGAAGTTCACGGCACCGAGCACGGCCACCGCGAGTGGCAGCAGCAACGGCACCACCTTGCTCTGGGCGGATGCGCCTGCGGGGAATGTCATCGATTCTCCTGCCGTCGATCGGTGTGTGTCGGTCACTCGTCCTGCAGTCAACAGCCTAGGGACTACCCGAGAGAATGGGGTCCATGCCGCACACTCTCGCCCCGGGCCCCGACGTCGTGGTCGAGACGGAGGTGAAGCACTCGCGTTTCCTCGCGGCGGTTCGTCGTGTCGACACGGCCGACGCCGCGCTCGCCTTCGTCGACGAACAACGCCGACTGTATCCCGATGCCCGACACCATTGCTGGGCGTTCGTGGTGGGTGACGCCCCGGCGGCGCGTGCCGAGCGGTCGAGCGACGACGGGGAGCCGGGCGGCACGGCCGGCATCCCGATGCTGCAGGTCCTGCACCACCGGGATCTCGTGAACGTCGCGGTGGTGGTGACCCGGTGGTTCGGGGGGATCAAGCTCGGCGCGGGCGGGCTGGTGCGCGCGTACTCGGGTGCGGTCGCGACGGCACTGGACGAGGCGCCCCTCGTCGAGCGCAGGCAGCAGGAGAAGTTCACCCTCGCGATCGATCACGGCGAGGCGGGTCGCGTGGAGGCGGAACTGCGCGGGCGCGGGGTCGCGGTGCTCGACGTCGCTTATGCGGACCGGGTCGTCCTCACCGTCGCCGGGCGCGAGCGGAGCGAACTGGAGGGGTGGGTGGCGTCGCTGACGTCCGGGGCGGGCGAACTCGAACCCGCGGGAGTCGACTGGATCGACATCTGACCGGATCCACACCGGAAAAGCGCGTGCGCGCCTCCCGATGGCCGGAGCCACCGGAAGGCGCGCACGGAAGGTGACGCTGCTGTCAGAGCGACTGCAGGATCTCGCGAGCGAGCGCAGCGGTCTCGGACGGCGTCTTGCCGACCTTCACGCCGGCCGCCTCGAGAGCGTCCTTCTTGGCCTGAGCGGTGCCCGAGGAGCCCGAGACGATGGCGCCGGCGTGGCCCATGGTCTTGCCCTCGGGAGCGGTGAAGCCCGCGACGTAGCCGACGACCGGCTTGGTCACGTTGGCCTTGATGTAATCGGCCGCGCGCTCCTCGGCGTCGCCGCCGATCTCGCCGATCATGACGATGACCTTGGTCTCCGGGTCCTTCTCGAACGCCTCGATGGCGTCGATGTGGGTGGTGCCGATGACCGGGTCGCCGCCGATGCCGATGGCGGTCGAGAAGCCGTACTCGCGCAGCTCGAACATCATCTGGTAGGTCAGGGTGCCCGACTTGGAGACGAGGCCGACCGGGCCCTTGCCGGCGATGTTCGCCGGGGTGATGCCGACGAGCGCCTCACCCGGGGTGATGATGCCGGGGCAGTTGGGGCCGATGATGCGGGTCTTGTTGCCCTTCTGGACGTTGTAGGCCCAGGCGTAGGCGGAGTCCTGCACGGGGATGCCCTCGGTGATGACCACGAGCAGCGGGATCTCCGCGTCGATGGCCTCGACGATGGCGTCCTTCGAGAAGGCCGGGGGAACGAACGCGATCGAGACGTCGGCGCCGGTCTCCTTGATGGCCTCGGCGACGGAGCCGAAGACGGGGAGCTCGACCGGGTTGCCGTCCTTGTCGGTGTGCGAGACCGTCGTGCCGGCCTTGCGGGCGTTCACGCCGCCGACGACCTGGGTGCCGGCCTTGAGCATGAGAGCGGTGTGCTTGGTGCCCTCGCCGCCGGTGATGCCCTGGACGATGACCTTGGAATCCTTGGTAAGGAAGATTGCCATTGTTCTGTGTGTCCCTTTACTTCGCTGCGAAGGCGAGTTCGGCCGCCTTGTCGGCAGCCTCGTCCATGGTGGCGACGACCGTGACCAGCGGGTGGTTGGCCTCGGCGAGGATGCGGCGACCCTCGTCGACGTTGTTGCCGTCGAGGCGGACGACCAGCGGCTTGTTGGCCTCGTCGCCGAGGATCTCGAGGGCCTTGACGATGCCGTTCGCGACCGCGTCGCACGCGGTGATGCCACCGAAGACGTTGACGAACACGCTCTTGACCTGGGCGTCGTTCAGGATGACGTCGAGACCGGCGGCCATGACGGCTGCGGAGGCGCCGCCACCGATGTCGAGGAAGTTGGCGGGCTTGACGCCGCCGTGCTTCTCGCCTGCGTAGGCGACGACGTCGAGGGTCGACATGACCAGGCCGGCGCCGTTACCGATGATGCCGACCTCGCCGTCGAGCTTGACGTAGTTGAGGTCGTTCTCCTTGGCCTTGAGCTCGAGCGGATCCGTGGCGTCCTTGTCCTCGAACTCGGCGTGGCCGGGCTGACGGAAGTCGGCGTTGGCATCCAGGGTGACCTTGCCGTCGAGGGCGAGGATCTGGTCGTCCGGGGTGCGGACGAGGGGATTGACCTCCACGAGGAGAGCGTCTTCCTTGACGAAGACCTCCCACAGCTTCTGAATGGTCACGGCCGCGGCGTCGAGGACCTCGGCGGGCAGGTGACCCTTCTCGGCGATCTCGCGCGCGAACGCGAGGTCGACGCCCTTGACGGCGTCGACGGCAACCTTGGCGAGGCGCTCCGGCTTGGTGGCGGCGACCTCTTCGATCTCCATGCCGCCCTCGACCGAGCACATGGCCAGGTAGGTGCGGTTGGTGCGGTCGAGCAGGAAGGAGATGTAGTACTCCTCCGCGATGTCGCTGGCCTCGGCGACCAGGAGCTTCTTGACGATGTGACCCTTGATGTCGAGGCCGAGGATGTTCTCGGCGTGGGTCTGCGCGTCGTCTGCGGTGGCGGCGTACTTCACGCCACCGGCCTTGCCGCGGCCGCCGACCTTGACCTGGGCCTTGACCATCACCGGCTTGCCGATTTCTTCCGCGATCTCGCGGGCACCGGCGACAGTGTCGGTAACACGGCCGGCCGACGTCGGCACGTCATGCTTGGCGAAGAGTTCCTTCGCCTGATATTCGAAGAGATCCATCTGCTCACCGTCTCGTCTGCGTTCACGCCCGCTCCGGGGTATCGAGCGGGCCGTTTCGGACTCTAGTTTCTCGGCCGGGCCGCGGATCACGCGCGGCAGTCCCATGTGGCACAGGTCACGCGCGCGTAGGTCCGGGAACGACTTCGCAGTTCCCCTCCCGGGACGTGGCCGACGCCACGTTCGAGCGGAGCACTCGGTTCAGGATGACAGGTACCCCCTGGCCCGCCGACACCGGATCCCGCGCGAACGCGGCGCAACGGACTCGTGACATGTCGGAAAACAGTGTTTGGGACGCCGCCCGCTGGGGCATGTCCCAATTTGCCCCGGTTTGCACTGTGATGCCACTCACATAACGTCCGCCGGACGAACTACGGCTTGCCACCCCTGCGATCGCTTCGTTACCGTCGCCTGGTCGAAGTAACGATGAGGTCACGAACGGAGGATGGCGATGCGCTCTGGTAACCCGAGTGCCGAGAGCCGAATCCGCCGTCCCGAATCGGCACCCGAAGACTGGAACCCCTGGGAAGCCGCCACGATGGACTTCCGCAACACCGGCCCCGGTCCCGAGCCCACCTACTACTCCGACTCCTTCGGCCACGCCGTCCGCGACGACCGTTTCTCGCAGGACCGTCCCGACGAGAGCACCGACGTCACCGCTCCCGCATCCCGCGGTGGAGCCCATCGACTTCCCACTCCCCCCACCGCCCTCAAGGGTCGCGCCGCGGTCTTCGCGGTCGCCGCAGGCGCCGTGGTCGCCGCGGGTCAGGCCGCAGCCAACGGCGGTCCGGGACAGAACACCGAGCACTCCGAGGTCGCTCTCGCCGCCGGCGAAGCCGATTCCTCGATCATCACGGCCACCGCAGTGCCCCAGGCAGCGCAGTTCGCGCCGAGCGCCGACGCCCAGCCCTCGCAGGCCCCGCAGGTGCTCAACATCGCCGACCCGAACGACCTGTCGCAGTTCTCGAATCTCCTGGCCAAGGGCCAGCGGTTCAGCGAGGAACGCGCTGCGCGCGAGGCCGCGGCCCGTCGCCCCCTCTTCGTCCTCCCCGCCGTGGGATCGTTCACCTCGAACTTCGGCGCCCGCTGGGGCACCCTCCACGCCGGCGTCGACATCGCAGGTCCCATCGGAACCCCGATCCTCGCGGTCGCCGACGGTGAGGTCATCGATTCCGGTCCGGCCTCCGGCTTCGGCATGTGGGTCCGGCTCCTCCACGCCGACGGCACCGTCACCGTGTACGGGCACATCGACCAGTCGCTGGTGACCGTGGGTCAGCACGTCATGGCCGGCGACCAGATCGCCACCATGGGCAACCGCGGTTTCTCCACGGGCCCGCACCTGCACTTCGAGGTGCACCTCAACGGCGTCGACAAGATCGACCCCGTCCCGTGGCTCGCCACCCGCGGTATCGCCCTCGGCATCCAGCGCGACTGACCGACCTCGCCGCCGTACGTTCGGCGCTGCGTCCCGTTCGACCCTCTTCCCCGTTTCGGCGCGGACCCGCTCTTTCGTGCGAATCCGCGCCTGCCACAGGCTTTCAGAGCATCACAGCTTGATCATCGGCACACCGCCGACGAGCATCAGCCGCACCTTGCCGGCACTGCCGAAGTCGATCACGACGGTGGCCGTGGGGCCCGAGCCCCGAGTTTCGAGAACCGTTCCGAGACCGTACTTGTCGTGGCTGACGCGATCGCCGACATCGAGCACCAGCTGGTTGTTGCGTCCGCGCGCCGCACCGAAACTCGGTGTGCCCGACGAACCGCGCCGCTCACCCGCACCGAACCGCGAACCGGTGCCCGAGCCGATCGCCTGCCCGCGCGCGGGTGTGGGCTCGAGACGCCGCCAGTCGATGAGGTGCTGCGGAATCTCTTGCAGGAAGCGGGATTCCGGGTTGGTGAGGGGCTGACCCCAGGACGACCGCAGCACGGCGCGCGTGAGATAGAGACGACGCCGGGCGCGCGTGATGCCGACATACGCGAGTCGCCGCTCCTCGGACAGTTCGGCCGGATCACCGAGGGCACGCATGTGTGGGAACTGACCGTCCTCCCAACCGGTGACGAAGACGACCGGGAACTCGAGGCCCTTCGCGGTGTGCAACGTCATCAGCGTGACCACACCGGCCTCGTTCTCCGGGATCTGATCGGCGTCGGCGACGAGCGAGACCTTCTCGAGGAACGCCGCGAGCGATCCCGGTTCGGGATCGCCCTCTTCGCGTTCGTCGTCGACGATCCCGGCAGCGTTGCGGACGTCGGCGCTGAATTCCCTTGCCACGCTGACGAGTTCGTGGAGATTGTCGAGACGGGCGCCGTCCTGCGGGTCGTCGCTCGCCGACAACTCGGCGCTGTATCCGGTACGTTCGAGGATCGCCTCGACGACGTCTCCGATGTCGACCATGTCGTTGCCGTCGGCGTCGCTCGCGACGAGCATCGCCCGCAGATCGTCCATCATCTCGGCGAAACCGGCGATCGCCTTCTGCGCCCGCGTGTTCAGCAGCGCGACCTTGCCGGCTGCGGCGTCGACGAGGGCCTGCCCGAAGCTGACGCCGAGCCGCTCGGCGTGCACCGCCACACACGCCTCGGCGCGATCGCCGATACCGCGACGAGGGGTGTTGAGGATGCGGCGCAGACTCACCGTGTCGTCGGGGTTGTCGAGCACCTTCAGGTACGCGACGATGTCGCGCACCTCCTTGCGCTCGTAGAACCGCACACCGCCGACGACCTTGTAGGGCACACCGTGCCGGATGAAGACGTCCTCGAACGCGCGGGAGGCATTGTTGGTGCGGTAGAACACCGCGATGTCGGAGTAGGTGGTGTCGCCGCCGTCGACGAGCCGGTCGATCTCGGCAGCGACGAAGCGCGCCTCGTCGTGCTCGTTGTCGGCGACATAGCCGGTGATGAGTTCGCCCTCGCCCGAATCCGTCCACAGCCGCTTCTCGCGGCGACCCGTGTTCTTGGAGATGACGGAATTGGCCGCCGACAGGATGTTCTGGGTGGAGCGGTAGTTCTGTTCGAGCAGGATCGTGCGGGCCTGCGGATAGTCGCGCTCGAACTCCTCGATGTTGCGGATCGTGGCGCCGCGGAAGGCGTAGATCGACTGGTCGGCGTCGCCCACCACGCACAGTTCGCTCGGGGGAACGGCGGATTCCTCCTCCGGATCGCCCACGAGGGTGCGCACCAGCACGTACTGCGCGTGGTTGGTGTCCTGGTACTCGTCGACCAGCACGTGACGGAACCGGCGTCGGTAGTACTCGGCGACCTGCGGGTGCGCCTGCAGCAACGCCACCGTCTCGCCGATGAGATCGTCGAAGTCGAAGGCGTTCGCCGTGCGCAGGCGCTGCTGGTAGTGCGCGTAGACCCGGGCGACGACGCGGGTGAGTTCGGTGGCCGCCGAATCGGTCTCCGCCTCATGGGCGGCTTCTTCCGGCCCGATCAGTTCGTTCTTGAGGTTCGAGATCTGCGTGGACAGCAACCGGGCGGAGTACTTCTTGCTGTCGAGTTCGAGATCCTTCGCGATCATCGTGAGCAGACGACGGGAATCGTCGGCGTCGTAGATCGTGAAATTCGAATTCATGCCCTGCAGCAGACCCGCCTGCGCGCGCAGGATCCGGACGCAGCTCGAGTGGAAGGTCGAGACCCACATCGCATTCGCGCGCGGCCCCACCAGGGCCGCCACCCGCTCGCGCATCTCGGCCGCGGCCTTGTTGGTGAACGTGATGGCGAGCACCTGACCAGGGACGACGCCGCGCTCGGCCAGCAGATAGGCGATGCGACGCGTGAGCACCGCAGTCTTGCCGGAGCCCGCGCCCGCGACGATCAGCAGCGGGGCCCCTTCGTGCGTGACCGCTTCCCGCTGCTGCGGATTGAGCCCTTCGAGAAGAGCATCGGATCCGGGGCGGGAGTTTGCGAGCGCGACGGGAGTGTTCATCGTTTCACCAAACTACCGGACCGTTCGGACAACGGATCCGGACCACACAGTCGATCAAGCCGAGTGGCAGGGCCTGCAGGGTGAGTGGCAAACTGGAGTCCATGTCTTCTGTCCTTTGCACGCTCGGATCGAGTTCCGGTTGTCGCTGTCGATTCCCGACCGCCGGCCCGACCCGATACCGGTAACAGCCGCTCCCATACGGGCGATCCTTCAGAGCAGATGCGAGGAGACGACATGAGCACGCACATCGATTCTTCCCTTTCCGGCGAGCCGGGCCAGGCGAACGCCGGAACACCGGCCGCGGCCGACGACACCGGAGTGCCCACCGAGGCCGAGATCGAGGAGCTCCGCAAGGAGATCGATCGTCTCGACGCCGAGATCCTGGCCGCGGTCAAGCGCCGCACCGAGGTCTCCCGCATGATCGGGCGTACCCGCATGGCGTCCGGCGGTACCCGTCTCGTGCACAGCCGCGAGATGAAGGTCCTCGAGCGGTTCAGCGAGCTGGGCCAGGAAGGCCACACCCTGGCGATGCTGCTGCTCCGCCTCGGGCGTGGCCGCCTGGGTCACTGACGGCGGGCCGTCCGAATCACTGACGGCGGGGCCGTCCGAGTCACCGACGGCGGGCCGTCCCGGCCATCGCTGAGTTCCTCTACTGCAGGGCGATGTACTTGGTCTCGAGGAATTCCTCGATGCCCTCGGTACCGCCCTCGCGTCCCAGCCCGGAATCCTTGATTCCGCCGAACGGGGCCGCGACATCCGAGACGACACCGCGGTTCACGCCGACGATGCCCGTTTCGAGCGCATGCGACACGCGCAGGGCCCGGTCGAGGTCGCGCGTGAAGATGTAGGCGGCGAGCCCGTAGCGGGTGTCGTTCGCCGCCGCGAGCGCTTCCTCCTCGGTGTCGAAGCCGGTGACGGCCGCGACCGGCCCGAACACCTCTTCCTGCAGGATGCGGGCCTGCTTCGGCACGTCGTCGAGGACGGTGGCCGGGTAGAACCATCCCGGTCCGTCCGCGGGTTCACCGCCCAGGCGCACCGAGGCACCCGCCGACACCGCGTCCTGCACGAGTTCGATCACGGTCTTCTTCTGGTTCTCGTTGACCAGGGGGCCCAGCGTCGCGTCGGGGTCCGTTCCCGGCCCGAGCTTGTACGACGCCATGCGTTCGGTGAGCTTGGCGACGAAGGCGTCGCGCACCGAATTGTGGACGTGGAAGCGGTTCGCGGCCGTGCAGGCCTCTCCCCCGTTGCGCAGCTTGGCTGCCACCGCGCCCTCGACCGCGGCGTCGAGATCGGCGTCCTCGAAGACGACGAACGGCGCGTTGCCGCCGAGTTCGAGTGAGGTGCGCAGCAGCGAACGACCGGCCTTCTCGGCGAGCATGCGCCCGACCTCGGTGGAGCCGGTGAAGGTGAGCTTGCGCAGCCGGGGATCCTCGAGGAGCGGGCCGGTGACCTCTCCGGCATGCGAGGACGGCAGCACCGACAGGACACCCTTGGGCAGTCCTGCCTCGTCGAAGAGCTGCGCGAGCAGCTGGATCGTGAGGGGCGTCTCCGACGCGGGCTTGACGATGATCGTGCATCCCGCGGCGAGGGCGGGACCGATCTTGCGGGTTCCCATCGCGAGCGGGAAGTTCCACGGTGTGATGGCCAGGCAGGGACCGACGGGTTGTTTCGTCACGAGAACGCGCCCGGTGCCGGCCGGGGCGGGCGTGTAGCGACCGGCGATGCGGACCGCCTCCTCGGAGAACCATCGCAGGAATTCGGCGCCGTAGGTCACCTCCGATCGGCTCTCCGGTAGTGCCTTGCCCATCTCGAGTGTCATGAGCAGCGCGAAGTCGTCGGCGCGTTCGGTGATCTTCTGCCACACGGCCCGTAGCAGTTCCGCGCGTTCACGCGGCGGGGTCGCGGCCCATTCCGGACCGGCCGCGACGGCCGCGTCGAGGGCCCGTAGGGCATCACCGGGCGCGGCATCGGCGACACGGGTGAGTTCGTCGCCGGTCGCAGGATCGTGGACTCCGAAGGTGGCTCCGTTCTCGGCCGCCACCCATTCACCGCCGAGGAACAGGTCGGTGGGGACGGACCGAATCAGTTCTGCAGCATCCATATGCCCCATCATGCGCGCCGCGGTCGCTCGCTGTGGGAAACCGAAGGATCCCTTCGTCACACCGGGGGACACAGTCGCACACCGGGCGCACCGTGTCGGGGCGCACTACTGTCGACGACATGAGCGACGTAACCGCAACGGCACCGTGGAAAGCTCTGGAAGACCATCGCGACCGGCTCGAATCGGTGTCGCTGCGGCAGTTGTTCACCTCCGAACCCGACAGGGTCTCGGTGTTGACGGTCCCTGCCGGGGATCTGGTGATCGATTTCAGTAAGCAGCGTGTCGACACCCCCGTCCTGCAGGCTCTGCTCGAGCTCGCCGACACCGCGGGGATCGCCGCGGCTCGGGAGGCGATGTTCTCGGGTGCGCACATCAACGTCACCGAGGACCGCGCGGTGCTGCACACCGCCCTGCGCCTGCCCCGCGATGCGGAACTGATCGTGGACGGGGTCGATGTCGTCGCCGACGTTCACGCCGTGCTCGACCGGATGGGCCAGTTCACCGACCGCCTCCGCAGCGGCGACTGGCGCGGCGCCACCGGCGAGAAGATCGCCACGGTGGTCAACATCGGCATCGGTGGCTCCGATCTCGGCCCGGCGATGGTCACCCGCGCGCTGCGGCGTTTTCACGACGGGCCGGCGGCGCGGTTCGTCTCCAACGTCGACCCGGCGGATCTGACCGCGGCGCTGGCCGATCTGGACCCGGCCACCACCGTGTTCATCGTCGCGTCGAAAACCTTCTCCACCCTCGAAACCCTGTCGAACGCCACCGCCGCGCGCCGCTGGCTCGTCGACGCTCTCGGCGAGGATGCGGTGGCCCAGCATTTCGTGGCGGTGTCGACGCACACGGAGCGGGTGGTCGAGTTCGGCATCGATCCGGCGAACATGTTCGAGTTCTGGGACTGGGTCGGTGGGCGGTATTCGGTGGGTTCGGCGATCGGGCTGGCGGTCATGTGCGCCATCGGCCGGCAGCGGTTCGGCGAGTTCCTCGCCGGCATGCACGCCCTCGACGAACACTTCGCCACCGCCGACCCGGCACAGAACGCACCGCTGTTGGCGGGGTTGATCGGGGTGTGGAATGCGAGCGTCCTCGGTTATCGCTCGCGCGCGGTGGTGCCCTATGCGCAGGATCTGGCGCGGTTGCCGGCCTATCTGCAGCAGCTGACCATGGAATCGAACGGCAAGTCCGTGCGCGCCGACGGCACCGCGGTCTCGTGTCCGACCGGGGAGGTGTTCTGGGGTGAGCCCGGTACCAACGGTCAGCATGCCTTCTTCCAGTTGCTGCACCAGGGCACCGAGATCGTCCCCGTCGACTTCCTCGGCCTGGCCCGTTCCGGCGACGATCTGCCGGCCCGCGATGGGCAGACCAGCATGCAGGTGCTGGTGCTGGCGAACATGTTCGCCCAGGCCAAAGTATTGGCCTTCGGCCGTGATGCCGACGAGGTGCGTGCCGAAGGCGTCGACGAGGCGGTGGTGGCGCACAAGGTGATGCCCGGCGATCGGCCGTCGACGACGATCCTCGCCCCGGAACTGACCCCGTCGGTGGTCGGGCAGATCATCGCGTTCTACGAGCACCAGACCTTCGTCCAGGGCAT
>NZ_JBLWIU010000009.1:0-17756 GCF_048381395.1 Rhodococcus shunpengi
GGCCGGAGAATGCAGGACATCACCATGACGAAGAAGAAGTACTCTGACGAGTTCAAGGCCGACGCCGTGCGACTCTACGAGAGTCGCCCGGAAGTGTCGTACTCGTCGTTGGCCGCGGATCTGGGAGTCGCTCGGGGGTCGTTGAAGACGTGGGTGCACCTGGCGCGTAAGAAGGCCGCGATGGCGCGGTCTGCGCCCGACAAG
Organism: Rhodococcus shunpengi; assembly: GCF_048381395.1. Lineage (NCBI taxonomy): Bacteria > Bacillati > Actinomycetota > Actinomycetes > Mycobacteriales > Nocardiaceae > Rhodococcus > Rhodococcus shunpengi. The sequence goes on from NZ_JBLWIU010000009.1 coordinate 205, forward strand.
AGCGTGGGTGCCTCGGAGACACCCGAGGAGCAGTGTGTGCGGATGCAGGCCGAGATCGAGCAGATTCGGGCCCGCAACCAGGCTCTGGTCGCGGAGAACGACAAGCTCAGCGAGGAACGAGACATCCTGCGTAAGGCCACGAAATATTTCGCGGCAGAGACGAACTGGTGATCCGCTTCCGGTTCGTTGACGACCACCGGGACACCCATGAGGTGAAGTGGATGTGCACGGTGCTCGGCATCCACCGGTCGAGCTACTACACGTGGCGAGCCGGAAAGGCGGCTCGGCTTGCCCGCCAGCAGGCCGATGCGGCGCTTGTCGACCGAATACGTGCCCACCACCAGGAATGGGGCCACACCCTCGGTTACCGGCGGATGACCGCCGAACTGGCCGATGATGACGCGGTGCCGGGCACGGTCAATCACAAGCGCGTGGCCAGGTTGATGCGAGTGAACAACATCGTCGGTGTGCACCTGCGTAAACCGAAGAGCACGACGATCAAAGATCCTGGGGCGCAGGTCTTCGAAGACCTGGTCAACCGTGATTTCACTGCAGACGAGCCTGGACGAGTTTTCGTCGGTGACATTACCTATCTTCCGCACAGCGGCGCCGGTGAGTTCCTCTACTTGGCGACCGTGATCGACGTGTGTTCCAGACGGCTCGTCGGCTGGTCGATCGCAGATCACATGCGTACCGAGGTCGTGGAGAACGCGCTCGACAATGCGGCGGCCCGAGGGTCGCTGGAAGGAGCGATTTTCCACTCCGACCACGGCCGTCAATTCACCTCCTCGGACTACCAGGCGACATGTCGCCGGCACGGGGTGCGGCAATCGATGGGCCGGATCGGGTCGAGTGCCGACAACGCGATGGCCGAGTCCTTCAATGCGTCGTTGAAGCGGGAGACGCTTCAGGGCGCGAAACGCTGGCTCGACGAAGCGCAATGCCGCACCGAGGTTTTCCGCTGGATCACTCGATACAACACACGCCGACGGCACTCATCACTGCGGAACCGATCACCACTTGACTTCGAGGTCGACCATGGGTCTACCCTTGATCGGGCCGCCTGACGTACACACCCAGTGTCCACTATCCAGGGGCCACGCCCATGCCCGCCTGCACCTGCTGGACCGGCAGATCCTCGACTGTGACGGCGTACCGGTGGCCACGGTCGATGACATCGAACTCAGCGGCATCGAATCCGACGGCGTCACCTCGTCAGCACCGCGTATCGAGGCGATCCTCACCGGCTCAACCTTGATGACTCGGATCTTCGGGGGCTGTCTGCCCCGAAGCCGCTTGCATCGCATCAAGTGGGACGACGTTGCCGAGGTCGGTATCACTCTCCGGCTACGAGTGCGGTCCGAGGCCTTGGATGCGACGTGGCCCGAGCGATGGGTGCGGGACCAGATCATCGGCCGCATTCCCGGGGGCCGCCATGCTCCTGACTGATCTGCTCGACCTGCCCGTCCACGAGCACAACGGCGACCACGTCGGGTGGGTGTGCGATATACGCTTCCGCATCCCTGCTCGTCCGGCTGTATCGGACAGTGGGGGAGTGCCGTCGCCGGAGGTCGTCGGCATTCTCCTCTCGCCTCGCCGGCGCGGCTCGTACCTCGGATTCGAACGCACCGATGTGCGTGCCCCGGTGTTGCTCGCTCGGTGGATCCGGTGGCGCCACCGCGGGACCTGCCTGGTTCCGTGGTCCGATGTCGATCGCGTCGAGGACGGGGCTGTCGTGCTGGACGCGCACTATCGTCGGGAATCGCCGCTGTTGAGCCGCTGACCGATCACGCCGCAGCCTCGACGATGCTGGGCGGAGTTACCATGCTCCGGCGGCGGCACGCCGCTGCTGCCGACGCCCACCTTTTCCGTCGTGACGTCGCCGCCCCGGTATCCGCTGCGCGCGTCGACGCAGCGCGAGCTCGTGCTGCAGACGCTCCGCAGAAAGCTTGCCCGGACCATGGATGCTCGTGCCATCCGGCCGTTCGATCGTGGTGGCCATCGCTGTGTCTCTCCTCGAGAATCTCGAAATTCGCCAGCGCCCAGTAGTACTCCTCGACGAGTACTGGGGCAACGGAATTTTCGCCCTCACCGCCGAGGACGAACGAACACCGAGTCGACGGCCACTTCGATACGGGTTCCCGACATCATCACCACCCCTCGCCGTCGATAGCTCAGCGAGACTGTCTACCGCAGAACGTCACCTACCCCTCATAAGACAACCATCCATCCGACCGGTCAACGGAATTCGGCCGAGTGCCGTCGCATCGGATCTCAGGCCGCAGCCGGCGCGCGACACCCGCACCGCACGGCACGCCCCTGCTCGTCATCGGGAAGCCACCCGTAATCGTCGCAGTCGCCGCACTTCGGTCGGAGGACACGGGGTGTCGGCAGCGACCGCCACAACGGCAACCATCCGTGCGCCAGTCGCATCGGATTGCCCGGCCTGTGCACGGATTTCGCTGCCGCAACCAGAGCCGGCACGCCGTGTGTGGCGACGAGTGCTTCGTTCGCCGCTGCCGCGTCGGGTTTGAGGTAGACGAAGGTTGCGGTCAGTCCGGCCCGCCTGCAGGCTGCCGCGAGCTCGACCACCGCCGGACTCAGCGGCGCCTTCGCGACGCGCGGTGTGCGGTTGTTTTCCGTCCTTGGTGTATCGGTACTTGAAAGAGCGCCTGGGTCTCCGATGTCCGCGCTGCCGCGGGTCGGATTCTCAGGCGCCGGGTCGGTGACGGGACGTTCGTAGATGGTCTGGATGGTGATCCACTGGCCGAGCTCGTTCTGGATCTTCTCGCGTACCAGGTAGCCGAGGTCGGCGAGCTCGCGTAAGGCCGATCGGATGGCGTCGCGACCTTCCTTCGGTGACTGTGCAGCGATCGAGTCGGCGCGGGTGCGCCAGTCGTCCGGCTTGGACAGCAACCAGGCGAGCACGCCCCGCGCGCGGAAGGACAGCCGCTCGTCCGTGATGACGGCGTTGCTGAGGACGGTGAAGTTGGCGGCAAGGCGCGGTCCACGACGCACGCCGCCGGCCAGGGTATTCTGACCCACGTTCGACTCCCTGTTAGTCGGACATCCGGCCCGTCGGGAGCTGCAACTCCTGGCGGGCCTTATTCGATTGTGGCCGCGCGGATCGGCGGCGTGCTGGCATCGTGCCACCTTCTGTACAAGGCGCGCAAGGAATCAAGCGGGGGGTGCTCGAATTTCGGTGTTCTCGACCTCGCTGAGCGGGGTCCGGAACACCGAATTTTCACCGGCGCTAGGGGGAAGCTTCGAACCGCGCCTCGACGTCGGCGGTGAGGGTGACGCGGTCGGGTTCGAAGACCAGCTCGGGTTCGGCGGACTCGGGTGCGCTCATCGCATCCGAGCGCAGCATCGCGGTGCGCATCATCGGAGCGCCGCCCGCATGGACGGGTGAGGGCTGGGAGCCGAGCATGCCCGGATCGGCGATGGCCACCGCACGAACCGTGTCGAGACCCAATGACGTCGTGTACGCCTTCGCCTTGTCGAGGGCGTCGCGGACGGCGAGGTCGCGGACCTGGGCGAGTCGCTTCTTCCGGGCCTTGCGGGTGATCCACCACTGGAGATCGGCCACGGTGACCACCTCGAGTTCGGCGACCCGTTCGATGAACGCGCCCACAGCGTCGAACTGGTGGAAGGTGACGGTGATCGACGCCGAGGAGTTGTACACCCACGGTCGGTTCTTGCCTTCGCGGTTGAACGGGCGCCGCCGGCTGTGGCGTACCCGATCGAAAGTCCACCGCTTCACCGGGCTCGGGGTGCGCTTGCGCAGTTCGGTGACGAGATCGGTGATGGTGGCGACGGCTGCGGTCACCGGTTCGGCGGCCTGCTTGCGCGACGAGCCGTCGGCGTGCACCCGCAACACCACCGTGCACCGGTTGGGTGCGACGGTGCGCTCGGCGTGACCGGTGACGGTGATCGTGACGAGAGGCCGGGTCATGCGCACGAGTGTGCCAGCGCAAGCCGACCCCGTCGGGCAGACGGCACGTGCCGTAGTCGGAACCGTCGAATCCGACCTTCCGGACCTCGCAATCGTGACACTCTGAAGTTGTCAGAAGTGAGAGGTGTGACTGGTGGGACGACTGGGTATCTGAGTTGAGTCGAACTAGCCAGTGTTCACGAAAGGACTGCACATGCTCGGACTCGGAATCCTCGGTTGGATCATCATCGGTGGTCTCGCCGGTTGGATCGGTAGCAAGATCATGGGCACCGACGCCCAGCAGGGCATTCTCCTCAACATCGTCGTCGGCGTCATCGGCGGCTTGATCGGTGGTTTCCTGCTGAAGGTCTTCGGCGTTGATGTCGAAGGCGGCGGACTGATCTTCAGTTTCCTGACCTGCCTCCTCGGCGCGGTCATCCTGCTGTTCCTCGTCAAGGCCGTCACCGGCCGGGGTGTGCGCCGCTAACCGCTCTGCATCAACGAGGTCCCGGATCCACACAGGATCCGGGACCTCGTTCGTGTCGGCGTCGGTTCGTCAGACGAGTTGATTGCGGAGCCAACGGGGGTCGGGATTGGTATGCGACACATCGCCGACGAACACCGTCGGCACCGTCTCGTTCCCGCCGTTGACTTCCCGGACCCGAGCGGCCGCAGCGGGATCCCGCCAGATGTTCACCCAGATCGCGCGACGCGCGCGGGTGCGCAGGGTAGCGCGCAACCGGATACAGAACGTGCACCCCGGGCGCCAGTACACCACCGGAACGCCGCGGGCTGCGGCGTCGCGACGGGCGGTGGCGTCGTCGACGTGATGGGGGAGGAACAGGGGAGAGACGACCCAGGCGAGGGCGAGGAGCAGTACTGCCGTCACCACCGAGGTCACGTCGAATGCGCCGGTGAGCAGAACGACGGCCGCGACGGCCACCATCGCTGCGGAAAGGATCCAGGTTCGCCACACCCCTGTGAGCCTAGTTCCGTCGAGCCCTACCGAAACCTGCCGAGTGAGACGCACGGCGGAACCCGCCCGACCTGCCGGTCTGCAGCCGGTCGAGATGGCGCGATAGCGTATTCGGTCATGGTCGTCACCGAGAGTTCACCTCCTGTATCCCCGCGGTTGGTCCGCTCGATGTTCATCCCTGCCGTAGGGGTGGCGCTCGTGCTGACTCTTCTCGCGGCGGCGACGGTGCCGATGCGCGACCGCCTGTATCTGTCCGTAGCCCAGACCGTCGAGGGATCCTTCCTCGGACCGCTCGCAGGTCTCGTCGCCGACAAGGGGTTGCTCGTCCTTGTCGCCTTCACCGGTGTGCTCGCGGCATGGCTGTGGCGGAACGATCGCCGCGGCTTCGGCACCCTCGCCGTCGGCGGCACCGGTGTCGTGGGTGCCTACCTGTCGAGCGAACTCGTCAAGCTCGTGGTGACGGAACCGCGACCGTGCCGCGCACTCGGCATCGAGACGGTGCTGGAATGCCCCGAAGTGGGTGACTGGTCCTGGCCGTCGAACCACTCCGTCATCGCGGCGTCGTTCGCCACGGCGTGTGTCCTCGCGGCTCCGCGTCTGATCTGGCTGGTCGCTCCGCTCGCCGCAGTGCTCGCCTTCTCTCGGGTGACGGTGGGGGTGCACTACGTCCACGACGTGCTGTCGGGTATGGCGCTCGGCGTGTTGGTGGTTGCGCTGGTCGTCGTGGTGCTTCTGCCGTTCGCGTCGCGGCTTCCGATCCTGTCGCGCGAGGCACCGGCGGTCCCGCCCACCGAGTAGGCGCACCGAATACAGCACACCGAATCCGGCTGTCGGCAGAGCAATCTGCAGGCAGCCGGATTTTTGTTCGCAAGTTGGACGGGGCGGGCGTGGTTCGTTACCGAGGTCCCTCGGTCGCTGCAGTGGACCCGGTTTGCACGACCATCGGCTCTGCATCGGGCCGGCGGTCGTTCTCGACGATCCGGACGACGTATCGGTCCCCGACCCGTCGGCCGAGTCTTCGCCTCATTTCGACTCTGTTCTTGCTCAGTGGGAGTACGACGGCGTCGAGTACATCAGCCGAGTGAGTCTCGAGGGCCGCGGCCGCACGGGAGAGACAGTCCGCATGGGGGTCGACGAGACGGGCAACTACATGCCGGTTCCCCGCACCGGTACCGAGAATGCGGTCACGGCGCTCGGTGCGGCTCTGGTGATTCTCGTCCTCGGCACCGTGGCATGCTCGCTCACGCTGTTCGGCGTCCACGTCGTGATGAACCGGCAGAGACTGTCTCGGTGGGACCGTAAGTGACAGGAAGCAGGACGACTCCCGGGGTGGCCGATCGGGTGAACGTCGCGCAGCGCCCGTCGTGATGGTCATCGTTGTCGACCTCCGCGTTCGGGGTACTCGATGCGCATGAAGGATCGGGCCTGGGATCTCGCATACGCCGCCGGTTGGTGGGCGGTATGCGCGCTACCGGAGGAGCCGGCGAGGCGCTTGTTCGAGATGGCCGCGGATCGAGCGGCCCGAAACGGCGGACCGATCCAACTACGCCGCAACCTCGCTCGGGTGTTGTCCACCACTCCCGATCAGGTACCGGATGAACTCGTACGCGCGAGCCTGCGTTCGTACGCGCGATATTGGTGCGAAGCGTTCCGCTTGCCGTCGATGGATCCGGTACGGCTGGCCGAGACCATCGACTCCGCGGCCACCGGTCTCGAACATATCCATACGGCCGTCGCGCGTGGGCGCGGCGCAGTGTTGGCGCTTCCGCACAGCGGAAACTGGGACCTAGCGGGAGTGTGGATCGTACAGCGGATCGGCACACCGACCGTCGTCGCCGAGCGGCTGCAACCGGAATCGTTGTTCCGCCGCTTCGTCCGGTTCCGTGAAAACCTGGGTTTCGAGATCATCCCGCTCACCGGCGGCACTGTCCCACCGTTCGAACAGCTGGCCGTCCGGATCCGGGAGGGACGGTTCGTCGGACTCCTCGGTGAACGGGATCTGACGGGAACGGGCGTGCCGGTCACCTTCTTCGGCGAACCGGCCTGCATGCCGGCCGGCCCGGCCAAGCTCGCGATCGATACCGGCGCACCGCTGCTGCCGGTGCACTGCTGGTTCACTCCGGGCGGATGGGGATTCCACGTCGACGCACCGATCGATACCGCAGGCGGCGTCCACGCCACAACCCAGAGGCTGGCCGATCGGTTCGCGGCCGGTATCGCCGCGCATCCCGCCGACTGGCACATGCTGCAATCGGTGTGGACGGCCGACCGGCGGGACCACACACAGACACCCGGCAGGGAGTGACGACGCCGGTTCTCGCGGCTGGCCTCGTAGACCGTCAGAAGAAGTCGGCAGAGGTGATCTCGGCGCGGAAGAACTCGCCGTCCCCACCGGTACCCGTGTCCCAACTCGCGCGGATCCGCGAGGCGATCGTCATGCCGCCGAACCGGCGTTCGGCCTCGACCGCGACGATGAACGGATACCGGCCGAACTCATGATTGTCGGGGTTGCCCCATCGCAGCATCCGCACCCCGCACAATGCCCCGTCATCGGCGACATCCAGACGCACGGTCTCCTTGTGGCGGTCCACCGTCCAGGTCGCCGAGGCGACGAATTCGTCGCCTCGCCACCGTGCGAGTGGAAACGATGTGGGCACGAAAATGCTCTCTCCGGCCAGGCGACCGGCCGCACTGTCGCTGACATCCGGACCATCGGCAGACATCACCGGGATGATTCCCCCGATCCGCCAAAGCATCTCGCCACACCCGTCGGTGAAACGATCGTACCCCGACACGGGCATCGGGCCGATCCGAGTGGTCGCAGCCCAGATGAACCCCGTCGCCGGAGCGAGGAGTTGGACGGCGGTGAACGGTCGCCAGGAGCCGAGTCTGATCTCCCCGGAAATCTCCAGCCGTGCAGCTGCGGCCATCGGCGTGCCCTCGGCAACGGCATGATCGATCCAACGCCGCGCAGCAGGTGGCAGGGATGCGGTCATTGCCGGCGCGAACCGCTTACCGGTGCCCTTGACCTCGGACAGAGCGCGCCAGTGTGCGCCGACATGATGAGCGGCGCACGGAACAGCTGGTGCACGGCCTATGCGCACGAATCCTCCACCGGTCGGCTCGGCCCTTGACGATGCTTCGCTCGGACTCGGTGCTTCATCGGTGGGGTGGGCCGATACTCGCTGATTCCAGCACATTATGCCCGGCCCCGTGTCCTTGCCGATGGAATAGTCGATCGTCGCGCTGTAGGAAATCTCGGTCGGTCGCGGGTGGCGTCGCGGGGTAGACGGTCGTCCGAGACGGAAGAGGTACACATGCGCGCCACGGGTTGAGGACGCCGATTGTGGGGATGGTGGCTTTCGTCGCCGGCGCGATAGTGGTAGCAGTCTCAACCGAACTAGGTTTCGCGGGCCGGGACGCGAACGGTTCGGCGTCTCGGCGTCGCATAGCACGAATCGACTGGTCGGCTGAGGGTGTTTTACACGGCCGTTTCATATATGTCGGGCCGGAGGCAACGAATCCGAGTCGAGAGTAGAGCGGTTGCGCATCTGCTGTGTGCAGCATCCAACCGTGTCGTCCATCGCGCAGGCACACGACCTGGCTTCGCGACTTGGGCGCCGATTCTCGGAAGTCACCGACCCCGAGGGGTGTCGACTCGACGAATCCCGTTCCGTGTCACGCGAGGGCACGGGCAATGAAGCAGGAATTCGACGTCTCCTCCATCGTGCTTGTCGATTTCCCGCGGCATTGCTCGATGTCGGCGGAACGGGGCTTTCACCCGCCGACCGCTGACGTTCGCGACTTTCCAGATTACGCCCGGGACGGCGGGTAATAAGGACGGCATGACGAAATTGAATGCCGCGAGTCCCATCTGGCATGCGTTGGTGTGGATAGCGGTCTACGTGCTGCTTGCCAACATCGGCGACTGGATCTCCGAACTCTTCGACGAGCCGAATCTGGCGACCGCGCCGCTGTTGGCTGTGCTGTCGGTCGTCCTGTTCGCATACGTGAGGCGGAACGGCTGGTTGCGCTACTACGGTCTTCGCGCCCCCACGAGAGACGATTTCGCGGGCACGGTATGGTACATACCGTTGGGTGTCATCGTGGTGCTGCAGTACGCCAAAGGCTTTCGCAGTGATCTCGACCCGACCGAGGTGCTGCTGATAGTTCTGTTGATGGTTAGCGTCGGATTCGTCGAGGAACTGATCTTCCGGGGCTTGCTGTTCCGGGCCGTGCTCACGAACGGCACTCTGACCCGGGCCGTGCTCATCTCGGGCATCACGTTCGGTATCGGGCACGTCGTGAATCTGGGGCGGGGATTCACGATCGCCGAGCAACTCGTTCAGATCGGTTTCGGGGTGGTCCTGGGGATCGTGCTGGCCTTGCTGTTCGCTGTGACCGGCACCATCGTTCCGCTCATCGTGTTCCATGCGCTGTTGAACATCAGTGGAAACGTGACGGCGCCCAGTTCCGACGCCGACCTGGTCCTGTTGGCTGTCACGGCTGTCCTCTGTGCTGGGTACATCGCGTATCTGGTGTCGGTGCTCCGGCGGCGAGGGGCTCGAGTCGGGACGGAGCCGGCACCGCGGCCGGGTCCGGTCGGTCGGGACCGCGGCCGTGTCCGGTAACGACGCTCGTCTCGAAGGGCAGGTGCTCACCCTGCAGAGCAGTGGCGGCTGCGTCGGGCCTTCGACGATCTCAATGACCCCGGCGCGAAAAGCGCCCGTTGCGGCGCACGATGTTCCTATCGTGGAGCGGTGACAGGAACCGAATCCGACAACCCCGCTACCGGTGATCTGCTCGATGTCTATCTACCGACCTACGATGTCGTGCTGACCGAACACCTGACGGTCGAAGCCGATGTGTCCGCCACCTACCGGGCCGCGCATGATCTGGATTTCCTGCGGGTCCGCACCCCATTGCTGACCGCGGCCTTCTTCGTCCGCGGACTGCCCGCCCGTCTCGCCCGCCGACCGGCGCCAACGCTGCCTGAGCTGCGCATGTTCGCCGACCCCTCGTCGGCTGGGTTACCCGGCTGGCTGGTCCTGGGGCAGGTACCCGATCGGGAGATCGCCTTCGGTGCGGTCGGTAAGTTCTGGCGGCCCGACATCGAATGGCGCGACGTCCCTCGCGAGGAGTTCGCGGCGTTCGACGACCCAGGATGGGGAAAGATCGGTTGTCACTTCCTGGTGCGACCCAACGGCGCGAACCGCAGCATGCTCAGCTACGAATGCCGCACGAGCACGACAGATCCGCGCTCACACAAGCAGATGATGCGGTACTGGTGGCTGATTCGGCCGTTCGTCGGTCACATCATGCGTGCCACCGTGCGCACCATCGCAGCCGATGCCCGCCGAGGCACCTGATTTCCCTTGTTCCACCCGGCAGCCACGCATGGAGAAGCCCACGGTGCGCGTGGCGCGGACTCTGCTCACCGAGCCCTCATCGAGGCAAGGGGGCATACGGTTCTGAGGCCGGCATGCCGACCCGATTGCGCGGGATCGTCTCGAATCGCAAGGCCGAGAACCATCCCGATTCCCGCCCCATAAGCGATGTCGAGGCTCACAGCGTTGTCGAGGACACTGGGCTCGATTGCCATGTACCGGACGATACGGCAGTGGGCGAGCAATCGGCCTCCATGCTGCATCGACAGTCGGAGTCAATGGTCCACAGGCACGCGCATGATGGGACCGAAACGCGGCCGCACGAACCACCAGAGGCACCTGCGCGCCGTCCTGGACCGCAGATCGGGGGTGACCGCAGCATCCGTTGCCGACCGCACCGAAGCCGCGTCCGTAGGGACGCCTCATGAATGGGCGCCGATCTTGCCCCGATTCGCTCCGCACGTATCCCCTCGTGCTCGAGGAGCGGGGTTTGCGTATCGACCCGAAAGCTCTCCGGATCGTCCACGAGCGAGGTGCCGACATCCGGAGAGATGCGCGAGAGGCCTGATCCGGTACACCGATCCTCGGTCGTGCTCGGCAGCGTCGGGGCGGACACGGTCGCTGGTGCGGCGCATCGAGTGTGGACCAGAACGTCACAGACGCGGTGGTTCGCGGGTTGACAAATGGTCCGGGACCGACGAGGAGGCGGCCGGTCCTGGCGGTGGGGTGGTGTCGGCGCGCTCGCCCGGGTCGTGCGGGCCCTGGTCGAAGTGGAAGGGAGGATATTCGTCGCGCATGAGCGCGGCATAGGCCCACACGCGATAGAGCCAGCGGTTGATGCCCATGACGAAGTCGAACAATCCCCGGGGATAAGTGCCGGTGAACAACACCGCCAGTGCCGCGAACAACACCAGCACGCCCAGCAGTGAACCGAACGCCCATGTGCCGTTGTCGGCACCGTTGCCGGTGGCGATCCCGATGCTCCAGCCGCCGAGCCATCCGCCCGCCAGCACTGCGAGGACGAGGTAGTGGGGGATGGCCAGCAGCCACCACTTGATCAACACCAGTCCGCGGGAGAGTCTCTGGGGGTAGTCGACCTCGAGATCGGCCGGGTAGTCGGTGCGGTGCAGGCTGAACGGGGGGTAGCGGTCGGTGCCCAGCGCCGAATAGGTGTAGAACGCCACCCGCCAGTTCCAGCGCAACACCCCGACGTTGAAATCGAACAGGGCACGGGGATAGCGGCCTGTGACCACGATGGCGACCCCGGCGGCCAGGGTGGCGAACACGAAGGCGACATTCAGGAAGAACAGCACGAGGTAGTGCGGGATCGCGATGATCCATTTGACCAGCCACAGCCACCGGGACAGCGGTTCGTCCAGTTCTCCGCGCAGGTGCACCGGGTACGCCCGCACCTGGTGTTGCGGTGCCGGTGTGGGCGTGGCGTCGGCGGCACCGTATGCCGGCCGGTGCGCAGGTGGGGGTCCGTGACGGCCGAGTCCGATCGCCCCGGCGAGCAGCAGGGGCAGTCCGAGGATCAGCAACACCACGGCGCCGGCCAGCGCCCCCAGCGCGAGCGGTCCGAGCAGGTCGATGTGCGCCCCTGCCTGCAGGCGGACATCGACTCCCGGTGAGCCGTCGGCATTCATGACCACGACGGTCCAGCTTCCCTCACGTACCGGCCATTGGGCCTGCTGGGTTCCCGCCCCGACGGCGGTGGCGTCCCAGAAGGGTTGCTCATTCGGTGCTGCGGCGGGCTCGTCGCCGGGGATCTCCCGGTAGTCGGCGTCGAAGGGATCGAACTGCACCTCGGTGATGACGGTGTGCGCGACGTTCGCCAGATAGGCCTCGACGTCGCGGGTGGGGCCGATTCCGACGAAGATCTCACGCTCCGGTGCGGTGGCCGTGGCGCGCACGAGGAAACGGCCGATGTCCTGGGTGCGGAAACCGGGCGGGGCCGGTTCGTCGAGGAACAGATCCACACGTTCGGAGAGCAGCGCGCTGGAGGCGGTTCGGAACGTCTCGGTGGGGGTGGTCAGATATCCCTTGTCCCGCTGGATGACGTACAGCACCCCCAGGATCAACGCGGCGGCCCCCAAGAGCATGCCGAGCAGCGAGAGGATTGTGCCGACGACGAGCAGGACGACTTTGCCGGTCTTCACGGATTGGCCCTCCAGACGACAACGACGGTCGGGGGAGTCGTCGGGTCACTGGAGGAACGACTCCGGGACTGTGCACTGGTGCGGTGGGGCACGCAGAGGTGACGGCGCGGCGCCCTCGGCGGATTTGTCGGGGGCGTTGCCGGTGGTCGGTCCCAGCGTATGTCGCACAGGTCAGTGCCGGGAAGGGAACAACGGCTCTACCGAATCGTGCCCGGCGTTCGGTGGCCACCGGGCGCGCCCATGGAAGCGACCAATGGCTCTACAGCAACGGCGGTAGACGGTCGACACTGAGGACAGAACAACACCGAGGACAGGACAACGGATGTCCCGGAGAGTGTGATGAGTCGCAAGGATCCGGTAGTGATTCGATGGTGGCGCCTGCGGCCGTGGAGCCCGAATCCGCTCATGCGCGGCAGTGACCGGATCGAGACCGTCGCAGTGATCTTCATAGTGGCCGCCATGATGCTGCTCGTGCCCATTGCCGGTGCGATCGGAACCGTCTCGTATGCGCAGCTGACCGAACGATCACATCAGGCGATCACCGGGGCCCAGCAAGTGCCGGCACTCGTGGTCGACAACGATGCGGGTGCAATGTCGGTGCGGGACCCGGTATCCGAGACTTCGACAGGACTTGCCCCTGTTCTCGCGCGTTGGGAGGCGGCGGGCACAGAGCACACCGGTCGGGTGAGACTCGAGACCCGCGCCGAGGCGGGGGAGACTGTGCTCATCTGGGTCGATGAGGACGGCAACTACAGGCCGGCGCCGCGTACCGGAACGGAGAACGCGATCGCGGCGCTCGGAACAGCTTTGGCGTTTCTCGTCCTCGGAACGGCGGGATGCGCACTCGTCCTGTTCGGGCTGCACTGGGTGATGAACAGACATCGGATCGTGCGGTGGCAGCAGGAGTGGCAACAGGTGCGCCGTTCGCCGGGGTGGCACATCGGTTGAGGGCACCAAATGGCGCAATTCGGACCATGGGTGCGCTTCCCAAGTTGTCACCGGGATGCGCCAGGCGTGCTCGGCCGTTGGTAGGTCACTTCCCACGGCTGCGCTCCGTGGTCGACCGGGCGCCATCCGTCCCCTTCGATGCGGTGTTGTATTTCGGCGAGGCTGTCGTCCATCCCGGGTGCCCACTGGTCCTGTGGGGGTACCGTTCCCCATAGTCGGGGGACGGGGAAGGCGGCACCGCGATAACGTGCTCGGCCGTCGACGACGCCGACGAACCGAATGTAGGCGTTACCCGACTGGGAGGACAGGGTCGCCAGAAGCGCGGCCCACCAGTGCCGGGCCCCGACTTCTTCCAGTTGGAGTCGCAAGGTCTCGGTCTCGGGAGACATGCATCGGTCCTGTCTGTCGCGTCGTCGTCTGCCGCGTGACCCAAAAGACCCGCATGTGTGCCGGTCCGGTGATATCTGCTGGTTACGGTGCTGTTGGGTCTGCGGCGTCGGCGAGGTGGTGGAACTGTTCGTGCAGAGCCGTGGTGAGCTCTTCGAGGTCGGGGACGAGATCCGGATCGACCATGATCGTCACCGTCAGTGTGCCCGCATAGGACAGTGCCACGAAGGCGACAGCGATGTTTCCGGTGCTGACGATCAGCGGCACGATCGAGGTGACCGGCGCGTGGGCGATCGTCAGCGGCGTGGGTGGGCCCGGCAGGTCGGACAGGAACGAATTGACCAGCCGCTGCCGGTCGATGAACCACCGGAACATCCCGGTGGCGGCCAGGGCCCGGAACCACGGACCCATCACCGCGGCTGACCCACCGCGCACGGTCGCCTTCTGCAGTCGGGTCCTGTGGGCCACGGCCACCAGACGCTGTGTCGGTGTCCCGACCAGCGGTACCCGCACGGGCATGACCCCGACCTGATTGCCCAACTGGCCACCGGCGGCAGCGCTACGAGCGGACACCGGTACCGAGATCACCAACTCCGACGGGCGCTCCCCGCGCCTGCGCAGGACCGTGGCCAGGGCGCCGCTGACGGCCACCAGCAGCACATCGTTGACCGTCGCCGCCCCGCATCGCCCCACCCGGCGGAGGGTCTCCAACTCCATCTCGGCCGTGCTGACCGCACGGCGAGCACCGGTGGGGGCATTGAACGAACAGCGAGGTGCACGTCCACCGGTGCCGCGCCCGAGTTCGGCCCACGCTGCCGGAATACGGGCGAGGGTCCATGGAAGATGGCGCAGCATCCGCAGACGTTCGGTGAGGTTGTCGACGAACAATTCCCGATTCCGGGGCCGCTCGGAAATCGAGACAGGGTCGTCGGTGGGTGCGGTGGTGTGCGGGCCATCGACGAGGTGCGCCAGAATCGCCAGACCTCCGATCCCGTCGGCCAGCACGTGGTGCAGCACCATCACCACCGCCACCCGGCCGTGGGGATCCGCGATGTCGGTGACGACGATCGCACGCCACAACGGCCGCGTTCGAGGCAATAGCCGGGTGAGCGCGTCCACCGCCAGCGACAGGACGGCCTCCCGGTCGCCGGGAGCCGGGCACCGCACCTGCGACAGGTGGGCTTCGAGGTCGAAGTGCGCATCGTCGAACCAGTAGGGACGTCCGAGCCCGCAGCCCGGTTCGATCAAACGTTGCCGCAACCGCCCGATCCGGACGAGTCGCTCGGCGAGGACGGACCGCACCGTCGCCGGATCCGGGGTGTCGATGTCGGTCTCGGCGAGGAAAAGTACCGCACCGACGTGCAGTGGTACCGGTCCGACATCCGAGACGAGCTCGGTCAGATCACCTGGACCGATACGCTCTATCTGCTTCGATCCGATCACCTTTCGCGGACCGTGCGTGTGGTTGTCTGCGCCGGGGGTCATGGCGTCAGCCGACACGTACACCGGTCACACCGGGGACCGTCTCGGCGAGCGCGGCAACGACCCGACGTTCGGACTCCTCGGCGTCTGCGCCGGAAACGTCGACGCGGCCGTCGGTGACCGTCGCCGTCCAGCGATGTGGTCCTGCGTAGACGTCGAGACGGTGCTGAACCTCGTGCAGGATGCGGGTGTCATCCATCGTCAGCAACGACAGCAGATCGCGCCGTGTCACGATCCCGACGATCTTGCCGTTCTCGACGATCGGGATTGCGCGCAGACCGGAGCGCAGCATCGCGGAGGCGAGAGCACTGACCTCGGTCTCTGGGGTCATCGCCACCACCGGGCTGGTCATGGCATCGGCTGCGGTGCCCTCCGTTCGAGGATGGTTGTGGAACTTCTCGCGCAGCAGATCACCTTCGGAGACGATGCCGACCAGGTGTTCGTCCTCGACGACAGGCAGGGCGGTGAAGCCGGATTCGTCGGCGATGCGCAGGCAGTCGTCGATCGACGTCGTCGGGCCGACCGTGGTGACGGGGATGCTCATGATGTGCCGCGCGTGCATGCTCGTTCCTTCCGTCGACTCCAGCGTCACCGCCCTACGCGCTCGGGGGAAGAGTCGTTGGACCCCTGTCGTCGATTGCGGACCGACGTCCTTTCACCCCGCGATTCGATCCGAAGACCGCCCCCAGCGGCCTACCGTGAAACACATCCTGCCGTGCACGAGACAAAGCGCCCCTGCACTCGGCACGGCCACACTCCGGGGAGTCAACCATGGCCAAAGACAATCTGTGGGTACGACCGATCGCGGAGGTCGGCGCCGCCGACGCGCCGACGGTCGGTGGCAAGTCCGCCAATCTGGGTGAACTCACCCGGGCGGGGTTTCCGGTACCGCCGGCGTTCGCCGTCACCACCGATGCGTATCTCGACGCGATGGACGCAGCCGGCGTCCGATCCCGGCTGGCCGCCGAGGCGGTCCCTGCCGCCGACATCGACGACGCCACCCTGATCCGCACCTCCGCCGAGCTCGCCGCCCTGGTGACGGATTCGACCGTGCCGGCCGGGATGCGCGCGGCGATCGTCTCCGCCTACGAGAGCCTCGGTCCCGATGTGCCGGTCGCGGTGCGGTCGTCCGCTCCCGCGGAGGACGCCGCGGATACCTCGTTCGCCGGTATCCACGAGTCGTACACGAACATCATCGGCGCCGACGCGGTGATCCGCGCGGTGCAGGCGTGCTGGGCCTCGTTGTGGTCCGAACGCGCCCGCACCTACCGAGGGCTGCGCGGGGTGACCGACGAACCGTCCATCGCCGTGGTGGTCCAGGTGATGGTGAAGTCCGAGTCGTCGGGCGTGGCGTTCACGGCCGACCCGCGCACGGGCGAACTCGATCGGATCGTCGTCGAAGCAGCGCTCGGTCTCGGTGAGGTCGTCGTCGGCGGGCAGGTCGAACCCGACACGTACGTCGTGGCGAAGGACGGCTTCGAGGTGCTCGACGTGCACCTCGGTCATCAGGAATTCCGCATCACCTCCACCGACAGCGGGGACAGCCGCGTCGCACTCGACCCCGAGCGCCGCACCCGGGTCCTCGACGACGAGCAACTCCTGCGCGTCGCACGGCTGGCCGCCGGAGTCGAAGAACACTACGGGCATCCCCAGGACCTCGAGTTCGCGTTCGCCGACGACGAGTTGTGGATCGTGCAGACCCGCCCCATCACCACACTCGACCAACCGGCGGCTCCCGCCCCGTCCGGCAACGGCGAGGCACGACCGTTGCTGACCGGTCTCGGCGCGGGCCCCGGGACGGCGACCGGCCGCGTGCGGGTGCTGCACGAACTCGTCGACGGGAAGCGCTTAAGCGACGGCGAGATCATCGTGGCACCGATGACCCGGCCGGACTGGCTGCCGATCCTGCGACGCGCCGGCGGCATCGTCACCGACGGCGGCGGCATCACCTGCCACGCGGCCATCGTCGGACGGGAACTCGGCAAGCCCGTCGTGGTCGGTGCACGTACCGCCACCACCGATCTGCACGACGGGCAGCTGATCACCGTGGACGGCAACGTCGGTGTGGTGTTCGACGGGGCGGTCCACACCGCCGAGCGGCCCGCGGCGACGACCTCCGCGCCGGCGACATCGACTCTCTCCGCCGAGACTGTGACGGCCACAGCGGTCTACGTCAATCTCGCCACCCCCGACGCCGCGGAGGCGGTCGCCGCGACCGATGTCGACGGCGTCGGTCTGCTGCGCGCCGAGTTCATGATCACCGAAGCGCTCGCGGGGGA
>NZ_JBLWIU010000010.1:0-18359 GCF_048381395.1 Rhodococcus shunpengi
GTGGCCCCTGGATAGTGGACACTGGGTGTGTACGTCAGGCGGCCCGATCAAGGGTAGACCCATGGTCGACCTCGAAGTCAAGTGGTGATCGGTTCCGCAGTGATGAGTGCCGTCGGCGTGTGTTGTATCGAGTGATCCAGCGGAAAACCTCGGTGCGGCATTGCGCTTCGTCGAGCCAGCGTTTCGCGCCCTGAAGCGTCTCCCGCTTCAACGACGCATTGAAGGACTCGGCCATCGCGTTGTCGGCACTCGACCCGATCCGGCCCATCGATTGCCGCACCCCGTGCCGGCGACATGTCGCCTGGTAGTCCGAGGAGGTGAATTGACGGCCGTGGTCGGAGTGGAAAATCGCTCCTTCCAGCGACCCTCGGGCCGCCGCATTGTCGAGCGCGTTCTCCACGACCTCGGTACGCATGTGATCTGCGATCGACCAGCCGACGAGCCGTCTGGAACACACGTCGATCACGGTCGCCAAGTAGAGGAACTCACCGGCGCCGCTGTGCGGAAGATAGGTAATGTCACCGACGAAAACTCGTCCAGGCTCGTCTGCAGTGAAATCACGGTTGACCAGGTCTTCGAAGACCTGCGCCCCAGGATCTTTGATCGTCGTGCTCTTCGGTTTACGCAGGTGCACACCGACGATGTTGTTCACTCGCATCAACCTGGCCACGCGCTTGTGATTGACCGTGCCCGGCACCGCGTCATCATCGGCCAGTTCGGCGGTCATCCGCCGGTAACCGAGGGTGTGGCCCCATTCCTGGTGGTGGGCACGTATTCGGTCGACAAGCGCCGCATCGGCCTGCTGGCGGGCAAGCCGAGCCGCCTTTCCGGCTCGCCACGTGTAGTAGCTCGACCGGTGGATGCCGAGCACCGTGCACATCCACTTCACCTCATGGGTGTCCCGGTGGTCGTCAACGAACCGGAAGCGGATCACCAGTTCGTCTCTGCCGCGAAATATTTCGTGGCCTTACGCAGGATGTCTCGTTCCTCGCTGAGCTTGTCGTTCTCCGCGACCAGAGCCTGGTTGCGGGCCCGAATCTGCTCGATCTCGGCCTGCATCCGCACACACTGCTCCTCGGGTGTCTCCGAGGCACCCACGCTCTTGTCGGGCGCAGACCGCGCCATCGCGGCCTTCTTACGCGCCAGGTGCACCCACGTCTTCAACGACCCCCGAGCGACTCCCAGATCCGCGGCCAACGACGAGTACGACACTTCCGGGCGACTCTCGTAGAGTCGCACGGCGTCGGCCTTGAACTCGTCAGAGTACTTCTTCTTCGTCATGGTGATGTCCTGCATTCTCCGGCCCAGTATGGGCCAGTGTCAGCGTGTCCACCACCCAGGGGCTACCCCCACCGTTATCGGCGGAGGTCATCACCGTCGACGGGCGTGGCGCCCTCCTCCGGCGGATCGTCACCGTCGGGGCGGGTGTCGGAGAATGCGGACGGTTTGGTGTCGGGTGGTGGAGAGAACTCGGCGGCGTACGGGACCCGTGGTGGGGCGATTTCGTCGAGGCGTTCGTTGATGGCATGGGCGAGCATGTCGTGTTGGAGCGCGGACAAGGGCATCAGGTCACTGAGATAGGCCTCGACCTCGACTCTGCCGACGTCACCGCCGAGGGCGAAATATCGCAGCCACAACTGTTCCATGCTCAACCCGCCAGCCCGTACCGCGGCCAGCAACCGGTGGCGGTCTTCACCGCCGGGAGGATTCTGCACGACTCGCTTCCGGGGTGGAGGTGCCGACGGACGCGACAATCGCGACCGTCCGTCCCGGGGGCGCTGGCGGATGGACAGTTCGAACAGCCCTCGCAACGCCTCCTGGGTGGTGAGCTGCGCACGCACCAGCACCGCATCCTCGGGGGTGGTAGAGATGGCTCGGGCGCGCAGTGCCTGTTCGAGACGGGAGCTAAGCTGTTCGGTCGCAGCCAGAATGGAGTGCACATGCGCCGACAACGAGGCGGCGTGTTCGATGAAGCGATGCACCAGATTGTCCTCGGTGTTGGTGGGTGAGTAAGGGACCGATCGCATCCACCCCGGCGAGTTCATCGGCGATCGGTTCTCGTGACGGCGTCATCACCGACCTCTTTTTCCGGCTGTCGGTCCGACCGTGCTACTTCGAACCTACCCGCCGCCACCCGTTGCGGGGCATCCCGGCCGCCATACCCATCTCTGTCCCGGTAAAAGGTGCCGGATCGACGCGCGCCAGCGCAGACACGGCCCACGCCCGTGCGCCGGTATACGGATGGGGGTGGGTACTCGCTCGACCCGCGGTGCGATCGTGCACGGCAGGGCGCTCGTCGTGCCGGCGGCCGAGCGCTCGGGATCACGGTTCGTCCCTGCCCGGCGACCACACGCGGATCGATCGCGCCCGATCCACCCGGAAGACACGCCGATTTCAGTGGCGGGTGCGCCCGCCATGATATGTGTGACCATGCCGATCGCGGAGACGCGGCCGCAACGATCGAGTACACCGGGAAATTCCGGCGCGGCGCGGAGGTCTCTGGTGCGCGCACCCGAGGGTGCGAGGGGTCATCGATGTGCGTCGCTGCCGTCAGCGGCCTTCGCCTGTGCCGGTAGCGAGGTGTGTCCGGCCCGGTATTGACGGTCGAGGAATCGACGGCGGTGCTCGTCGAGTACGGCCGCGTTCCGCAGGTCTCGGTCGCATTGATTCCGGGCGTGGGACTCGCGATCGGCGGAGCGGTGATGTTCGCACCGGTCCGCGGCACGGGCGACTGCCCCGTCGTGCAGCAGATGAGCGGCCGTGCGATCGCACGTGATCAATACTTGTCGGCAGACCGAATAAACAGCAGAGCCCTGCTCGAGATGATGTGGTAGATGCTGTTCGAGCATCGCCAGTGGGGTGCGCAGAACGCGGTATTGGGTCCGCAGGACGGCCTCGATCATGGAGGGTATGGGCATCATCCGGTGCCTTTCGGGCCATTGGGTAGGTTCTCGGCTCGAGGCGGTGGGTTCGTCGCGCGGTCCGGCCCGCCAGGGGTCTTCGATATTGGGGTGCGATCCGCGGCCGAGAGTCGAGGAGGCCGGATGAACGTTGCACCCCGCGAGGTGTCCGGTAGCACCGCAACACCGCGGGTCTGTCGACAGGCCGAAAATCAATGGTGCTCACATTTATTCGCCATCCGGTGCCACGGTCTTCTGCATGTCCTCGTACGCTCGGTCGGCATCGAGCATGGACTCGATGATCAACAACCGGAGGCAGGTTCCGTCCCGGCCGAAAACGTACATTTGATTGTGTGGCTGATCCGGTGCCGGGCCGACGAAGTCGAGACCGTCCGGAGGATCGATACCTCACTGCGAGATGCTCAGGGCATTCCAGTCGAAGGCGATCCGTTCGGTTCGTCCCAGGCGAGAAGTCAGTGCGGAGACCAGGTTGTGGAGTTCGGCGGTGACATTGTCGCCCCGCGGCCACCAGGCGCCGTCGACGCCTGCGGAGTGCTCATCGGGGTCGCGCAGAAGCAGCCGCACTGTGCGGGTCGGGGCATCGAAGGGCTGTCCACCGTCGACGGCGGCGTGGAAACGCCCCAGGTCACCGTTGGTGAACAGGCGTCGCGGAAGTCCGGTCATGTCATACTCCCGCGTCGGGTCCGGATGGAGGCCGGTGCCAGCATCCGATGTCCGTCTCGGCGGCCGTCCACTGGACCCGGTACTCGCGGCAATTGCCGCGGAGTCGCCGACGTCCGGCGGGAAGACGAGAAAAAGAGCGATCCGAGCGGATCCGGGCGTGGTGCAGCGTCATCGCGACGCTCCTGACTGGGCCGCAGAGCGGCCTGCTCATATCGACGGCGCCGACGAGACCGGGCATAGTCTCGCACTTCAGGCCCCGGCACCTCCAGCCTACCGCTCCCACGGTCACGCAGTCGGCGACTGGCACATCGCGCCCCGGCACACCGGCGAGTGTCACGCGCCCGCCCCACCCCGCCGACCGCCGACACACATACTCAGCCCGGCACCGCGCTGAACCGCCGAGACCGGTCGGGTCGCATCGCGCCATCGCTGCTCGACCCCGGACGACACCGCCGCCACAAGGACCAGCGCGACGGCGGCCTCCACGCTCGGTCCGCTCGACACGCCGTACGATGAACGGCTCGCGCTCGCTCCAGCACCGTCCGCCGGCATTCTCGGCGCTGACAGGGTGTTCGGCACTCAGGTTCGATAGCACCCCACGCCATAGTTCAGTCCGGTACCGCTGCTGCGGAGGAACCCGGTTCGGCAGTCGGGTGAACGGCCTGCAGCACCATCACATTGCCGTTGGCCCCGTATACATATACCGTGTCGGACCGCTCGAACAGGTACGGATCAAGGCGTACAGAGCGCTCGTCCATGAACAGCCGTCCGCCCGCGGGAAGCCACGTAGTCGGGTCGTAGACGACCCGGGATATCGGCCCTGTCCGTAGTTGCAGTGCGGTGATCAGATCGGGAAGTTCGTTGGCGAGGCTACTCGTTCGCGGCCACCAGGTGGCATCGATGTAATCCGTCGGATCCGCATGAAGATGCAATCGTGGGGTCGGGGCAGGTGTGTGCGACGGTACGGACGGTGTGGGCAGTGGCGATGGCGTCATGGGACGCTCCCGTCGTGGCCTTGACAGGCCGGCTTGGTGAATTCGGTGAAGGGCGCAATCGTGCGGGTGGCGCGTGATGCGGTCGGATACAGCTGAGCCTACGCTCGTCTTTGGGCGACCGGCACGTGCCGCGGAGTCGGCGCGGATCGACCCCGCGTGGTCGTACGCGCTGGTCGCGAGCAGTGGCGGCAGTACTACGGTCTTGTTCGTGGGCGTGACGATCGCTGGTGCGTATCGGTCGTCACATGACCTGAACCCACCATGAGAAAGGCTGCGACGACGTCACACACCATGCGGTACCTGACGTTTCGCCTTTCGGGTGCGATGTCGGCGACGTGGTGTTCGTCCGTCTGTCCCGAGGGTTTCATGTATGGCGCGGACCTTCTGCTCGGAGGCCGTCTCGGGGGCGTCATTAGAGGTGGCTCGTAGGAATCGGTCGGGAAGTGCGAGTTTGTGAATGGTTCGCAGCGTCAGCAGGTACTGCCGCGCGAGGGAGCCGGTGGTGTAGGGCAGGTCGTATTTTTCGCACAGCGCTTGTATCTGGGTGGAGATGCGTGCGTACCGGTTGCTGGGTAAATCGGGGAACAGGTGGTGCTCGATCTGGTAGCACAGGTTTCCACTCAGGAACGCCATCACGGGACCGGCCCGAAAGTTGGCTGCACCGAGCATTTGTCGCAGATACCACTCCGCCGGGGTTTCGTTCTCGAGTTCGGCGCGAGTGAATTTCTCGGCGCCGTCGGGGAAGTGCCCGCAGAAGATCACGACATACGCCCACAGGTTCCGCAGCAGGTTCGCGGTCAGGTTCGCCGTCAGTGTGCGACGCCAGCGGCGTCCGCTGAGGGCGGGAAAGAGCAGATAGTCCTTGCTCGTCTGCCGGACCGTCTTCCCGATCAACGCCCGTAGGGGAGCGGACTTTTCGGCGGTGGTGCCGGCACGATCCTGCTCGGCATGCAGATCGTGAAGAGCAATCCCCCATTCGAACGTGGCCGCCAGCAACAGGTTCCGCACCGGCTGCAAGAGATGTTCGGGCCTCCAGGGTTGGTCGCGGGTGACTCGGAGTACGCCGTAGCCGAGGTCGTCGTCCATTCCGACGACGTTGCTGAACACATGGTGCCGATAGTTGTGCGAGTAACGCCACTGCGAGGACGGGCCGGCCATGTCCCATTCCCAGTTGCGGGAGTGGATTTCCGGATCGTTCATCCAGTCCCATTGGCCGTGGGAGATGTTGTGGCCGATCTCCATGTTCTCCACGCTCTTGGCCACACCGAGCGCGGTCGCCCCGAGGAGCTGACCCGCCAGGCTTCTGCTGGAATAGATCGTCAATCGTGCAGCGACGTCGAGAAGTCGTTGGAAGGCGATGGTGCGGCGAATATATGCGGCATCGGCGGCGCCGAGCGATGCGGTGACTGCGCGGCGAATGCCGGCAAGTTCGGCGCTGAGGGCTTCGACGTCGGTGTCGGTGAGATGCGTGTACCGCTTGATGTCGGAGATCGCCATGGCGTCGTGTCCTTCCTATTCCGGGAGTGTCCCCACCCGCCCCGCGGGTGGGGACACGGTCGGGGCGACCTCCGCTGGATCAGTAGTAGTGACGGCGGCCGGCGACCGCGTGGCCCGTCGACCCCAAAATCACCAGCACCACTCCGACGACGACGAGGACGATTCCGAGGTACAGCAGGATCGACAAACCGGTGAGGGCACCGACAACGGCAAGGACGATTCCGAGAATGATCATGACAGCGACCTGATTTCGAATGGTGGTGTTCGATGGGTAATGCCTCGTGGGATGCAGCCGGTGCTGCTCGAGACGGATCGTCAGTGGGCACTGCCGCCGAGGGCGGTGCCCTGATCGGCTCGGTGACCGTCGATCAATGTGTGTCCGGCGCCGCTGGTGCTCAGCACCCCGGTGAGTCCGACGATCACGGCCGCGAACAGGACGACGAGTCCGAAGGTGACGATCATGACGGCCTCCCGAGACCTGTGCTGTGTATCCAAGTCAACGCCCCTTTCGACCCTGTGTCAACGCTGTAGATCCACATCCGAGGCCTACAGTCAGGGTCTACGGTGGACAGCAGAGGCCGAAAAGAGGTGTTCCGATGACCGAATCTCCTGCCGAGAGCCCGCGGCACTCTGTCGGTGAACCAGACGGGGAACGTGGCACGATCAACCGAGAGCAGATCCTGGCCACAGCCCTCGAGCTCATCGACCGCAACGGCATCGATGCATTGTCCATGCGCCGACTCGGCAAAGCCCTCGGCCGCGACCCGATGACCCTCTACCGGCACGCTCCGAACAAGGCCGCACTCCTCGACGGGGTCGCCGAGATCGTCCTCGACCAACTCCGCGTCGATACCGCCGAGGGGGAATGGACCACTCAGCTGCGGCATGTCGCCCGCGACTTCCGCCGGTTGGCGCTCGAGCATCCCCATGTGGTCCCCTTGCTGGTCACCCGACCGCTGGCGACCCCTCTCGGGCTGCGACCCCGAGGGACATTACGCCCGCTCGAGGACATCCTCACGCTGCTCACCCGGGCCGGCTTCACTGCCGCCGATGCCCTGCGCGTCTACCGCGCTCTGTTCGGCTTTCTCTATGGTCACGTCCTCACCGAACTTCAGGAACTCGTCGAACGACCCGAGGAGCACGACGACCTGCTGCGATTGGGATTGCATCGACTACCGATCGGCGACTTCCCGCTCCTGCGGGGTCTGGCGTCCGTGCTGGCGTCCTATGACGGTGCCGCAGAACTCGAACGCGGACTCGACATTCTGCTCACCGGCCTCTCCGCCACACTGCCGAATCCCGACAGTTCAGACCCCGTAGCGTGAAACCCACGGAGGCAGCAGGTTATTCGGCGAGTGAGGTCGGCCCGGCATCCGTCGATCGCCTCGCTCTCGCGCGTACCCCCGGATACAGCAGTGACCCTCCGACATGCCTGCTCCACGCGGGCACCAGGATGTACGGCCGGAAATGTCAGGACCAAGAAATAGATCCACGGCTCGACAAGAGCTGGACCTGCCGGCTCCGGGCCTCGCATACGGGCAGGATGCGTCGACCGCTCACCTCGACCGGGACCGCACCTGTTCGTCCTCCCAGGGGCCACTGCCGACGGTCTCCCCACGAACTTCGCGCTTCCCGCATCGGAGCGACCACCGTGGTTCGGCGGGGGTGCACAGCACGGTCGCCGACACCGACGACCTACGCATTCAGTGCCTCACAATACGAGAGTGTGCCCTTGGCATCCCGCGACATCGTCTCGCCTTGGGGTCGGGATTCGGAGGCACCCAGGCTGCGGTCGGGGCCCTTTCCTGCGGCCGGTTGCTTTATGCAGATTTCGGCGCCTCAACTGGGGTTCGCCGGGGGCCTGTCGGTTAAACGGTGGTGGGGCCCGGCGGTTCTCATTAGCGGATGGTTCTTTCGAGCCGTCCGGCGAAGGTGATCGCGAACGCGTTCAACGCGGGCTTCCACCTGATAACCCAGCGTGCGCGGCCCCCGCCCGTGGGGTCAAGGGACCGCGTCACCAAGTACAGGCACTCGAGCGCCGATGCCTCGTTGGGAAAGTGCTCTCGGGCGCGGACTGCCCACCGATAGCGGGCATTGATCGACTCGATCGCGAACGCCCGTGCAAATCACCCGCCGGATCTCGACGTCGTACTCGAGGAATGGAACGAACTCCGCCCAGGCGTTCTCCCACAACTGCACGATCGCCGGATACCGCTCGCCCCACTCGGCGGCGAACTCGGGTGAATCGACCCTTTGCGGCCTGCTCACTCGGAGCCGTGTAGACCGGCTCGAGGGACTTGACGATCGCATCGCGATGCTGCCGGCCCGCGTACCGGAAGCTGTTGCGGATCAGGTGCACGATGCACTGTTGGACGACCGTGTGCTCCCAGGTGGTGTTGATCGCCTCGGGAAGTCCTCTCAGCCCGTCACACACGGCGATGAATACGTCCTCGACGCCGCGGTTCTTCAACTCGCTGAACACCTGCAACCAGAACCGGGCGCCTTCAGCACCGCCGCCGGCCCAGATGCCTGAGGTCCCTCCCGCTTGCGGGGGCGAATGTCGCGTTCCCCGCTGACGGTCACGCCCATCACGACGTAGAACGGGGTGTTGCGCACCTGTCCGTCACGGACCTTCACCACGATCGCGTCGACAAAGATGACCGGGTAGATCGGATCCAATGGCCGGGAGGACCACTCGGCGAGTTCGGCGGTCACCTTCTCGGTGGGGGTACCTCCCTGCACGTAGTGCTCGGGGGAATCCTGCTGATGGTGTCCTTTTCAGACCTTCGCCCCGTACACCTCGTCGAAGTGCGCGGCGATCTCACCGGTGGTCAACCCGCGGGCAGTCAACGAGAGCACGATCTGATCGATCCCACCTGGCCGGCGTTTGCGTTTCGGGACGATGACCGGTTCGAACGAGCCGTCCCGGTCCCGAGGAACTTCGATCTCGACCGGCCCGATCTGGCGTCAGTACGGTCTTGGTCCGGGTCCCGTTACGCATGTTCTCCGCGATCGGTGTTCCGCCGTGTTCGTGACCGAGGTGCTCGGTCAGTTCTGCTTCCAGAGCGGTCTCGAGCACGCTCTTCGTGAGCTGGCTCAGCAGACCTCCCGGCCCGACCAGGCTCACGCCCTGTTCCTTCGCCTGCGCGAGCAGACGCTCCGCGAGCTCCTTCTGATCGATGATCTCCCCGGTCACGGGATCAACGATCGCCTCGCCCAGCACTTCTGTCGTGTCAGTCACGGTCATTTCCTTTCGGGTCGGACCGGACCCTCACCCACCGTTTTCCGGACAGTCCCGGTCCCGGCAGTTGCCCGGGGTCGCCCGCGCGGTCCAGCAGAACGTCGCCGAGGACTTGACGGTCTATGCCGGTCTGCACGTCGACGGCGTGGATGTGGCCATCACGCAGATCCTCGATCTCGCCGACGATGTCTCCCTTCGGGATACGCGATGAGTACCGACTCTTACCCTGCGCCTCGGCCCATCCCGGCACCACCCACCGGTACGGAACCCCGGACGCACTCCGCACAAACCTCCGGCGCGGTGATGCCCGCCGCCGGCCGCACCCCGGTCGCCACCCCTGCCGCCGGATTCCTCGGCGTCGTCCTGGCGGTGATCCTGATCGCCCTAGGAATCGTCGCGCTACACGACGCCGTCATCGCCGCCGGCTGGCTCAACGGGCCACTGTGGATCGATGCCGCTATCGACTGGATCGACGGCCTGAGCTTTTCCTCCTGGATGATCCCAGCCGGAATCGCCGCCCTCCTCGTCGGACTCTGGATGGTGATGTGCGCGCTCAAACCACGCCGCAAAACCGCGATCGAGGTAGCTGCTCGATCCGCAGTATGGATCGACCCGGTCGACCTGGCTCGTGCCGCCTCACACGTAGCCGAACGCGTCCCCGGGGTTCTGTCCGCCCACGCGGTGGCCACACGCCGGAAAATGATTATCACCGCCGAGGTCACCGAAGCGAGCAACACCTCGATCCGAACCGCCATCGAAACCGCCGTTCGCGACGTGCTCGCTGTCCTCGCCCAAACCCCGAAAATAACCGTGCGTACCCGAACCGGAGGCCGGTAGATGACCCGCTCGGCTACGTTCGTCGACCGGCTCGCCGCCCTGGTCGTCGGTCTCCTCCTGATCGCGCTCGGTATCGGCGCGCTGATCTGGAACACCACCGTCCTGCCGCGCATCCCCGCCCACGTCACCGCGCCCGCCCTGGTCACCGCCACCGGTACCCCATGGTGGCCCTGGGCGGTGGCCGTAGCCGGGGTGCTCTGCCTGGCCCTCGGCGTCCGCTGGCTGCTGGCGCACACCCCTCGGGCGAAAGCGAAGCCCCTGCAGATGAGCGAACCAGGCGGTCTCGGCAACATCAGCGTGGACCTGGGCGCCCTCGCCGCCGCTGCCGCCCGCAGCCTCGCCGGGCGCGACGACGTGCACTCGGCCAAGGGCAAGGCTGTTATCGACCGGGGCACCCGCACCCTCGAACTGACCGTCACCGCTGCCACCATCGAGGACCTCCCCGCCCTGATCGAGGCGGTCGACCGCGTCTGCGCTCACCTCGCCCACGCCACCCAGAACACCTCGGTAGCCACCCGAACCAGCGTGCACCTCAGCACAAACTCGGGCCCGAGCCACCACGTCCACTGACGACCGCCGGCCTCGCGATCGATATCGACGGTGAGACCGCGTTGGTGATCACGGGTGGGGCCTTAACCCAAATACCGTTCAGTTAGCGACCGAGAATGGCACACATCGGTGACTGGGTGGGTTGTGGATGATGTTGGTGTTCCAACCGCGCCACGCGATCTGGTGACACCCAACTCGCGACACACGTCGGCGAACTCCGCCGAGGCGTACTGAGCCCCGTTGTCGGAGTGGAACACCGCCCCGCCGAGGCCGGCGCCACCGCGCACAGAAGCGGCGGCCCGCAGTGCGTCGGTGACCAACCCGGTACGTATATGGTGACCGATCGACCACCCCGCCAGCCTTTTCGAATGCAGATCCGACACCGTTGCCAGATAAAGGAATTGCCCGTCTCCTATGGGCAGGTAAGTGATGTCGCCGACGTACCGGGTGTTCGGTGCGCTCGCGGTGAAGCCCGCCGGATCAGATCCGGCACCGAAGTCGCGGACGGTTCGGGGACGGTGGTGCGGACAGTCTTGCGCAGATACACCCCGACGATCCCCTGCTCACGCATCACCCGTTCGACCCGCTTGCGATTGACGTCGAGCCCGGCGTCGCGCAGCTCGGCGGTCACCCGCGGGGACCCGTAGGTGCCGTCGGAGTCGTCGTGGATCTCGCGGATCCGCACGGTCAGCTCCTCGTCGGCGCGGGCGCGTTCGGCTCGGGCCGACGCTGCGGCGAGCCACCGGTAGAACCCGGAGCGGGAGACCTCGAGGATCTGGCACAGCCACTTCACCGGAGCGGTGTCGCGGTGCTCGTCAACGAACTGGGAGCGGCTGACCAGTTCGTCTCGCCCGCGAAATACTTCGCGGCCTTGCGCAGGATCTCCCGTTCGGTCTCGAGCTTCCGAATCTGGGCCTTGAGCTGCCTGTTCTCCTCTTCCAGCACGGACTCGGACGATACCTCGCCAGCAGGCGCCGACTTCCGGGCTCGGTCGGCGGTCCCGGACACACCACTGCGTTTGCGTTCGGCGCGCACCCAGTTGCGCAGCGTCTCCCGGCCGACACCCAGATCTTGGCCGATGCCGTCGAAGGTGTGGCTCGGGTCGGACAGGTACAGCGCGACGGCATCGGCCTTGAACTCCGCTGAGTATGCCTTCATCGCCATCTGTGACATCACTTCCTCTGGATCCTCACGATCCAGTGTTCAGGATGTCCACACTCAAGGGGGAACCCCCAGGCTCTGTCCACGATCGTGCGGCAGGTGCTGTTCGAGTACCGCCAGCGGGGCGCGCAGGAGACGGTAGTCGGTCCGCAGCACCGCCTCGATGATGGGCGGTATGGGCATGATCCGGTGCCTTCGTTGCACTGGCCGAGTCCTCGCTTCGGGGGGTCGGCGTCATCCGGGGAGGCGAGCGCTCGGGGGCGTTGCTGCTCGGGTGCCGTTGGTTCGTCGGCCCGGGCCGGGCGACCGGATGCACGGTGCACACCTCCGGCGGCCTCGAGCACAGAAGTGCCGCCAGGGACCTGTCGAGGTGCGAATATCGATGGTGCGCACACCTGTTCGGGGCCGGGTGTCACGCTGGCCTGCATGTCCTCGTACGCTCGGTCGGCGTCGAGCATGGGCTCGATGATCAGCAACCGCAGGCAGCTTCCGCCCCGGCCGAAGACGTGCATCCGGTGGTGTGGTTGATCCGGAGCCGGTCCGGCGAGGTCGATTCCGTCCGGGGGATCGATCCCTCGTTGCGCGATGCTCAGGGCATTCCAGTCGAAGGTGATCCGTTCGGCCCGTCCCAAACGGGAGGTCAGTGCGCAGACCAGGTCGTGGAGTTCGGCGGTGAGATTGCCGCCCCGCGGCCACCAGGCGCCGTCGACGCCGGGGGAATGCTCGTCGGGGTCGCGCAGAAGTAACCGCACCGTGCGGGTCGGGGCGTCGAAGGGCTGTCCCCCGTCGGCGGCGGCCCGGAAACGCCGCAGGTCACCGTTGGTGAACAGAGGTCGCGTCGGCTTGGTCATGGTCCACCTGCCGCGTCGGGTCCGGAGCGCGGCAGGTACCGGCATCCGGCGTCCGGTTCGGATGCCGGATGCCGGAGCCGATAGCGCCGACAGTCGCCACGCAGTCGCCGTGGCCCGGCGGGATAACGAGAGAAGGAACGATCGGAACGGACTCGGGCATGGTGCAGCGTCATCGTGACGCTCCTGACTGGGCCACAGGGCGGCCTGCTCATATCGACGGTGCCGACGAGACCGGCATGGTCTCGCACTTCGGGCCCCGGCACCTCGACCCTACTCTCACCGCGGTGAGGCGGTCGGTGATCAGCGGGCCGCGACCTTCGGCGCGCCCGAGCAAGACCCGCGCCGACCGGAACGAAGCCGGCGGTGCTCGCTGTTCACGGGCGGTGCGGGGATGAGCGGCGAGGTGTACGTGCGCCCGGCCGGGCGGTAGTGCTTCGGTGCGGCCGATCGTGGCCGCGCACCAGCGAACACGGCAACTCGTCGTCGCAGCGCACACCGCATCCCGGCACCGGGCACCGGTGATCGGGCAGGTGGAGCAGGCAGAAGTAATTGCCGCATCCCGCCTGGTCGTGCTGCTTGCACCCGAGGGGATTGTCTCTGCACAGATACCCCCGTCCCCGGTCGATCGGCCGGTGGCACCGGGGCTCGTCGCATTCGGCCGCGACTCCGTATCCGGCTTCCCGGCCGTCGGGAAGGATGTAGTACACGAAACCCATGGTTTCTCCTCACGTGTGAAACCGTCGGGTCCGTCGCGATGCCCGCGGATCGGGCGCCGATACCGAACAGCACCGCCTCCGGTCACCGGGAAGAGACGAGCGAACCTTCTGCCGGGCGATCCTGGCAGCGCGCGTCGTCACGCTTGGACCAGCCCGATGCACCGGGGTGTCGAAGACGGCATCGCCAGCTGCTGGGTTGAACTGGCGATGCCTCCCGAGCTGAGCTATCCGGATAGACCGGCCTGGGTAGGTCCGTGTACCCCCGGCAGCGGATCGTAAACATAGCTGCGTGTTCCACAAATCGCGGAGTGCGAGCGGGGTGAACGGGGCGGCCGGAACGGCTGCGCGGCCCCCTGCAGGGCGCATCCGATCCGGCCTCGTCCAGCCTC
Source organism: Rhodococcus shunpengi (assembly GCF_048381395.1). Classification (NCBI taxonomy): domain Bacteria; kingdom Bacillati; phylum Actinomycetota; class Actinomycetes; order Mycobacteriales; family Nocardiaceae; genus Rhodococcus; species Rhodococcus shunpengi. The sequence goes on from NZ_JBLWIU010000010.1 coordinate 13,821, forward strand.
TCATCATTGCGCGACCGGCGATAGGGGCGTGTTCACATCGACGAAGAACCCCGCCGGACGGGCGCAAGCCGCGTCGGCGGGGTCTCGACCACCGCGCAGGGGGTGCCGGTGGTGCCGATCAGCCTACCCGGCCACGCGCGAACGGAAAAGAACAGAACCGTAACCCACCGGCAGGCGCGATGAACCGTTACCCGAGCAAAGGCACCTCGGCGCAGGACACGACCGCCGCCGATGCAGGCGAGGTCGGGCGGCACTACCAAGCAGGTCAGCAGGGAGCCCGGCGGGTCCTCGTCGGCAGATCCGGCCAGGGACGAACCTGCGCCCAGTCCTCCGGGCAGACCTCGTCGATGCAGGCGTCGGGGCCGTAATGATCGCGGGCGATCTCGAGGGCCCGGGTCTGCACTTCGAGGGTGCTCATTCCGTCGGCCAACACCAACAGCAGTTGCGCCGAGCACAACGGACGGCTGATCGAAGCGCTCACTCGACAGGTCCAGTCGCTCACCCCAGTCTCCTGTCCGGGGGACCGCCCGCGCCCCTCGAATCGGCACCCGCATCGAGGGTGACGACACGCTGACACCCGGACAACGATCCGGGCACACGCACACGAGGACCCGAATAGATTGTGTGACAATGGAACTGCATCAGACCTCCGGATTCGGAGTGTTCAGGGCGCTCTACGGCGCACGGCCACTGCGCGGAACCGGATCGGCGCCGGCAGCTGCGGACACCTCGGTTGATGGATCAGGAGCGACGAGGCCGGAACCATCGGGGTCTGGCTGATCCTTCGGTACGCCGCCACGTTTTTCCGGATGGTGCCCTCGATGTCGAGGCTAGGCTCTTCCCGCGAAACACACCAGGTCCGATGTGTCCTCACCACAGGCCCCGACCGTGCCCGTCAGGAATGCGTGATCCTCGATGAGTCGGCCCGTCCCGGCAGGAGAAGCCGGGGCCGGCCTGCTGGAACGGATTGCCACGTCCCGCCACCGCAAAGCCCGAGACCCTGCGCCGCTACGTCAGACCATCCCCGCAGGCGATGCGCGAGCTGACCTCGATCCTGGGCCCAGGAGCCGGACGCCGACGCTGACCGGCAGCTGCGCCATATCCGTTTGTTTTCGGCGGTTACTACCGGAACCTCCCCTTGACGGGTGTGCTGTTCGACGCCCTCGAGCAGGACACCCGGAGCACGCCGCAGAGGGCTGTCACCTGCGGTGATGCGTGGCCTCCGGTGGTCACCGTGCTGCATGCCGGTCCGGTGCGCCTACCCACAACCGGACCGGGGGTATCGTCGTTGCGGGGCCAGGGGGTGAGCACGGCGCGGGCGGTCGCGGCCACGGCGGGGTGCCGGCCGGTGGGCCGGCCGCCGCGGGTGGAACCGGCGAGGATGTCGAACACCTCGAGGGTGGGATTGCCGACCGCAGCGAGAGTCAGAGAACTCCTGCCCTGGCTGCGCCAGCCCAGTGCCTGCAACAGGGCGGCGATCTCGGTGTGCCAGTGCTCGGCAGGCGCCCCGCCGGCGATCACCGCGGTAGTGATCCAGCCGGCCTGCTGGTCGAAGTCGGTCCTGCCCACCGGCAGCCGGGAGATCAGGTGGCGCCACAACGCCAACGGCCGGTCACGGTATCGGCGGGCCACGGCCGTCGGGGCCAGATGTCGGGCGTGCGGAATGTGTCAAGGGGTTTGAGTCCAGTGGGTGTCAGGCGGCTATCGTGGCGTCCTCCACGGTGGCCTCGGGATCATCGCCTGGCCGGTTGATGTAGACGGTGTCGGGCAGGTCGAGGATCTTCGGCGCTGCCGTGGTGCCGAAGCGATGCGGATGCCGGGCACGAGCAGTATCGAGTACCTCTCGGCGTTCGGCCGCCTTGCCGGCGGCCAGACCGAAGTGGACATCGGCGGGTGTGTGCAACCCGATTCCGGTGTGGCGATGTTCGTGGTTGTACCATTCGGTGAACTCGATCATGAACCCCCTTGCCTGACTAAGGGATCCGAAACGTTCAGGAAACCCGGGCCCGTACTTGAGGGTCTTGAACACCGATTCGGAGTACGGATTGTCGTTCGACACCCGCGGCCGCGAATGCGAACGGGTGACCTCGAGATCAGCCAGCAACGTGGCGACGGACTTGCTGGTCATCGACGTGCCACGGTCGGCGTGCACGACCTGCGGAATGCCGTGTACGTCGAAGATCTGCTCCATCAACTCCCGCGCCAGCAGACCCGATTCGTGCGCGTGAACATGGACTCCGACGATGTACCGCGAGTAGATGTCGATCATCACGTACGCATCGAAGTAGCGGCCCTTCTCCGGCCCGGCGAGTTTGGTGATGTCCCACGAGTACACCTGCCGCGGCGCGGTGGCGACCAGCTCCGGGCAGGTCCTCGCCGGATGCCGCGCAAGTCGGCGACGCTCGCTGACCTGCGCGTTCTCACGCAGCACGCGATACATCGTGGACACCGAACACAGGTAGATACCCTCGTCGAGCAGTTGCGCATAGATCTCGAGCGGTGCCCGATCGACAAACCGATCGCTGTTGAGCACCTCGAGGATGCGACGGCGTTCGAGGGCGGTGAGCTTGTTCGCCGGCGGGGTCGGCGGCGCCGACACCACCGGCGGTGTCGGTGCGGTCGCTGCGGTGCGCCGCCGGACTGCGGTCGAACGCACCACACCGGTCAACGCACTCGCGGTTCTCGTCGACACCCCGGCCGCGGTCAAGTCGCACCACACGGCGGTCAGCGCTTGTTCGGCTTGCCGTCGACATCCGCTCTCTCGGAGAGAGATTCCAAGAGAGCGTGAGCTTTTCCCATGATGTCCAGGGCGGCCTCGGTGGTGGTCAGTCTCTTGTTCGCGCGGGCGAGCTCTTGCTTGAGGCGGGCGATCTCGGCCTGCTCGGCGGTGAGTTTGCCGATTTTTGTGCCGGGTTGTTTGCCGTCGAGCACACCGGCGTCACGTTGTTTGCGCCACTCGCTGATCAGCGACGAGTAGAGGCCTTCACGGCGTAGGTACGCGCCGCCTTCATTCGTCGCGCAGGCCTGCTCGTACGCGACCAGGTGGGCGAGCTTGTCGGCGGGGCTGAACACGCGTCGGCGGGGTCCGTCGGCTCGGGGGTGAGTGGAGGCCATGCGGTCATTGTCCTCGACCGCCGTAGGGGTGGGCATCGTCATCGTTGGGTTGATCCGTATCTCGCCCTGCAGGCGGAGTTGCTGTGAACCGCTGGCCTCAACTCAGCCTGACACGCAGGGGTGGCCCCTGGATAGTGGACACTGGGTGTGTACGTCAGGCGGCCCGATCAAGGGTAGACCCATGGTCGACCTCGAAGTCAAGTGGTGATCGGTTCCGCAGTGATGAGTGCCGTCGGCGTGTGTTGTATCGAGTGATCCAGCGGAAAACCTCGGTGCGGCATTGCGCTTCGTCGAGCCAGCGTTTCGCGCCCTGAAGCGTCTCCCGCTTCAACGACGCATTGAAGGACTCGGCCATCGCGTTGTCGGCACTCGACCCGATCCGGCCCATCGATTGCCGCACCCCGTGCCGGCGACATGTCGCCTGGTAGTCCGAGGAGGTGAATTGACGGCCGTGGTCGGAGTGGAAAATCGCTCCTTCCAGCGACCCTCGGGCCGCCGCATTGTCGAGCGCGTTCTCCACGACCTCGGTACGCATGTGATCTGCGATCGACCAGCCGACGAGCCGTCTGGAACACACGTCGATCACGGTCGCCAAGTAGAGGAACTCACCGGCGCCGCTGTGCGGAAGATAGGTAATGTCACCGACGAAAACTCGTCCAGGCTCGTCTGCAGTGAAATCACGGTTGACCAGGTCTTCGAAGACCTGCGCCCCAGGATCTTTGATCGTCGTGCTCTTCGGTTTACGCAGGTGCACACCGACGATGTTGTTCACTCGCATCAACCTGGCCACGCGCTTGTGATTGACCGTGCCCGGCACCGCGTCATCATCGGCCAGTTCGGCGGTCATCCGCCGGTAACCGAGGGTGTGGCCCCATTCCTGGTGGTGGGCACGTATTCGGTCGACAAGCGCCGCATCGGCCTGCTGGCGGGCAAGCCGAGCCGCCTTTCCGGCTCGCCACGTGTAGTAGCTCGACCGGTGGATGCCGAGCACCGTGCACATCCACTTCACCTCATGGGTGTCCCGGTGGTCGTCAACGAACCGGAAGCGGATCACCAGTTCGTCTCTGCCGCGAAATATTTCGTGGCCTTACGCAGGATGTCTCGTTCCTCGCTGAGCTTGTCGTTCTCCGCGACCAGAGCCTGGTTGCGGGCCCGAATCTGCTCGATCTCGGCCTGCATCCGCACACACTGCTCCTCGGGTGTCTCCGAGGCACCCACGCTCTTGTCGGGCGCAGACCGCGCCATCGCGGCCTTCTTACGCGCCAGGTGCACCCACGTCTTCAACGACCCCCGAGCGACTCCCAGATCCGCGGCCAACGACGAGTACGACACTTCCGGGCGACTCTCGTAGAGTCGCACGGCGTCGGCCTTGAACTCGTCAGAGTACTTCTTCTTCGTCATGGTGATGTCCTGCATTCTCCGGCC
>NZ_JBLWIU010000011.1:0-319 GCF_048381395.1 Rhodococcus shunpengi
ACCTCACCGGCCGGCAACGTCAACGTCACGTCCTGCCAGATACGTTGCGAGCCGAAGGACTTGGTCAGCCCCTCGACGGAAACCTCGACTCCCACGATTACCTCCGCTGTCCGATACCGTCGCCCCCGTGTGGGTTGGGCCACTCTATCGCATGGATAGTGGTACCTGTGACTAGCGATCCTACTCATGAGTAAGGATCTCGTACAGGGGTTCTACATATCTCGACTTACGGTGCGACCTGCGTGAACACCGGGTGGAATGCAGTTCGGATATACCGGACATATAGCTCGGAGTTCTTTTTCCACGATATGCAGAAGGG
>NZ_JBLWIU010000011.1:353-19751 GCF_048381395.1 Rhodococcus shunpengi
CGGCCCTTCTGCGGAACCGTCCCGGAGAGCGTCGGAACGCTCGACGGGGAAGGTCGGAAACCGTCTTACTTGACGGTGACCTTGGCGCCGGCCTCTTCGAGCTTGGCCTTGGCAGCGTCGGCAGCGTCCTTGGCGACCTTCTCGAGGATCGGCTTCGGAGCACCCTCGACGAGGTCCTTGGCTTCCTTCAGGCCCAGGCCGGAGACGATCTCGCGAACGACCTTGATGACCTGGATCTTCTTCTCGCCGGCACCCTCGAGGATGACGTCGAACTCGTCCTGCTCGGACTCGGCCTCGGCAGCAGCGGCCGGAGCACCGGCGGCAGCGACGGCAACCGGAGCAGCAGCGGTGACCTCGAAGGTCTCCTCGAATGCCTTAACGAACTCCGAGAGCTCGAGCAGGGTCAGTTCCTTGAACGCGTCGAGCAGCTCTTCGGTGGTGAGCTTCGCCATGGTGGCGGTCCTTCCTGATAAGTCCCATGTCGCTGATCCGCGACCGGATGGGATGGTGCGTGCCGGAGCACGCGTGGATGTATCTTTCGCGGTGATGCAGATTCGCAGTGATGCGGATCAGCGTCAGGCGGCTTCTTCGCCCGCCTTCTTCTCCTGCAGAGCGGCCGCGAGGCGGGCCACCTGAGAAGCGGGGGCGTTGAACAGGCCTGCGGCCTTTGCCAAGTTGCCCTTCATCGCGCCGGCGAGCTTGGCCAACAGCACCTCGCGGGACTCGAGGTCCGCGATCTGGTTGACCTGCTCCACGGACAGCGCAGCGCCGTCCATGTAGCCGCCCTTGATGACGAGAGCCTTGTTGTCCTTCGCGAAGTTCTTCAGAGCCTTCGCAGCGTCCACCGCTTCGCCCTTGACGAACGCGATGGCGGTCGGACCGACGAACAGGTCGTCGAGACCCTCGACGCCCGCCTCAGCGGCGGCACGCTTGACCAGGGTGTTCTTGGCGACGGAGTAGGTGGCACCCTCTCCGAGAGCGCGACGCAGCTCGGTCAGACTTCCCACCGACAGACCACGGTATTCCGTGATCACGGCAGCGGTGGAGGTCTTGAACTGCTCGGTGATCTCCGCAACTGCGGAAACCTTCTCGGGCTTTGCCATACTTCGCCTCCTCTCAGTAACAGTCGTTTTCCCGGTGTCCCGAGTGGGACGCCCCACCGGACGACCGCCGGGACCGGAAAACGACGAACGCCCCGGCGCAGGGCACACGGGGCGTACAAGGAGGAGGAACTCGAATGCACCCGGAAGGCACATCGCGGTTCACATCTCCCCTAACCTCGTCCTCCTGCGTGGGCCGCCGGACAACTCCGGACCTTCAACCGATCCGCACGCGGATTCGGTGACCAACGGTCTTGGGTAGAACATGATCGGGGTGAAGATCGGCGCACGCCGAACTACCCGACCACTGTAGCGGACGATGTCCGCGAAATGCAAAACGGCCGGCACAGCGATGCTGTACCGGCCGCCTCAGGACGCAAATCCATTGCGTGCAGTGCGAATTACTCCGCGGTCTCGAGGAGGTTGCGGGTGCGCTGCGGGTCCACCGGGATGCCCGGGCCGGTGGTCGTAGCGATCGTGACCTTCTTGATGTAGCGGCCCTTCGCGCTGGACGGCTTGGCGCGGAGCACCTCGTCCAGAGCAGCAGCGTAGTTCTCGACCAGCTTGGTCTCGTCGAACGAGGCCTTGCCGATCACGAAGTGCAGGTTGGCGTTCTTGTCGACGCGGAAGCTGATCTTGCCACCCTTGATGTCGGTGACGGCCTTCGCGACGTCCGGGGTGACCGTGCCCGTCTTCGGGTTCGGCATCAGACCACGGGGACCGAGGACGCGGGCGATACGACCGACCTTCGCCATCTGGTCGGGGGTCGCGATCGCGGCGTCGAAGTCCAGCCAGCCGCCCTGGATGCGCTCGATCAGATCCTCGGCGCCCACGACGTCGGCACCTGCGGCCTCGGCCTCGGCAGCCTTCTCGCCCACCGCGAAGACGATGACGCGAGCGGTCTTACCCGTGCCGTGCGGCAGGTTGACCGTGCCGCGCACCATCTGGTCCGCCTTGCGGGGATCCACACCGAGTCGCATCGCGACCTCGACGGTGGCGTCGTAGTTCTTCGAGGTGGTCTCCTTCGCGAGCTTCGCAGCTGCGAGGGGGCTGTACAGGTTGTCCGAGTCGATCTTCTCGGCCGCGGCGAGGTATGCCTTGCTGCGCTTTGCCATGTTCTTTCCTAACTTCTCACCGGCAGGTGAATGGTTCGGGCGTGGTAGCGGGCCTGGCCGGCCCTCCCACGAGTGCTACTGCAGGCCCGGGGACGGAGCCCCGGAACAGCGAGGGGCTCAGCCCTCGACCGTGATGCCCATCGACCGAGCGGTGCCGGCGATGATCTTCGCGGCAGCCTCGATGTCGTTGGCGTTCAGGTCTTCCTGCTTGGTCTTGGCGATCTCGCGCACCTGATCCATGGTCACCTTGGCGACCTTGGTCTTGTGCGGCTCGCCGGAGCCCTTCTGCACGCCTGCGGCCTTGAGCAGGAGCTTCGCGGCCGGCGGGGTCTTCAGCTTGAAGTCGAACGAGCGGTCCTCGTAGACCGTGATCTCGACCGGCACGACGTTGCCACGCTGCGACTCGGTCGCCGCGTTGTACGCCTTGCAGAACTCCATGATGTTGACGCCGTGCTGACCCAGCGCGGGGCCGACCGGCGGAGCCGGGTTGGCCTGGCCGGCCTGGATCTGGAGCTTGATGAGCCCGGCGATCTTCTTCTTCTTGGGGGGCATCTCTATTCCTAGTTTCTTGCTCGGTGTGGTTCTTGCGTACTGCTACTGCAAGCTTGTGCGCGCCGGATGCCGGCGCCGTCGGATCCTGGGGATCGTCAGATCTTCGACACCTGGTTGAACGACAACTCCACGGGAGTCTCACGGCCGAAGATCGACACCAGGACCTTGAGCTTCTGCTGCTCGGCGTTGACCTCGCTGATGGAGGCGGGCAGCGTCGCGAACGGGCCGTCCATCACGGTGACGGACTCGCCGACCTCGAAGTCCACCTCGATGGCGGGCTTCGCAGCGGCGGCGGGAGCCTGCTCGCCTGCGGTCGGAGCACCGACCGCCGGCTTCTTCTTCGCCTGCTGCGGGAGGAGGAACTTCACGACCTCCTTGATCGTCAGCGGCGACGGACGCGACGTGGCTCCGACGAAGCCGGTCACGCCGGGCGTGTTCCGGACGGCGCCCCACGACTCGTCGTTGAGTTCCATCCGGACGAGGATGTAGCCGGGCAGGACCTTGCGGTTGACCTGCTTGCGCTGACCGTTCTTGATCTCGGTGACCTCTTCGGTCGGCACCTCGACCTGGAAGATGTAATCGGCGAGGTCGAGGTTCTGGACGCGAGTCTCGAGGTTGGTCTTGACCTTGTTCTCGTAGCCGGCGTAGGAGTGCACGACGTACCAGTCGCCGGGCTCGCGCCGCAGCTGCTTCTCGAGGGCCTCGGCCGGGTCGACCTCGTCCTCTTCGGCGGCGGCGTCGGTGCCCTCCGCTGCGTCGGAGACCTCGACCTCGGTCTCGGCATCGGTGCCGGACTCGACAGCAGCGTCGGACTCGGAGACCTCGGTGTCCGCATCCGCCGACTCGGCCGTCACGTCGTCAACCAAGGCCTCGTCCGAAACGTGCTCCTCGGCCGAAGCCTCGTACGAGTCGTTCTCGGGGGTGCTCACCGGGCACTTTCCTCTCGTCGATCACATTTTTCGTCTCGCGCGGACAGGCGCTAACCGAACAACCAGCTGACGCCCTGTACGAACGCCAGATCCAATCCGAAGATGAACGCCGTCATGACGGTCACGAACGCAAGGACCACGAGTGTGTAGGTGGTCAACTGCTTGCGGTTGGGCCAGATCACCTTGCGGAGCTCGGCGACGACCTCACGGAAGAAGCGCACGAGTCGCTTGAAGATGTTCTCGGACTTCGCGGCGGGACGATCGCTCACGGCCGTGGCCGAACGCGACGTCTTCTTCATGGACACCGCGCTCGTCGTGGATGCCGAGGAATCGGCTGCACCACGACGGGTGGCCCGCTTGCCGGTCGGCCGAGCAGCCGCGGAGGAACCGTCGGGGGTCGCGCCGGTAGCCGTTCCAGCGTCGCCGGGGATGTTCCCTGCGGTGCCGCTGTGGCGCTGACCGCGCTCCTCGCTCACATCGTTCCTCTCGGTCGCTGGCAGTCCGGGGGCAGGGGCGACAGGACTTGAACCTGCAACCTGCGGTTTTGGAGACCGCTGCTCTGCCAATTGAGCTACGCCCCTCTGGTCGGACATCCACACTCGTACGAAGCGAGTGTCCGGAACCGACCCATCTGCGACCACATGACACGCGCGCTACCCCGTCGGGCCGTTACGGCCTTCGTAGAGCAGCGCGCTGCTATGCGATCCCAGAAGCCTAAGTGTACTGCATTGCCCCGGGACAAACCCAATCCGCTCGGCCGTCAGGCCAAACGGACCGTTGCCGTGGCGCGACCGAAGATCTTACGACCGTCGGACTTCGCCACGATAGCGACCACTGCTGTCTTGCTCTCCGCGTCCACCGACTTGATCTTGCCGGTGAACTCGATCTCGGCGGCCTTGTCGGCCTCCACATATACCGGACTGGTGAACCGAACGTTGTATTCGGTCACCGCGCCGGGGTCTCCCAGCCACTCCGTGACGAAGCCGGCCGCGATGCCCATCGAGAGCATGCCGTGCCCGACGACGTCGCGCAAGCCGGCCAGTTCGGCCACCTTGTCGCTCCAGTGGATCGGGTTGGGATCACCCGACACACCTGCATAGTTGACCAGATTTCCGCGCGTGAGCGTGACGACCTTCGACGGAAGCTCGTCCCCTACCGCGACATCCGCGAAACTACGGAGTGTCACTGTGCATCACCGGTGTCACTGTGCATCACCACATCCTTGACCGCGTGCGCGATGTTGTCGTCGACCTCGCCACCGGAACGGGCGACGAGCGTCGTCCACGAGGTGAGCACGAGATTGTCGTACTGATCCGTGATCACGTTCTTGGTGGTGATGATGTCGCTGCCGGCCGCCTGGCGGAAGTCGTCGAGGTAGACGTCGCAGAACAGCCTGTCGCCGGCCTGGATCGGGCGGTGGTAGACCATCCGCTGGTCGGTCTGCATGATCTGGCTCAGGTCGTAACCGGTGACGACCTCTTCGAACAGCTTGCGCTGCGCGATCATGCCGACGATCGAGACGAAGGTCAACGGCGCGATCACTCCGTCGTATCCCAGCCCGCGGGCTGCGTCGTCGTCGTGATGGGCCGGATGCGAATCGCGCACGGCACGGGCGTACTCGCGGATCTTCTCGCGACCGACCTCGTAGTAGTCGTCCACCCGGTAGTGGTGACCGACCATGGACTTGGCGTGCGCGGCGGCATCGAACGGGATCCCGGCCTGTTCGGTCGCGTCCACCGATTCCTGGTTCTCGAGTACGTTCGTCATACGCAAAACCTCCGCAATTCCGACGACGCCAACTGGCACGGTCGGTATTGCGGAGACCTTACGCGTCGACGTCGTTCCGACCGGCTACTTGGACTCGCGGTGCGACTGGTGCGTACCGCAGTTCGGGCAGAACTTCTTCAGTTCGAGCCGGTCGGGGTCGTTGCGACGGTTCTTCTTCGTGATGTAGTTGCGGTGCTTGCACACCTCGCAGGCCAAGGTGATCTTCGGCCGAACGTCAGTAGAGGAGGCCACGGGATGCCTTCTTTCGCGTCAATCCGATCAGTATCGATCAGGGTGGATCAATGAACTTTTGGTAGCGGTGACCGGACTTGAACCGGCGACGCAACGATTATGAGTCGTTTGCTCTACCAACTGAGCTACACCGCCTCGGTGCCGAGTGTCGCTACGAAGGCGGCACCTCAATCCAGCGAGCCCCCTGACGGAATCGAACCGTCGACCTTTTCCTTACCATGGAAACGCTCTGCCGACTGAGCTAAGGGGGCGTGGCCTCCGGAGCATCTCTGCTCGCTGCGGCCTCCAAAAGATTACACACACTCGGTCCTGGTGCAAAATCCGCTGGTAGAGGCCCATAAACGCCGCTCCCCTCCGAGCTTTGCGCATCGGCACGCACCCGTGCCCACACGTACGCGCGCGGCGGGCCGGCGGCGGGCACCGGGCGCGAGGCGGAACGGCACGGCGTGCCGAGCCGCCCGGAACCTCGGGGAGAGCAGGACCCACACTCCGGAGCCCGCACCGTAAGGGCCCCGGAATGCAGAACGGCCCCGGTTCCGAAGAACCGGGGCCGTTCCGGTGGCAGGTGTAGGATTCGAACCTACGTAGGCGTAAGCCGACGGATTTACAGTCCGCTCCCATTGGCCGCTCGGGCAACCTGCCGGGTGCGATCGGGACCGCGTCCTCGATGCGTTTGGAAGAATACAACGCATACCCCCCCGAAACGCAAACCGAGTGGTCACAGCCCCGCGCGACCCGATAGCGTCGGGTGGACAGAACCCTTACAGACCAACCCGGAAGTGGAGTGAGACGTGGCTGATTCGTCGTTCGATGTGGTGAGCAAGGTCGACCGCCAGGAAGTGGACAACGCGCTGAACCAGGCGGCGAAGGAGATCGCCAACCGCTTCGATTTCCGGAACACCGGGGCGCACATCGAGTGGTCGGGCGACGAAGCCATCACGATCTCGGCCGAGACCGAGGACCGCGCGCTCGCCGCGCTGGAGGTCTTCAAGGAGAAGCTGATCCGCCGCGACCTGTCGCTCAAGTCCTTCGACGCCGGTGAGCCGACCCAGTCCGGCAAGGTCTACAAGATCACCGGCACGCTGGTGCAGGGCATCAGCCAGGAGAATGCCAAGAAGATCTCCAAGCTCATCCGTGACGAGGGCCCGAAGGGCGTCAAGGCGCAGATCCAGGGCGAGGAGCTGCGCGTGAGCAGCAAGAAGCGCGACGACCTGCAGGCCGTCATCTCGCTGCTCAAGAACGCCGACCTCGACATCGCCCTGCAGTTCGTCAACTACCGCTAGTTCGTCGGCCGCGGCCGACGAAGCCCTCCCTACGACTCCGCCCGCGACCTTCGTCGTGGGCGGAGTCGTCTGAGGTGTCGTCTGTGGGGTGCCGTCCGTCAGCGGATCCCGGCCATGCGCTCGAGTCGTTCGATGCGGTCGGCCATCGGCGGATGCGTCGAGAACAACCGGCTCATCTTGTCGCCCGCCCGGAACGGGTTGGCGATCATCAGGTGCGACTGGGCCGCGAGCTTCGGTTCGGGCGGCAGCGGCGCGGCCTGCGTGCCGAGAGCGAGCTTGCGCAGCGCCGACGCGAGGGCCAGCGGATCGCCGGTGAGCTCGGCACCGGACTGGTCGGCCTGGTACTCCCGCGACCTCGACACGGCGAGCTTGACGACCGATGCCGCGATGGGGCCGAGCAGGGAAACCAGCAGCAGCGCCAGTGGATTCGCGCCACCCTCCCGGTTGCCGAAGGCCGACGCGAAGAACGCGAAGTTCGCCAGACCCGAGATGACGGCGGCCATCGCGCCGGCGACCGACGAGATGAGGATGTCGCGGTTGTAGACGTGCGCGAGTTCGTGGCCGAGCACCGCGCGCAGTTCCCGTTCGTTCAGGATCTCCAGGATGCCCGTCGTGCAGCACACGGCGGCGTTGCGCGGGTTACGTCCCGTGGCGAAGGCGTTGGGGGCGTTGGTGGGGCTGATGTAGAGCCGCGGCATGGGCTGATGCGCCGCGGTCGCGAGTTCGCGCACGATCCGGTACATCGCCGGTGCCTGCACCTCCGTGACCGGCTGGGCGTGCATCGCTCGGAGGGCGAGCTTGTCGCTGTTGAAGTACGCGTAACCGTTCATGCCGACCGCGAGCACGATCGATATCAGCAGGATCGTCGAATTGCCGAACAACGCTCCGACGAACACGATCAGCGCGGACATTCCGATCAACAGACCGGCCGTCTTGAGACGGTTCGAGTATCCGTGCACGTCGCACCCCTTCCGCACCACGATTCCCCACTCGTTCGTCCAACGAACGAGCGCACGGCGAGGTTCCCGCCCCGATCGGGGCGGGACGACACGACGGTCCGTCAGCCGACGCGGGCGACGGTGAAATCCACGAGGCGACGCAGCGCCTCGTTCGCCGGGCCCTGCGGCAGGGCGTCGAGTTCGGCGTGGGCGCGGGCGGCGTAGGTCGCGAGGGTCGCCTTCGCCGCATCCATCCCCGGCGAGCGGACGAGCAGTTCGAGCGCCTCGGCGACGTGTGCTTCGTCCTCGATGGGACCGACGAGCAGTTCGCGCAGGCGATCTGCTTCCGGTCCGGTCTCCCGCAGCGCGTAGAGCACCGGCAGGGTGTACACACCCTCGCGGAGATCGGTTCCGGGGGTCTTGCCCGACTCCGTGGTGTCGGACGCGATGTCGATGATGTCGTCGACGATCTGGAAGGCGGTGCCGACGGCGTCGCCGAGCCGTTCGAGACGCTCGACGTGCTCGGCATCGGCACCCGAGAACGTTCCGCCGAAGCGACCGCTGGCGGCGATCAGCGAACCGGTCTTCTCCCAGATCACCCGCAGGTAGTGCTCGACCGGGTCGTCGTTGGTGCGCGCACCGATGGTCTCGCGCATCTGACCGGTGACCAACTCGGCGAACGTCTCCGCGATGATCTGCACGGCCGACGGACCCAGGGTCGACACCAGCCGTGAGGCGTGCGCGAACAGATAGTCGCCGGCGAGGATCGCGACGCTGTTGCCCCAGCGCACGTTGGCGCTCGGGGCACCGCGACGCATCGTCGCCTCGTCCATCACGTCGTCGTGGTAGAGCGTCGCGAGGTGCACGAGCTCGACGACGGTCGCCGCCGTCACCACGGCGGGATCGGTGGGTTTCGGCCCGAGCTGCGCGGTGAGGATCGTGAACAGCGGCCGGAATCGCTTGCCACCCGCCTTCGCCAGGTGCAGCGCGGCCTCCGTCAGGAAGTCCTCACCGTCGGACAGTTCCTCGACCAGGAGTTTCTCGACGCTCGCGAGGCCGTCCCCGACTGTCGCGGCGAGGACCGGATCGCCGAGTTCCACACCGGCCACGACGGTGCTCGGCGCCGCATCGGCCGAACCGGCGGTCCGAGCCGCCCCCTCAGTGCTCACGATGACGTACCCATCCTGTTCTGTCGCCTCGACTTCACCGTAGTGAACCTAGCCGTTCGTTCGCCGATCCACCTCGTCGAGGCGGCCGATCGCGGCCTGAGAAGATGGAGCGGTGGTGGCCGAACACTCCGCGCGAGATCCGCGGCAATCCCAGTCCTGCGTTCCCGACAGTACCGATGTTCTCGTCGTCGGTGCCGGTCCAGCCGGTTCCGCCGCCGCAGCGTGGGCTGCCCGCGCCGGCCGTGAGGTGTTGCTCGTCGATGCCGCGACCTTCCCTCGCGACAAGACCTGCGGTGACGGACTGACCCCACGCGCCGTCGCCGAACTCGACGAACTCGGCCTCGGCGACTGGCTGCGCACCCGCACCGTCAACCGCGGTCTGCGTCTCGAGGGCTTCGGTGGCCGCTTCGAACTCCCCTGGCCCGACTCGTCGTTCCCGGTCGTGGGCAGCGCCGTGCCGCGCACCGAACTCGACGCCCGGATCCGGCAGGTCGCGCTCGACTCGGGTGCCCGCGCCGTGGACGGAACGAAGGCCGTCGACGTCGAACGCGAGGGCGACCGGGTCTCGGCCGTGATCTTCCGCACCGCCGACGGACCGCGGACCGTTCGCTGCCGCATGCTGATCGTCGCGGACGGGGTGCGCTCTCCCCTCGGTAAGGTGCTCGGTCGTCGGTGGCACCGCGACACCACCTACGGCGTGGCCGCGCGGGCCTACGCCACCTCCCCGCGCAGCGACGATCCGTGGATCACCTCGCACCTCGAACTGCGCGACGACGCGGGCGCCGTCCAGCCGGGCTACGGCTGGGTGTTCCCGCTCGGCACCGGCGAGGTGAACCTGGGAGTGGGAACCCTCGCGACCGCCTCGCGACCCGCGAGCGGATCGCTGCGACCGCTCATCGACCTCTACGCGCGGCAACGCCGCACCGAATGGGAGCTCGGCGAGGTGACGCGCGTGGCGTCGGCGCTGCTGCCCATGGGCGGAGCCGTGTCGGGGGTCGCGGGCAGGAACTGGGCGCTGATCGGCGACGCCGCGGCGTGCGTCAATCCGCTCAACGGCGAGGGCATCGACTACGGACTCGAAGGTGGTCGGCTGATCGCCGGGCTGCTCGACTCCGACGACCTCACCGACCTGTGGCCGACGACGCTGCGCTCCCACTACGGCCGCGCGTTCTCCACCGCGCGTCGCCTCGCGAGCCTGCTCACGATCCCGAAGTTCCTGCCGGCGACCGGCCCGATCGCGATGCGGTCGCGGACGATGATGTCGGTCGCGGTGCGGGTGATGGGCAATCTCGTCACCGACGAGGACGCCGACCTCGTGGCCCGGGTGTGGCGGACGAGCGGTCATCTCTCGATGCGCTGGGATCGGCAACCGCTCTTCGCCTGAGTGCCGCGCGACTACTGCGGTTACTTGCGTACCGCGCGGTACCGATACGCGCGGCTACTTCCGTACCGCGCGGTGCAGGGCGGTGATTCCCCCGGTGAGATTGCGCCACTTCACGTCGCTCCAGCCCGCGGCCTCGATGCGCCGGGCGAGCTGTTCCTGATCGGGCCAGGCCCGGATCGATTCGGCAAGGTAGACGTAGGCGTCGGGATTGCTGCTGACCGCCCGCGCGACCCGCGGCAACGTCCGCATCAGGTACTCCATGTAGACGGTGCGCAGCGGTTCCCGCACCGGCGTGGAGAATTCGCACACCACGAGGCGTCCACCCGGCTTGACCACCCGGGCGATCTCGCGCAGTCCCTCGTCCGGGTCGGCGACGTTGCGCAGGCCGAAGGAGATGGTCGCGGCGTCGAAGACCGCGTCGGCGAACGGCAGTTTCATCGCGTCGCCCGCGACCATCGGGACGTTGCGGAACTCACCGGCGTGCAACATGCCCTTGGAGAAATCGGTGGCGACGACCCACGCGCCGGACCGCCCGAGTTCGACGGTGGAGACCCCGGTGCCGGCGGCCAGGTCGAGCACCCGCTCGCCCGGCTTCAGGTCGAGAGCCGCACGGGTCGCGCGACGCCACCCGCGGTCCTGCCCGAACGACAGGACGGTGTTGGTCAGGTCGTAGCGTGCAGCGACCCCGTCGAACATGGACGCGACCTCACGCGGGTCCTTGTCGAGCGACGCGCGCGATCCGTGAGTTGTTGCCACGGCCGAAACGTTACCCGCTCCCCTAGTGGACGCCGGCGCTCACGCGGCGCGGCGGAGCGCGTGCGCGGGCAGTCCCTGCACCCGCCGGTAATGGGCGAGCAACTCGTCGCACAGCACGGGCCAGGTGCGTCCGAGCACTCCACGGCGTGCCGCACCCCCGAACTCGTCCCGGACCCCGGGAGCGAGCAGAGCATCGACGGCTCGGGGCAGCAGTTCGACGAAGCGGTCCACCGGCAGGCGGTAACCGTTGCGGCAGTGGGCGACGAGATCGCGTGGTCCGCCCGCGTCCGGCACGATCGCCGGGATCCCGCTCGCCAGGGCTTCCTGCACGGCCTGGCAGAAGGTCTCGTGTTCACCGGGATGGACGAAGACGTCGAGGCTCGCGTGGGCGCGGGCCAGTTCCTCTCCCCCGAGCTGCCCGGTGAACACGGCCGACGGCAACTGTCGTTCGAGCCGCGACCGTTCGGGACCGTCGCCGACGACGACGAGCTGCAGCCGCGGGTCGTGGGCGAGGATCGCGAGCCGCTCGACGTGCTTCTCGGGCGCGAGGCGTCCCACGAAACCGACGATCGGGCGGCCGTCCGGCGACCAGCGGGCGCGCAGGTCCTCGTCCCGCCGGGACGGCGCGAAGCGGTCGGTGTCGACGCCCCGCGACCAGCGCCGCACGCGCGGGATGCCGTGGGCCACGAGGTCGTCCACGGCGGCGGTCGAGGGGGCGAGGGTGAGATCGCAGCCGCGGTGCAGGCGACGAGTCCACCGCCAGGACGCACGCGCCGCGAGGCCGAGCCCGTAGCTGGAGGCGAATCCGGCCACGTCCGTCTGATAGATCGCGACCGTCGGAACGTCGAGGCGTCCCGCGGCGGCGAGACCGCCGGCACCGAGCACGAACGGGGACGCGAGGTGCACCACGTCCGGCGCGAAGGTGCGCAGCACCGGAAGGAGTTCCGGTCCTGGCACGCCCACCGGGAGGGAGCTGATCCTCGGTACGCGCACCGCCGGTACACGGTGGACGGGTGTCCCGCGATGGTCGGACGGAGCGGGTGGCCGGCCTGCGATCGTGTCGGGTGCGACGACCAGCGCGTCGTGTCCGGTGCGGTCGAGGTGCTCGAGGACGCGGAGCACCGAGTTGGTGACGCCGTTGACGTTCGGGAGGAAGGATTCCGCGACGATGGCTACTCGCACGCCGACAGCGTGGCGAGCCTGCGAGTCGAGCAGGTGCGAGCCCGGTGACCGAGGGACGAAGTCGCGACGAACGTTTCGTTCGTCACATCTGCAGCTGTCGATCCTTCACGTCGGGAGCGACAGCGGGTGCGGCGGTCGCCCTCCGCCGCAGCCACATCAGCACCGGCGTGGCGATCAGCCATGTGACGACGATCACCGACCCGGTGGGGATCAGGGCGACGCGGGCGTCGCGACCGGTCACACGAACGAGATCGGGATCACTCCGGGCGTACTCCACGGCGATCCGCTGCCCGGCGGTCAACCCCGTCGGATACAGAACACCGAGCTCGGGATTGTGCGTCACACCATCGGGAGTGACGAAACTCACGGCGGACCGCAGGGAGCCGGCCGAGAGCACCTCGGCGACGGCCGTGCCCGTGTCGGAGCGGATGGTGAGGTCGTTGCGGAGGGCGCCGAGGAACAGGATCACCGCGAGGGCGGAGATCGCCGCCGCGACGATGACAACCGCGCGCCGCGCGCGCTCGGGTCCGCTCACAGCTGCGCTCGCACCGCCGCGTGCAGTTCGCGCAGCCCGGCCCGATCCGTGGTGACCTCGACCACACGGATGCCCGCGGGCGGCGCAGCGTCGTCCGCAAGGACGAGCGCGAGTCCCTGCAGATCCACCCGCTCGTGCGGAACGCGGTAGGCCGCGCACAGTGCCGCGAGGTCCATGCCGTGCGGGGTGCCGAAAACACGCTCGAAGACACCTGCGTACTGCGGGTCGCCCTGTTCGAGCAGTTCGAAGATTCCGCCGCCGTCGTCGTTCGCGACGACGATGGTGAGGTTCTGCGGCCGCGGCTCCGACGGCCCGATGAGCAGGCCCGATGCGTCGTGCAGGAAGGTCAGGTCGCCGAGCAGCGCGACGGTCCGTCCCTGCTCGTAGGCGAGTGCGGCACCGACGGCGGTGGAGACCGTACCGTCGATCCCGGCGACACCGCGGTTGGACAGCACCTTCACGTCGGGCTTCGGGTAGCTCACGAGCGCCGCGTCGCGCACCGGGTTCGACGCCCCGAGCAGCAGCTGGTCGCCGGGCTTCAGCGAATCCGTGACCACCGCGGCGACGTGCAGTCCGGTGGCCTTCGGGTGCCCGTCGAGCTGGGCGCGCACGGCCTTGTCGGTGTGCGCCGACAGCTGGCGGCATCGTTCGAGCCACGCCTCGTCGGGTGTTCCCGACACCATGGCGCGGGTGCCGGTCGCGATGACGTTGCCCGAGACGTCGGGCCAGCGCGGGCCGGTGGTCAGCGCGTACACGGTGACGGCGGGGTCGGCGAGCAGGTTCGACACCGGGCGGTGCAGGGTGGGTCGTCCGGTGATGATCGCCTGGCGCGGCTTCAGGTGCGGCAGCGCCATCGGATGCACCGGGATGCCGTGCAACGGTGCGGTGGGTTCGGCGACGGTCGGCAGCCCGGACAGCTCGGGGCGGTGGGCGGAACCGTGACCGGAGACGACGATCGTGTCGGGGGTCAGGTCGATCTCGAGCGGGACGTCGAGGGTGGCGTGCACCGTGGTGGTCCAGGCCTTGCCGTCGGGACGGCCCTCGGGCACCGGGCCCTTCGCGTCGAGCTCGGGCACGAGCGGTTCGCGCAGCGGGATGTCGAAGTGGACCGGGCCTGCGTTGCCCGATCGGGTTCCGCGGGCGGCGGCGAGAACCCGGGAGACCGCCGAACGCCACTGGCTGTTCTGTTCGATGCCTTCGGCGAGGCCGAGGCTGATGGTGGCGCGCACCTGGCTGCCGAACAACCCGAGTTGTTCGACGGTCTGGTTCGCACCGGATCCGAGCAGTTCGTAGGGGCGATTGGCGCTGAGCACGACCAACGGGACGCGAGCATAGTTCGCCTCGAGCACGGCCGGCGCGAGGTTGGCCACGGCGGTACCGGAGGTCATGACGACCGGGACGGGACGCCCCGAGGCGAGGGCCAGGCCGATCGCGAGGAATCCGGCGGTGCGCTCGTCGATACGCATGTGCAGGCGCAGACGTCCTGCGCTGTCGGCGGCCTGGAGCGCGAAGGCGAGCGGCGCGTTGCGCGAGCCCGGGCACAGCACGACGTCCCGAACACCGCCCCGGGCGAGTTCGTCGACGACAGCAGTGGCCTGGGCAGTGGACGGATTCACGGAGTCCAGGGTAATTGCGCCGGAAATGTGGCCGGGTAGAGGTGCGGTCAGAATGGAGGCCGTGCGCACAGTCTTCGATCCCGACGAGTCGAGTCCCGGCCGCTTCTACCGCCTTCTCACCGCGACAATCGTGCCGAGACCGATCGCGTGGGTGTCCACCGAGGCCGAGGACGGTGTGTTCAATCTCGCTCCGTACAGCTTCTTCACGGTGGCGAGTACGGCCCCGCCGGTCGTGCAGTTCACGTCCGTGGGCCGGAAGGACAGTCTGCGGAACATCGAGCAGACGGGCGAGTTCGTGATCAACATCGCGACCGTGTCGTTGATGGAGAAGGTCAACGCCTCGTCGGCGGCGTTCCCGCATGACATCGACGAGTTCACCGAGGTGGGTCTGCACGCCGAGCCGAGCGAGCGGGTGCGGCCCCCGCGGGTCGCGGAGGCACCCGCCTCGATCGAGTGCCGGTTGCACCGTGTGATCGAGATCGGCGACTCGTTCGTCGTGATGGGCGACGTCCTCGCCGTGACCGTCGATTCGGAGGTGCTGGCGGAGGACGGTGCCCCCGACTTCGCGGCGCTCGGCGCGGTGAGCCGGTTGGGACGGACGGAATGGGGACTGACGCCCGCGGTGCGGAGACTGCACCGGCCCGGCACTCCTGGGTGAGGACACAGGTTAGGCTCCGCTGAACGATCGTCGGGATGCTGCACGTCGTCAGTGGTGGCATCCGAGCAACCTCGGAGGGCCGTATGGCGAAGAGCACCGGAACCGCACGGCGCAATCCCTATCTCAAGCCCGAGTCGCGGCGGATGGTGCGCGCGCAGGTACTCGCCGCCGAACGGATCAGCCCGACCTTCGTGCGCATCACCGTGGGCGGCGACGACGTCGACTCGATCGCACCGATGGGCTTCGACCACTGGTTCCGCATGTTCTTCCCCACCCCGGAGCAGCGGGAACTGACCCTCCCCGGTGCGACCGACGACCGTTGGTGGCCCGAATACCAGGAGCTACCCGAGGATCGGCGTCCGGTGCTGCGGAACTACACGTTCCGCCGCGTGCGACCTGCGGGCACCGCGCTGTTCGGCCCGACCTCCGAGATCGAGATCGATTTCGCGTCGCACGGTGATCTGGGCCCGGCCTCGGCGTGGGCGGAGCGGGCGCAGCCCGGTGACGAGATCGGCATCCTCGACGAGGGCATCAGCAACCTGCCTCTCGACGAGGCACGGTCGTGGCTGCTCGTCGGCGACGAGAGCGCGGTGCCCGCCGTGGCGGGCATTCTCGACTCGATTCTTGCTCTCGACCCGCTCGCGGCCGTGGAGGTCTTCGTCGAGGTTCCGCACCCCGACGACCTCACCGCCCAGGCCCTGCGGACGGGCGAGAACGTACGGGTGCATCCGGTGATCAGGACGGATGGCGAGGCGGTTCCGGGCAGTCTCGTCGCCGACGAGGTGCGGGAGTCGACCCCGTCGTCGGATTCCGCCCACGCGTTCGTCGCGGGCGAGTCGTCGCTCGCGACCGGTGTGCGCCGTCATCTCGTGCGCGAGTGCGGCTGGGACCGGTCGGCGGTGACCTTCATCGGCTACTGGAAGTACGGCGAGCCCGTCTACTGACGGCCCGAACTTCCCCGGAACGACGAACGTCGCGGTACCGACCGGCGAACCGGTTCGGGACCGCGACGTCCGGATGTCGCTGGTGTCGGCTCAGCCGGCGTGCTTCTGGATGAGATCACCCAGGCGCGGCAGGGCCTCGACGACGTGCTTCTTGGCCGAGGGGCGCAGCGAGTCGTAGACCTTCTTGACGCCGGACTTCGACGTGCCGGCGATGCGCTCGTCGGTCACGCCGAGGAGAGCGTCGGCGACGACCTCGCCGCGGGCGACCAGGAAGTCCGCGAACGAACCGTTGCCTGCGTACTCCACCCAGAACGGCTGGAGCTTCTCGACGAATTCGGGCAGCAGACCTTCGACGGCACCCGGCACGATGCCCGGGCCGACCTTCTTCACTGCTGCGTAGCCACCCTTGAGGGCGAGACCGGACGCACCCTTCTTGTCCGACACCTCAGCATCGATCAGGGCTTCGACGTCTGCCTTGACCGCCGGGAACTTGTCGGCGCCGAGGAGGGCATCGCCCAGAGCTGCAACCACTTTCACTGCCTCCGTAGATGTGACACTTGTGACCGTTGGGACGCGGGGAACGATATACGACGATTCCGCCTCATCACAGTCCGCGTCCGGCCAGCACCGTACGGCACCGACGCACCCGCTCGCACCACCACTCGACTCGGTCGGGTTCGGCCCGCAGCGCATCGAGCCGCCCGGGTTCGGGCTCGACCGCAACGACATCGAGCGCTCCGTCGGACATGTGCAGAGCCGGCGCGACGTCGGCCTCGAAGAAGCCGCCCGTGCCCAGGCCGCAGGCGTACGGGAGGTCGGGTAGGGCCGCGGCCGCCGCGAGACCGGTGGCGATCCCCACCGCGGAGTCGAGAGCGCTCGAGACGACCACCTCGACGCCGTGCCCGGCGAGTTCGTCGGCGAGCGCGACGAGGCGTCGGACCCCGCCGAGCGGTGCGACCTTCACGACGGCGACGTCCGCTCCCCCGGCCCGCACGACCCGCAGGGGATCCTCGGCGCGGCGGATGCTCTCGTCCGCCGCGATGCGCACCCCGGGCAGGCGGCGGCGAACCTCGACGAGTTCGGGGACGGTCGCGCACGGCTGCTCGGCGTATTCGAGCGGACCGTCGGCCGTGAGTGCCGTGAGCGCGCGGACCGCCTCGGCCACGCTCCAGCCTCCGTTCGCGTCGATCCGGACATTGGGCACGTGTTCGCGCACGGCCCGGACACGAGCGACATCCTGCGCGAGATCCTGGCCCGGTTCGGCGACCTTCACCTTCGCGGTGCGCGCGCCGGGGAACCGGGCGAGGACCTCGGGGACGCGCTCCGGGCCGATGGCGGGCACGGTCGCGTTGACCGCGATCCGGGCGCGGCGCGGGGCCGGATGCCCCTGCCAGGCCGCTTCGATCGCCGACTGCAACCAGTGCGCCGCCTCGTCGTCGCCGTATTCGGGGAACGGCCCGAACTCACCCCACCCTGCGGGTCCGCGCAGCAACAGCACCTCGCGTTCGGTGATGCCGCGGAACCGGACGCGCATGGGCAGCGAGATAACGACTGCCCCGTCGAGCAATTCGTCCGCGGACGGGAGGGGCAGCGAGGACGGGAGGGGCAGGGAGATCACGGTTGGCCCGGCAGCAACTGGACCATCAGTGCCTCGCAGTCGGCGAGGAGGTTGCCGTCGACATCGCGCAGTTCGGCCTTGCAGAAGGCCTTGCGTCCGTCCACCCGCTCGACCCAGCCGTCGACGACGAGTTCGGTCTCGATCGGGGTGATCCTGCGATAGTTGACGTGAAGATAGGCGGTGCGGGCGATCGGCCGGCCGTTGGCGTGGATGACCATGCCGAACAGGTCGTCGAACAGCAGCGGCAGCGTGCCGCCGTGCGCGGCCCCGTTGCCTCCGAGGTGGTAGCGACGGAAGACGCCGCGCTCACGGACACCGTCCGGTCCGTACTTCTCGATCGTCCACGGCAGCAGCAGCGCGCTGCCGCGTCCGGGCAGGTCGACGTTGAATCCGGCGGGCGAGCGGCCCTCGGGCACGGCGTGCTCGGCGAGCAGGTCGACGAGTGCCTCGGTCTGCTCGATCGCTCGGTCGACGACCTCGTCCGGCGGGTTCGTGGAGACCATCAGATCCTGCAGACGCCGGAAGGTCTCGACGAAGCGACCGTAGTTCGGCCCCGCCTTCACCGGTTCGTAGACCGGGAATCCGCCGTGGTGTTCGTAGTCGTCGCGGGGATCGGTCTGCTCGCTCATGGTTGTGCACGTTATCGGGCGGCAGCGCACGTCGCCGCGATGCCCGGCCCTTTATGGTGACGAGGTGACCTTCGATCCAGAATTGTGGCGCCCGGTACCCGGGTTCGAGAACCTCACCGACATCACCTATCACCGACACGTCACGCAGGGCACGGTCCGCGTCGCGTTCGATCGTCCCGAGGTGCGCAACGCCTTCCGTCCGCACACCGTCGACGAGCTCTACCGCGTGCTCGACCATGCGCGGACCACCTCCGACGTCGGCGTCGTGCTGCTCACGGGCAACGGTCCGAGCCCGAAGGACGGCGGATGGGCGTTCTGCTCCGGCGGCGACCAGCGGATCCGTGGCCGCAGCGGCTACCAGTACGCGAGCGGCGAGACCGCCGACACCGTCGACAAGGCCCGCGCCGGCCGGCTGCACATCCTCGAGGTCCAGCGGCTGATCCGGTTCATGCCGAAGGTCGTCATCGCTCTGGTCAACGGCTGGGCCGCCGGTGGCGGGCACAGCCTGCACGTCACGTGCGACCTGACGCTCGCCTCCCGCGAGCACGCCCGCTTCAAGCAGACCGACGCCGACGTGGGCAGCTTCGACGGCGGCTACGGCAGCGCCTACCTGGCCAAGATGGTCGGCCAGAAGTTCGCGCGGGAGATCTTCTTCCTCGGCGACACCTACACGGCCGAGGAGATGCACCACATGGGTGCGGTGAACAAGGTCGTCGACCACGACGAGCTCGAGAACGTCGCGCTGGAGTGGGCGCAGAAGATCAACGGCAAGTCGCCGCAGGCGCAGCGCATGCTCAAGTACGCCTTCAACCTGCAGGACGACGGCCTCGTCGGTCAGCAGTTGTTCGCGGGCGAGGCCACGCGTCTGGCCTACATGACCGACGAAGCGATCGAGGGTCGCGACGCCTTCCTCGAGAAGCGCGAGCCCGACTGGTCGCCCTACCCGCACTACTACTGATCCTGACGCGGCG
>NZ_JBLWIU010000011.1:19768-41329 GCF_048381395.1 Rhodococcus shunpengi
AGCAGGTGCAAGGCCCGGTTCGCCGCGCAAGGAGGGTCGTCGGACGGAAGGTCAGACGCAGTCGCGGCAGTAGGCCTGCTCGCCGTCGCCCGTCGCGCGACGGCTGTGGTGCTGGACGAGGAAGCAGCCCATGCAGGTGAACTCGTCCGACTGCTTCGGCAGGACCTGGACCGAGAGCTCCTCCGCGGACAGTGCCGAGAGGTCGGCGCCGGGCAGGTCGAGGGTCTCGAGGATCTCGCCCTCGTCGGTGTCGGCGGCCGCGATGGGCTTGATGTCCAGCTCGTCCAGGGCAGTGCCACCGCCGCCCAGGATGTCGGTGGTGCGGGGAGCGTCGTAGTCGGTCGCCATGGCAGTTCTCCTCACTCGTTGTCGGCGGTGCCGCGCAGCCGCGGGTCACGGCTGCATCGGACCCGCTGTGGCAGGCCGGCGCTGTCATGGGCACCGTTGCCGTCAGTAATGTCCCACCGGAAGCTTCGTCAAACACATATGTCCAGTTACGGTCGAACCGTGTGCTCTCGGGCACACTGTGGGACATGACCGATCGCCAGAGTCCGCGAACCGCCCATACCCGCCCGGAAGGCGTCTCCGACGCCACTGTGAAAGCGACCGGCAAATTGTCCGAGGCTCTCGAGACCGTCGAGCAGGCGCGGGGCCATCTCTATGCCTTCCATCAGCTGATGGGTCGCGCCGATCTGCTCACCGGCGACGCCGAGGAGTTGTTCCGCGAGGCCGGGCACGACGAGATCGCCGAGCGTCTCGGCACCGAGATCATCGGACGCAACATCGCCGAGGGTCGCTGGACCTTCCAGCTCGTCGAGGAGTTCGACGACGGCTACTGGTCGGACTTCCGCACTTTCGAGAAGCAGGTGCGCGACGAACTCGTGCAGGGCCGACGTCACCTTTTCGAAGCCGAGATGAAGGAATCGCGGCGCACACACGGCCGCCGCCATCACGAGGCCTGCCCGGCCGAGGAGCAGTGACGGTGGAGATCCTCAGCAGCCGCACCATCCTCCGTCCGCGCGACCACGAGGCCGCCCTCGAGTTCTACGGCTCGACGCTGGGACTGGCGATCGCCCGCGAGTATCCCGGCGGAACCGTCTTCTTCGCGGGGCAGTCGCTCATCGAGATCGCCGCGCACGGCCGATCCGACGACAGCGACGAGGTGTTCCACGGCGCCCTGTGGCTCCAGGTGCGCGACGTCTACGACGCCGAGGCCGAACTGGCGCTGAAGGGCGTGCGCATCGTCCGGGGCGCGAAGCAGGAGCCGTGGGGACTGCACGAGCTGTGGATCGCCGATCCCGACGGGATTCCGATCGTCCTGGTGCAGATCCCCGAGGACCATCCCTTGCGGCGCGACCTCCGTTGACGAACGGAGATACCCGGGCACGGCCGGAGGCAGTCGCGCGGCGCCGGTGATCTTGCACACAAGCCGCGCGGTCTGCTCTGCACTCCGCTCATGGTCGGAGTCCGAAAGAACCGGTCGGGCGTCACGGCGAGACGCAGAATTCACACCCCCGTCGCTGTACATTCACCTGCCCGCTACCCCACAATCGACAGACGTGACCGCAGAGTTCGTCGTGCTCCTGGTGGTGGTCGTCACTGCCCTCGCATTCGATTTCACCAACGGCTTCCACGACACCGGCAATGCCATGGCGACATCCATCGCCACCGGCGCCCTCAAACCCAAGACCGCGGTCACTTTGTCCGCGACCCTCAACCTCGTCGGCGCCTTCCTGTCCGTGGAAGTCGCCGCCACCGTCGCGAAGGGTGTCGTCGACCTCGACACCGTCGGCGGTACCGATCTGTTGCTCATCGTCTTCGCCGGCTTGGTCGGAGCGATCCTCTGGAACATCGCAACCTGGCTGTTCGGCCTGCCGTCCAGTTCGTCGCATGCCCTGTTCGGTGGCCTGGTCGGCGCGGCGCTCGCGTCGATCGGCGTCCAGGGCGTCGTGTGGGACGGAGTGCTGGGCAAGGTCCTGCTTCCCGCCGTGCTCGCGCCCGTCATCGCGGCGCTGGTGTCCACGGTGGGCATCTGGTCGATGCACCGCCTGACCCGGTCCGTCTCCACCGAGCACCGCGATCGCGGCTTCCGGATGGGCCAGATCGGCACCGCATCCCTGATGTCGCTCGCCCACGGCACCAACGACGCACAGAAGACCATGGGCGTGATCTTCCTGGCCCTCGTCGCCCACGGCACCATCACCGCCGACACCGAAATGCCGTTCTGGGTGAAGGTCGCCTGTGCCGTCGCGATCGCCCTCGGCACCTATCTCGGTGGCTGGCGCATCATCCGCACGCTGGGCAAGGGCCTCGTCGAGATCGCCCCGCCGCAGGGCCTGGCCGCCGAGTCGTCGTCGGCCGCCATCATCCTCACCTCGAGCCATTTCGGTCTGCCGCTGTCGACCACGCACGTCGCCACGGGATCGATCCTCGGCACGGGACTGGGCACCAAGGGCGCCGAGGTGCGCTGGTCGGTGGCACGTCGGATGGTCGTCGCGTGGGTCATCACCCTGCCGTGCGCCGCGGTCGTCGGAGCGATCTGCTGGGCGCTCGCCCACCTCATCGGCGGCATGTCCGGCGTGCTCGTCGTGTTCGCGATCCTGTGCGCCCTGGCCCTGCTCATGTGGCTGCGCTCGCGCCGGCAGCCCGTCGACGCCTCCAACGTCACCGCCGACTGGGACGACAAGCTCGCCCCGGCACCGGGTACCTCCGAAACGGTCGGCGGGGAAGGACGCTCGTGAACCTGTTGACGCACACCCTCGACTCCCTGTGGCAGGTCGTTCTCGTGGGCCTGCTGCTGGGCGCCGGCCTGCCCTCCCTGTTCGCCCTGGGAGTCCGCGCACTCGACACCGGTCGCGGCAGCGACGGCACACCGAATCCGGTGGCACGGACCGCCGCGGTGCTGTGCTTCGCCGTGGTCGCCTGCGCGATCCTGGCGGGAATTCTCCTGCTGGCGTCCGACTTCCTCGCCGGAACGTTCGGCATCGACATCTTCTGATCGGAGTGACGGGTGGCCCTCCCGCCGTTTCTCGCTTCCATCGTCGAGTGGCTCCGTGCCGGTTACCCCGAAGGGGTGCCGGAACAGGACTACGTACCCCTTTTCGCACTTCTCGCGCGGCGCCTGTCCGACGAGGAGGTCGCCCAGGTCGCCGACACTCTGATCGAGGACGGTGACCTCTCGATCAACCGCATCGACATCGCGGTCCTGATCAGCAAGATCACCAACAACATGCCGTCGCCCGACGACGTGGACCGGGTCCGCCGCCAGCTCGAGGCGGGCGGATGGGACACGACACAATACGATCTGTGACCACACTCGCGCTTCTTCCCGTCCCCGCCGGGTCCGCCGTCCGCTCCGTGCTGCCCGCCCTGCAGCGCATGCTCGACGGTGACGGACCGGCACTGCTCCCCGTCCCCGCCGGGGACGAGCGGGAGACGCTCCGGCTCACCAGCGCGCTGAGCCCCGGCGAACCCGTCGCGGACGGTGTGGGACTGGTGGTCGCGACCTCCGGCACGACCGGGACCCCCAAGGGCGCCCTGCTCTCCGCGCAGGCGCTGCGCGCGAGCGGCGACGCCACCCACACCCGGCTGGGCGGGACGGGCTCGTGGCTGCTCACCCTGCCCGCCCATCACATCGCGGGCATGCAGGTCCTGCTGCGCAGCCTGCTCTCCGGAACCGAACCCGTCGTCGTCGACGTGTCCGCCGGTTTCGACCCCGCGGATCTGCCGGCGGCGGTGGACGCCATGCCGGGCCCCCGCCGGTACAGCTCGATGGTCCCCACCCAGCTGATCAAGGCCCTCGACCATCCCGACGCCACCGCGGCGCTCGCCCGTCTCGACGCGATCCTGCTCGGTGGGGCCGCGACTCCCGTGCCGGTCCTCGACCGCGCCCGCGCGAGCGGCATCACCGTCGTGCGCACCTACGGCATGAGCGAGACCTGCGGCGGCTGCGTCTACGACGGCGTGCCGCTCGACGGGGTACACGTGCGCGTCGACGGCGACTCGCGAGTGTGGCTCGGCGGCGCCACGCTCGCCTCGGGCTACCGCAACCTGCCCGAGCATCCCGCCTTCGCCGAACCCGGCTGGTTCCGCACCGACGACGCGGGCACGCTCGACGACGGGATCCTGCGCATCCTGGGACGGCTCGACGAGGCCATCTCGACCGGTGGACTCACCGTCGTCCCGCAGGTGGTCGAGGCCGTACTCGTCGAGCACCCGGCCGTTCGGGAGGTCGCGGTGGTGGGTCTGCCCGACGCCCGGCTCGGTCAGCGCGTCGCGGCGGTCGTCGTGCCCGTACCCGGCGCGACGCCGACGCTCGCCGAACTCCGCGACCACGTCGAGGCCACGCTCGATCCCACTGCTGCGCCGCGTGAGCTGCAGGTCGTCGACGCGTTGCCGCTGCGTGGACCGGGCAAGGTGGATCGCCGCGCCCTCGTCTCGCGCTTCTCCTGACGGGGTGCGCACGACGCGGCAGGCAGCCCCGGGTGCGAAGATCGATCCATGGCAACGGCTGGTCAATGGCTCGAAGGCGCTCGTCCGCGCACCCTCCCCAACGCGATCGCACCCGTCCTGGCAGGCACGGGCGCTGCGGCGTGGCTCGGTGAGGCCGTGTGGTGGAAGGCGCTGCTGGCACTGGTCGTCGCGCTGGGCCTGATCATCGGCGTGAACTTCGCCAACGACTACTCCGACGGCATCCGCGGCACCGACGACGAGCGGGTCGGCCCGATGCGGCTGGTCGGTTCGGGGGCGGCGAGCCCCGGCGCCGTCAAGCGCGCGGCGTTCGTGTGCTTCGGCATCGCGGCCGTCGCGGGACTCGCTCTCGCCGTCACGACCGCCTGGTGGCTCGTGCTCGTGGGCGCGGTCTGCATCGCCGGGGCCTGGTACTACACCGGCGGGAAGAATCCGTACGGCTACAGCGGCTTCGGGGAGATCGGCGTCTTCGTCTTCTTCGGGCTGGTCGCGGTGCTCGGCACCCAGTTCGTGCAGGCCGGTCGCGTCGACTGGGTGGGTCTGGCCTGCGCGGTCGCCGTCGGCTCGATCTCGACGGCCGTGCTGGTGACGAACAATCTCCGCGACATCGCGACCGACGCGGAGACCGGCAAGCGGACTCTGGCAGTCAAGCTGGGCGACCCGAGGACCCGCACGCTGCACCTGGTGCTGGTCGTGGTGCCGTTCGTGATGTCGCTCGTGCTGGTCGCGGCGACGCCGTGGGCGCTCGCCGGCTTCCTCGCCGCACCGTTCGCGGTCCGCGCGCACAAGCCGGTGCGGGCCGGTGCCCTCGGGCTCGCGCTGATCCCGGCGCTCAGCGATTCGGGTGTCGCGATGCTCGTGTGGGCGGTGGCCACCGCGCCCGCGTTGGCCTTCGGCTGACCATGACGCGGGCGCGGCGGAACCGGTCGCGGGCGGACGGGCTCAGTCGCGGTCCGGGACGACCAGGCCGAGGATGAAGTTGACGATCGCGATGATCACGCCGCCCCACAGGGCCGCCCAGAAACCGTCGATCGTGAGGCCGTACTCGGTGAAGCCGCTCAGCCACGCGGTGAGCATGAGCATCAGCGCGTTGACGACGAGCAGGAACAGCCCGAGGGTGAGGATCACCAACGGCAGCGACAGCAGCTTCACCAGCGGCTTCACGAGTGCGTTGACGACGGTGAAGATGGCGGCCAGCACGACGAGCGAGATGACTTTGCGGGTCGTGTCGGAGGTGCCCGCGGGATCGGTGAAGTCGATTCCGTCGACGAGCTCGACCGCGAGCCACAGACCGACCGCGTTGATGATCAACCGCAGTATCAGAGAAATCATGGTGCCACTGTGGCACACGGAACCCGGTCTCGTAACGGGCAAATCGGACTCCTCCGATGTCGCCCCTCCCCCTCAGGGGCCTCTCAGCGACGGACGGTAGCGTCGGCCGGCGTGCGTTCACGTCTTCTCCCCCTGTTTCTCGCTGTAGCCGGACTGCTCCTCGTGGGCACGGGTTCGGTCTTCGCCTGGCTCGACCGCCCCGAGACGACGGTCGCAACCGTCGCGGAAGAGCCGAGTCCCTCGGCGGACGGCGTCGACAAGGCGCGGAGCAATCTGCAGCGGGCCGGACTGCCGCTGTCGGTGCTCGACGGCGGGGTCGGGCAGTTGACGGAGGGCAGCACCCAGCTCGACGACGGTGCCCACCAGCTCTCGGACGGCCTCCGGCAGGCCCGTGACGGTGGGGAGCAGCTCGCCGACGGCCTCGGGCAACTCGACGGCGGTGTCGACATGCTCGGCGACGGTGCTCGCCAGGTGAGCGGTGGCGTCGACGAGGTGGTCGACCGTCTCTCCGGTTTCGGGGAGATGCAGGGCGACGTCACGGCGCGGCTCACGGCCGTCGCCGACACGCTCGGCGCGTCCGCGGATCCGGTCTCGCAGGGCGCGGCCGGCCAGTTGCGCGGACTCGTCGAGACCCTCGACACGCAGGGCCTCGGGCCGGACACCCTCGATCAGCTCGGGCAGTTGCGCGACGGTGCACGGCAGCTCGCCTACGAACTCACCGATCCGAACGCGCAGTTCGTCGCGGGCATGGCGCAGGCCGCCGACGGCTCGCGACAGCTCCGCGACGGCCTCGTTCTCCTCGACGACGGTGGCCGGGCCCTGACGGACGGCACCGGACAGCTGGTCGACGGCGTCGGGCCGGTGGCCGATGTCGTGGGTGGCATCGCCGACAACGTCCGGTCGGCCACCGAAGCGCTGCCGCGCACCGCGCCGGCTGCTCCGGACACGCAGGCAGCGGAAGCCGTGGCCACGTCGGATCGTCAGTGGTGGCCGTTCGCGACGATCGCGGCCGGCACGCTGCTGCTCGTCGCGGCGGCGGTCGTCCCGCTCGTCGCCGGGCGCCCACTCGCCGTCGCTCCCGCACAGCCGACCCGGTAGCCGCCCGAAGGATCAGGCTGCGGCGTCGAGGTGGCCGTTCAGGCGCTGACGGAGCTGCTCGCGCGGCACGTGTGCTTCCACGAGGGCTCCGGTCGCCGGGTCGTCGCTGCGCAGCAGTCCGAGCAGGATGTGCTCGGGGCGGATGACCCGTTCGCGGCGTGCGACCGCCTCCCGCAGCGCGAGCTCGAGCGATTTCTTCGCTGCCCGGTCGAACGGGATGTGACCGAGGCGGTTCGCGATGCCCCGCCGATCGGTGCTCTTCCCGTCGAGCACCCCCTTGCCGAAGGCGGCTTCGAGACGGCTCCGGACCTCGTCGAGATCGATCCCGATCGCTTCGAGCGCCGCGGCGTCCTCGTCACCGAGCGGGGCGTCGGCGGTGCGAGCGGCCCGGTCGGAGCGGAGCCCGTCGACCGTGAGACCTTCCTCCGCGAGCAGGACCCGCAGCGGTTCGTCCGCGGCGACAGCGGCCCCGATGAGCAGGTGCGATGCCTCGACCCGGGGATCGCGCACCCGGATCGCCTCCTGTTGCGCTGCAACGACGGCGGATCTGGCACCGTCGGCGAATCGTTCGAACATGACGATCACCTGCGCTTCCGATTGTGCTTCTGATGGACCGCCTGGCGGCTGACGCCGAGTTCGTCGGCGATGGCCTGCCAGGACCAACCCCGCTCGCGGGCATTCGCGACCTGGACCTCCTCGAGCCGTTCCAGCAGCCGGCGCAGGGCACGCACGGCGCGCAGGCCCACTGCGGGATCGGAGCTCGCGGCGGCAGCGGCGAGGGTGGTGGCTTCACTCATGTTGTCAATATAGGTTGACACCGAGAGCGCGTCAACGAAAATTGACAGAAACGGAATCTGCGCAGGTGGTGAAGGCTCTACCGGGGCCAGCCGCCGGTGGTCGCGAACTTCTCCAGCACCGCGAGCGGCCCGGTGAGGTCCATCCCCTCCGCAGCGACCCACTCGTCGGAGAAATAGGT
This sequence comes from Rhodococcus shunpengi, assembly GCF_048381395.1. Classification (NCBI taxonomy): domain Bacteria; kingdom Bacillati; phylum Actinomycetota; class Actinomycetes; order Mycobacteriales; family Nocardiaceae; genus Rhodococcus; species Rhodococcus shunpengi. Next base: position 27,645 of record NZ_JBLWIU010000011.1, read on the forward strand.
GTCGGCGTAGCGCTCGCCGCCATCGCACAGCAGCGTCACGACGCTGCCCTCCCGGCCCTCCGCGAGCATCTCGGCGATCAGGCCGAAGGCTCCCCAGAGGTTCGTGCCGGTCGAGCCGCCCACCTGACGTCCGAGCGCGGTACTCGCGTGCCGCATGGCGGCGATGGACGCCGCGTCGGGCACCCGCACCATCCGGTCGACGACCTCGGGCACGAAGGACGGCTCGATGCGCGGACGCCCGATCCCCTCGATGCGCGAGGGCATGCCGGTCGCGTAGTCGGCCGATCCCGTCTCGAACCCGCCGAAGAACGCCGAGTTCTCCGGGTCGACGACGGCCAGCCGCGTCCGGTGACGGCGATAGCGGATGTAGCGGCCGAGGGTCGCGCTCGTGCCGCCGGTCCCGGCGCCGACGACGATCCACTCCGGCACGGGATGACGCTCGAGACGCATCTGCGAGTAGATGCTCTCGGCGATGTTGTTGTTGCCCCGCCAGTCGGTGACCCGCTCGGCGTTCGTGAACTGGTCCATGAAGCAGCCGCCGAGCTCGTCGGCGAGCCGCTGCGCCTCGGTGTAGATCTCGGGTGGGCGGTCGATGTAATGGCACCGGCCGCCCTGGGCCTCGATGAGCGCGACCTTCGCCGGCGAGGTGCGGCGCGGTACGACGGCCACGAAGTCGAGGCCGAGGAGTCGCGCGAAGTACGCCTCACTGACCGCGGTGGACCCGGACGACGCCTCGATGATCGGGGTCCCTTCACGGATCCAGCCGTTGCACAGGGCGTAGAGGAACAGTGAGCGCGCAAGACGGTGCTTGAGGCTGCCCGTGATGTGCGTCGACTCGTCCTTCAAGTACAGGTCGATGCCCCAATCCGCGGGGAGCGGGTAGCGGAGCAGGTGGGTGTCGGCGCTGCGCTGGGCGTCGGCCTCGATGAGCCGGACCGCGTTGTCGACCCAGTCCCGGGGTGCACTGCGGTCGACGACCGCGCCGGTCGCCGTCACCGCCCGTTCTCGCCGCGCATGCGCTTCTCGAGGTCGGCGCGTTCGGTGCGCCGACGCTCGTCGACCGCGGCGATGCCCTCGTTGACGCGACGCCGCAGCGACGCGAAGAGCACGAGCGAGACGGGCAGGGCGATGAGCACGGCGAACAGGGCCGCGACGAGGAGGGGGATTTCCACCCCGAATGCCCGAGGAACGTAGAGAATGAGCAGGGTGAGCACGACCACGAGGGCGAGTCGCGCCACCGAGTACAACGCGACGTCCCGGATCAGGGACCCGGTCCCCGCCTGACCGCCGGCGGCCGTGGCGCCCTCACCGTGAGGGTGTGGAGTGCGCTGGGAGGGGGTATCCGAGGGTTCGTTCCGGCGTTCGTCGTTCACCACTCCAGGTTAACCGGCGGCCCGGACGACGAGCCCCGCGACGATTTCCGGAAGTCGGACATCCGTCCGTTTTGTCTATTACTTCCGCTTTACCAACCGTAGACCGTTCGAGCAACCAGGGGTATCGGTGCCACCATGGGCTTGGACATCCCGATCGAACAACTCGATCGCGTCGAACAACACGATCACGACAACCGGGAGGACATTCGCAATGAGCGCACCCACTTTCAACGGCGCGAAGGAATCCCTGCTGACCCCGGGCCAGGTGGCGGCACTGTTCCATGTGGATCCCAAGACCGTCACCCGGTGGGCCCACGCCGGCCGATTGGGCTCGCTGCGGACCCCCGGTGGCCATCGCCGCTTCCGTGAGTCCGAGGTCCTGGCGCTTCTCCGCTCCCTCACGACCGAAGCGACGCGCTGATCCGAGACAGCAGAATCCGCACTTCCGGCGTGCACCTGCCGGACCCCGGCCGACCACCCGCGGAGCCCACGTGCCGGACCGGGTTCCGCCCACCTAGAATGTGGACGAACCGGTCTGCGGTCGCCGCGGCCCGGAGGTGCACGGCGAGGGCACGTCCTCGTCCGGCACCGCCACGGTCAGGAGGTGCAACGTGCTCTATTTGTTGGCACTCATCGGTGCGGTGACACTCGCCGTCCTGCTGTGGAAGGCGTACGGTCCCACATCTCGTCCGCCGAGCCGCGTGATGGGTCCGGACGACGATCCCGACTTCCTGTGGAAGGTCGATCGCGAGGTGCACCGCCGCCGCAGTGGCGACGGCACCGGCGAGTCCGATCAGGAGCAGGGCGACTGACCGTGCGCGTCACGCCGAGCGGTCTGTCACCGCGCGGCGAAACCGTCGGCGATATCCGCGGCGAGTCCGAGCAGGGCGCGCCGCGTACCCGACTGCAATCGGTCCAGATCGATCTCCGCCCCCTCTTCGAGGTGGGGATCGAAGGGTAGGACGTGGACCGCGCGGCACCGCTGTTCGAAGTGCCGCACCACGAGGTCGAGATCGACCTTGCCCGACCTCGGCCGCACCGCGTTGACGACGGCCACCGACCGCTCGACGAGTTCGCGATAGCCGTGCGCGTCGAGCCAGTCGAGCGTGGCCGACGCGCTGCGGGCGCCGTCGACCGAACCGGAACTGATGACGACCAGCGTGTCGGCATTCTCGAGGATCGCGCTCATAGCGGAGTGCATGAGCCCGGTCCCGCAATCGGTGAGCACGATGCTGTAGAACCGTTCGAGCAGACCCAGCGTCCGTTCGTAGTCGTCGGCGCTGAAGGCCTCCGAGACCGCCGGATCGGTGTCCGAGGCGAGCACCTCGAGACGATGCGTGTTCTGCGAGGTGTAGGCGCGCACGTCCGCGTAGGTCTCGAGAAGCTCCTGATCGCGCAGCAGCGTGCGCACCGTGGCCGGCGTCTGTTCGGCCACCTTCTGACTCAACGTCCCGCGGTCCGGATTCGCGTCGACCGCGACGATCCGATCGCCACGCAGCTCCGCGAAGGTCGAGCCGAGCGTGACCGTGGTGGTCGTCTTGCCCACCCCGCCCTTGAGACTCAGCAGGGCGATCCGATGGCAGCCGTGCAGCGGTGCACGCACCCGCTCGGCCGTTTCCTCCTTGCGCTGCTGCCGGGAACTCTCCCCCACGTGGACCCGACCACCGGTCGCCCGGTAGACGACCCGCCGCCAGCCCTTCCGCGGCGGCGCGGCGACTGGGCGTACCAGCAGCGACGAGTCCAGCGCCGTCGCGTCCAATGCGTGTCCGTCGAGCCCCGACGAACCGTTACCGGCCTCATCCACCGCGTTCCCCCCGTCGACTGTCACGGACGACGGCGCGACGATAGCAGCCTCAGTTGAGCCCGGCGTACGAGTGCAGGCCCGAGACGACCATGTTGATGATGAACAGGTTGAACAGCATCGCGACGAAACCGGCGATGTTGATCCAGGCCGCGCGGGTGTTGCGCCAACCGGAGGTCGCACGTGCGTGCAGGTAGGCGGCGTAGACGACCCACGTGATGAACGAGACCGTCTCCTTGGGATCCCAGCCCCAGAAGCGTCCCCAGGCCGCCTCGGCCCAGATGGCACCGAGGATGATGCCGGCACCGAACAGCGGGAAACCGATGATCGTGGTGCGGTAGGCGAGCCGGTCGAGGGTCTGGGCGTCGGGCAGACGCTCGGCGAGCGCCGCGAACACGCCGCTGCGCTCCTCACCCTTGGGGAAGCGGATGCGCAGCAGGAACAGCAGGCTCGCGACACCCGAGACGAGGAAGATGCCGCTGCCGACGCTGATGATCGTCACGTGGATCGGCAGCCAGAACGAGCGCAGTGCGGGAACCACGGGAGCGGCGTCGGCGTAGAGCACGGTCGCCGCGAGGAACATGAGGATCAGGACGGGGACCAGCAGGTACACCCACATGGTCCGGTAGGCCGGCTTGCGCAGGACGATCAGGCCGAAGACCACGGCGGCGGCGCACGCCATCGCGACGAACTCGTACATGTTGCCGAGGGGGAACCGCTCGGTGGCCAGGCCGCGCAGCACGATCGAGGCGACCTGCAGTCCGGCGACCACGACGACGAGCGCGCGGCCCATGTTGCCGAGGCGCTGCGACAGGGCGCGCTTCGGCGCCTCCTCGACACGACCCGGGCCGGCGGTGCGGTCGACGGTGCCGGAGGCCGCTCGGCGGCCGGCGGCGACGAGTTCGCGTTCCCGCTCGGCCACGACGTCGGCGCGGTGGGTCGCATATTCGGCGACGAGCAGCACCAGCGCCAGCACGAGCACCGCGAACGCCGATTCGAAGGCCCAGTCGCTGTACCGCGCCAGGGTGTCGTTCTCTGTCATCAGTTCTTCTTCTCCTGTGCCGCCGGGGCGGAGGGTGCATCGTCACCGAGAAGACGCTCGACCAGTCGGTCGAACTCGTCTCCCCATCCGGCCTGATCGGTCCGTGCGAGACCACCGAGTTCTACTACGGTTCGTCGTTCACCGTCGTTCACTGTACCGCTCGGGTACGCACGCGCCCACACTCTGCGTCGCTTGACCAGCAGCGACACGAGCAGACCGGCCATCATCGCGATCGCCGCGACGAGCACCCACTGCTGCGCCGGGTCGTGCGAGACCTGCAGGTTGACGAAGTCGGTGGCCTTGTCGAACCGCACCTCGGTGCCGTCGGCGAGCGTCACGCTCTCCCCCGGACGCAGGTTCACGCGGTCCTGCTTCACGAGACGGCCCTGGTTGATCAGTTCCTTGTTGAGCGAGAACAGCGACTGTGGGCTGCCGGTGTCGAGACCGGAGTCGCCCTTGTAGACGTCGATGGCGACGGCGGGGTCCATCATCGACGGGAAGATCGATGTGAGCAGTGTGCCGTGGAAGGACGCCGTCGGCGCGAACAGTCCCTCGAGCGCGATCTGGTTCTTCCGGCGCTCGTCGGCGTCGGGGTACATGCCGCCGGGCGGGTCGAAGCGCATGGCGCCGCTGCTGAGGAAGGTCGTCGCGTCGTCGGGTGCCCACTGCAACGTCTCGGTGCGGGTCTCGCCGTTCGGCCAGGTGACCGTGAAGGTCGGGGCATAACCGTGACCCTGCAGGTACACGCGATCGCTACCGACCCGCAGTGGATGGTTGACCTTCAACTGCGCGTCGCGCCAGGTGTTCGTGACGAGGTCGTCGCCGTACTGGTACTCGATGTCGGAGGTGAACATCTCGGCCTGACCGTTGTCGAGATAGTCGGCGACGAAGGTGTTCACCCGCACGCACATGGGGTTCAGGCCGGTGCCGTCGAGCGTGCTGCCGGCGCGGAACGAGTCGAAGGAGGCGGGCGAGGTGGTGCAGAACTCCTCGCCGTTCGCGACGAGGATGCGCTGCCCCTCGTAACCGAAGAGCTTGCCGGCGGCGACGGCGACGAGCAGCCCCACGAGAGAGATGTGGAAGACCAGGTTGCCGGCCTCGCGCAGATAACCCTTCTCGGCGGACAGGGTCACCTCGCCGTCACGCCCGCGGGCACCGCCCTCGCGGCGCACGACCTTCCACCCGCGCAGCTCCTTCTGGATGCGGTCGAGGGCGTCGGCGGGGGCCTCGGCCACGGTCGTCTGCGTGTGGTGCGGCAGGCGCTGCAGGTTGCGCGGCGCGGGGACCGGCGGGGTGCGCAGGGCGTGGAAGTGCTCGACGCAGCGCGGCAGGATGCAGCCGACCAGCGAGACGAACAGCAGCACGTAGACGGCGGTGAACCAGAAGCTGCCGAAGACGTCGAACAGTTCGAACCGGTCCATGATCGGTCCGAGCGTCGGGCGGGCCGCGATGTACTCCTCGACCTTCTGGGTGTTGAGGCTGCGCTGCGGCAGGAGTGCGCCCGGGATCGCGGCGAGCGCGAGCAGGAACAGCAGGACCAGCGCGGTCCGCATCGACGTCAGGCCGCGCCAGGTGTTCCGCACGAAGGCCGTGGCACGTCCGAGCGCGCCCTGTCGCGGCGGCGGCGACGGCTGTGGTGCGGGGGTCGGGGTGTGTGTCGCGGTCATACGGGCAGAGTCACTTCCGAGATGAACGAGTCACGGACCCAGGACACGAACAGGTCCCACGCACCGGTGACGAGAGCGATGCCGACGGCCATGAGCATCAGGCCACCGACGATTTGCACGGTCCGCGCGTGGGTGCGCAACCAGCCCACCCCGCGCAGCGCCCGCGCCGAACCGAGCGCGAGCACGACGAACGGCAACCCGAGGCCGAGGCAGTAGGCGACGATCAGCGTCACCCCGCGTGCCGCGGTGGTGCCCTCGGTGCCCGCCGCGAGCGAGATGACGCCGGCGAGGGTGGGGCCGAGGCACGGGGTCCACCCGAGCGCGAAGACCGCGCCGAGCAGCGGGGCTCCCGCGAGGTTCGAGATGCGCCGGGGCGCCGGACGCGTGTCGCGCTGTAGGGCCGGGATGAGACCGATGAAGACCAGGCCCATCACGATGGTGACGACACCGCCGATCCGCATGAGCAGTTCTCGGTTCACGGCGAGCGCGGAGATCGCCCCGAACACCGAGGCCGTCGCGAGGACGAACACGACGGTGAATCCGAGGACGAACAGCCCGGCGGCACCGGCCACCCGGAGGCGGCCGTCGCTGCGGACGGTCGTGGTGCGGGCACCGGCCTGCTCGGCGGTGACGGCGGGGGCCTCGGCTCCCACCACTCCGGCGAGATAGGACAGATAGCCGGGAACGAGCGGCACGACGCACGGCGATGCGAAGGAGACGAGACCGGCGAGCAGGCACGCACCCATCGCCAGCAGCAGCGGACCCGAGAGGGCCGCGTTCTGGAAGGTCTCCCCGACACCCGACGCAAGGATCACTGTTACTGCTCCGAATCCGGTTCCGCCGCGACCCGCTCGACGACCGGTTGCAGGTCGTCGGCGAGCAGTTCGGTCAGATAGACCGCAGCCACGCGGTGCTCCCGGTCGAGGACGACCGTCGTCGGCACGACCGAGGTCGGGTAGTTCCGGCCGAGGGCGAGCAGCGAACGCATCGGCGGGTCGTAGATCGACGGGTAGCCGATCTGCTGGTCGGTGACGAAGTCCTGGGCCTTGTCGCGTTGGTTGTCGCGGACGTTGATGCCGAGGAACTGCACACCGAGGTCCTTGGTGGCCTCGTAGACCTTTTCGAGATCGTCGGCTTCGCTGCGGCAGGGGGCGCACCACTGGCCCCACACGTTGAGCACGACGACCTGGCCCTCGTAGTCGTCGAGGGAGATGGTCTCGCCCTCGTTCATGAGGTCCTCGCCGGTGAGTTCACCGAGGGTGCCCCGGTCGGCCGGGGGGTCGTAGAAGATGCGGGTCTGCCCGCCGGGCGAGACGAAGTCGAACGTTCCCCCGGTGGCGACGGCGTCGTCCCCGGTGGCGCAGGAGGTGAGAAGGACGGCACCGCAGATCGCGGCGACCGTCGCCCGGAACACCTTTCTCATGCGCCGTGGACGTTCGGGTCGGAGGCGCCGGCCGGCTCGGAGTAGACCAGGTCGACGAGGGTGTCGCCCTCGTAGACCAGGGAGGTCAGCGAGGCGAGGCTGCACTGGCGGCGACGCGGGTCGTGCCACAGTCGCTCGCCCTCGAGGAAGCGGCGCAGCGTCCACACCGGGAGCTGGTGGCTCACGCACACCGCTTCCCGTCCCACTGCGGCCACGCGGGCCGCGTTGACGGCGGCGAGCATGCGGTGGGCGATCTGCAGGTAGGGCTCGCCCCAGGAGGGGGTGAACGGATCGCGCAGTTTCCACCAGTGGCGCGGGCGGCTGAGCGCACCGTCACCGACCGAGACCTTCAGGCCCTCGAAGTCGTTGGCCGCCTCGATGAGGTTCTCGTCGGTGCGGATCTGCAGCCCGTGCTTCTCCGCGATCGGAGCGGCCGTCTGCTGGGCCCGTTCGAGCGGGGACGCGACCACGTGAGCGATGTCGTGGTCGGCGAGTGACGCCGCGACCGCCCGTGCCTGGGCCTCACCGGTCACCGACAGCTTGAAGCCGGACAGGCGACCGTAGAGGATTCCGGAGGGGTTGTGGACCTCTCCGTGGCGGAGCACGTGCACGATCGTGCGGGTCTCGGACGGGGCGGCGTCGGTCACGTCGATGTTCCTCGAGGGGTGTGGGAGGGGCGGGTCGGGCTGGGCAGGCAGAAGAGCGGTGTTACGGCGCGGTCGCCGCGGCGGCCGCGCGAGCGGCGTGCGGCAGCGCGTCGGCGATCCGCGAGAACGCGTCGTCGTCGAGCACGGACGAGACGAACCACGTCTCGAAGGCGCTCGGGGGCGCGTAGACGCCGCGCTCGAGCAGCGCGTGGAAGAAGGCCGGGAAGCGCCAGGTCTGCGCGGCCTTGGCCTGCTCGTAGTTCGTCACCGGCTCGTCGGTGAAGAAGACGCTCAGCAGCGTGCCGGCGTTCTGGACGCGGTGCGGCACCCCTTCGGCGGCGAGTGCATCGCCGAGCAGACGCCCGAGGGTCTCGGCGTTGCGGTCCAGTGCGGCGTAGACCTCGGCGTCGGCGGCACGCAGGCTCGCGAGCCCGGCGGCGACGGCGACGGGATTACCGGACAGGGTGCCGGCCTGGTAGACCGGTCCGCTCGGGGCGAGATGGGCCATGACGTCGGCGCGACCACCGAAGGCCGCGGCGGGCAGACCACCGCTCATGACCTTGCCGAAGGTCATCAGGTCTCCGGAGACCCCGTCGATGCCGTGCCAGCCGGTCGGGCTCGCGCGGAAGCCGGTCATCACCTCGTCCATGATCAGCAGCGCGCCGTGCTCACGGGTGAGTTCACGCAGGCCCTCGTTGAAGCCGGGCACCGGCGGGACGGTGCCCATGTTGCCGGCGGCAGCCTCGGTGATGACCGCAGCGATCTCGCCGGGGTTCGCCTCGAAGGCGGCACGCACGGCGGCGAGGTCGTTGTAGGGGACGACGATGGTGTCGCCCGCCTGGGCGCCCGTGACGCCGGGCGAGGTGGGCAGACCGAAGGTGGCGACGCCGGAACCGGCGTCGGCGAGCAGCGCGTCGACGTGACCGTGATAACAGCCCGCGAACTTCACGATCTTCGACCGTCCGGTGAATCCGCGCGCGAGACGGACGGCGCTCATCGTCGCCTCGGTGCCGGAGTTGACGAGCCGGACCTGCTCGACGGGTGCGATGCGGGCGACGATCTCCTCGGCGAGTTCGACCTCACCCTCGGTGGGGGCACCGAACGACAGACCCGCCACGGCGGTGGATCGGACGGCCTCGACGACCGCCGGATGCGCGTGCCCGAGAATCATCGGACCCCAGGAACACACCAGGTCGACGTAGGTTTTTCCGTCGACGTCGGTGAGCAGCGGACCCGATCCCGATGCGAAGAAAGGAGGATTGCCGCCGACCGATCCGAACGCGCGGACCGGAGAGTTGACGCCCCCCGGTGTCACCTTCGATGCCCGGTGGAAGAGTGCGGCGGATCGAGTGTCGTGGGTGGACGAAGCATCGGGGGTCGCAGTCACGACTTCCAGTGTCCGTAGTTTCGCGGGATTTGCCAAAAACAGCGGTCCCCAAACCTCCTGTGTTTTTTCTCCCTTACCAGGAAAAAGGGACACCGTGAGTGACTTGTCGCACCTATCGTCTGAGGCATGCCGACGACAGCCGAACACCTGCGCATCGCACTCGACGGTGCGTGGCACGAAGCCCGCGAACGCGCCCGCAAGGATCTCGCGCACGAGAAGTTCGCGCCGCACTACACTCCCGAGACCGCCAAGGCCCGCGCCATCACGCTCGAGCAGATGCGCATCCTCGCCGAGCACGGCTACGCCGCGTCGGGTTTCTCCGTCGAGTCCGGTGGCACGGGCGACGCGGGCGGTGCGGTCGCCTCCATCGAGATGCTCGCGATGTCCGACCTGTCGCTGATGGTCAAGGCCGGCGTGCAGTGGGGCCTGTTCGGCGGTGCCGTCGAGAACCTCGGCACCGAGCGGCATCACGAGAAGTACGTCAAGCGGCTCATCGATCTCGACGTGCTGGGTTGCTTCGCGATGACCGAGACGGGTCACGGCAGCGACGTGCAGTCGCTCGAGACCACGGCGACCTACGATCCGGACACCCAGGAGTTCGTGATCCACTCCCCCACCCCGTCGTCCCGCAAGGACTACATCGGGGGCGCGGCGCAGCACGCCCGGTTCGCGGCCGTCTTCGCGCAGCTCGTCACGCAGGGTGAGACGCACGGCGTGCACTGTTTCGTCGTCCCGATCCGCGACGAGAACGGCAACGACCTGCCGGGTGTGACGACCTCCGACTGCGGTTACAAGGGCGGCCTGCCGGGTGTCGACAACGGCCGCATCGTCTTCGACCAGGTGCGCATCCCCCGGGAGAACCTGCTCAACAAGTACGCGGACGTCGAACCGGACGGCACCTACGCCTCGGACATCGACAACCCGAGCCGACGGTTCTTCACGATGCTCGGCACGCTGGTCCGCGGGCGCATCACCGTCGGCGGCTCGGCGGGTGCGGCGGCGCGGGTCGCGCTCAGCATCGCCACTCGCTACGCCGAGAAGCGTCGCCAGTTCGACGCCCCCGGACGCGACGGCGAGGTGCCGATCATGGACTATCTCGTCCACCAGCGGCGCCTGCTCCCGCTGATCGCCCGCTCGTACGCGCTCGGTTTCGCCCAGAACGAGCTGCTCACCACGATGCACCGGCTGCAGTCGACGTCGTTGCAGGAACTCGACGCGCAGGAACAGCGCGAACTCGAGGGCCGCGCGGCCGGTCTCAAGGTCGCCAACACCTGGCACGCGTCGCGAGCGATCCAGGAGTGCCGCGAGGCGTGCGGTGGTGCCGGCTACATGGCCGAGAACCGGCTGACGGCGCTGCGCGCGGACGTCGACGTGTTCACGACCTTCGAGGGCGACAACCACGTCCTGACCCAGCTGGTCGCGAAGGAACTGCTCACGGCCTACGCCGACGAGGTGCAGGGCATGAGCCCGGTGGAGTGGATGCGCTTCGCCGCGACCACCATCTCCGACATCGTCAAGAAGCGCACCGCAGCGCAGCAGATCATCCAGACGATCGTCGACACCCGCCAGGACAACGAGGAGGACGGCAGCCTCTTCGACCGCGGCACCCAGGTGACGATGTTCGAGGACCGGGAGCAGTACCTGCTGTCCACTGCGGCCCGGCGCCTGCAGGCCGCGATGAAGCGCGAGGACAACCCGTTCGACGCCTTCAACTTCGTGCAGGACCACGTTCTGCACGCCGCCCGCGCGCACATCGACCGGGTCGTGCTCGAGGCGTTCGTCGCCGCGATCGAGGACTGCAAGGACGAAACCGCCCGCGACCTGCTGTCGGAGCTGTGCGATCTCTACGCGCTGACGATCATCGACGAGGACAAGGCGTGGTTCATGGAGCACCGCCTGCTGTCGGTCGAACGCGCCAAGGCCGTCACGCGCGGGATCAACGAGCGGTGCCGCAGCCTGCGTCCGCACGCGCTGACTCTCGTGGACGGGCTGGGTGTGCCCGACTACCTGCTCGGCTCGGCCATGCTCGAACGTGAGGGAGCGGTCGTCCCGCCTCAGGACGTCGCGGTCTGACCGGGGTCGCCGACGAGCTCGCCGAGCCGTGCTCGCAGCTCGTCGGCGTCCTTCGCCCACGCCCGCACGAACGTTCCTCCGATGAGCCGCAGTCCGACGGGTTTGCGGCCGCGCGGCACATCCGCCAGCTCGCCGAGGCTCCGGGCGGTCTCCCAGCGTTCCGGATCGCGCCGGTCGTCCGGTGGCGGCGGCAGCACCGCCTCGATCTCGGCGACCGGCAGTTCCTCGGTGCCCTGCCGCAGGACCGTGGAGGTGAGCTCGACGCTGACGTGCCGACGAGCAGCCACGACCATCACGTAGGAGAAACCGGCGAGCACGATCGCGATGATCGGCAGCGCGACCCAGTGCACGACAGGGCCGGTGAGCAGTTCGACGACGAGGGCCACGACGCAGACCAGCGGGCCGATGGCGACCGTGCGCCGGCGCGCTCCGGGTTCGTGGAACAGCGGCCCGGCCGGGTCGGTACCCATCGGATCGGTGCCCATCGGATCAGGGATCGCCGGATCGGGGACCGTCGGGTCGGTCAAGCGGCGAACGCGCCGGGGATCACCAGTAGCACGGTGGTCACCAGGCCGAGGAGGGCGATGAGAGCGATCAACACCAATTCGCGACGGCGCCCATAGGGCCGCGGTTCCACCTGCATGACGTCCTTTTCGCTCGACGGGAAGGGCCTTGCGGCCCACATGGTGAGCCCACCGTACTCTTCCGTCGCGCCGGACGAAACCGAGTGGTACGTCTATTCTTCCGGCAGTCGCAGGAAGAAGCGATTGGCATCCCGCCGGTGCATCAGCACGATCGCTCCGACGGTCGCGACGGCTTGCAGAATGCCCACCACACCGAGTATCCAGCCCGCCCCGCCCTCCCCGACGCCCACACCGAAGACGGTGGGCAGCGTCGACAGCGACATGAACACCCCGAGCAGGGTCAGCAGCATCCGGGCCCAGTTCTTGGCCTTCAACAGCTGCCTGACCACCAGATACAGCAGTCCGACGATCACCAGGCCGATGCCGGCGGTCAGCGCCACCAGCACCGGTACCGCCGACTCGAGTTGCTCCGTGCTGACACCCTCGACGGCCTGATCGGCGGCCATCGTGGTCATGAGATCGAGCAGTTCGTCGCGTCGGCTCAGCAGGTCGGCGAGACTTGCCGCCAAACTCACGACGGCGAGAGCGAGTACCCCGCACCACAATTGGTAGGCCGTCGTGACGTCTCCGGGAACGGGACGATTCGCCGCGGGGCCGGGCCCGACAGGAGGCGCGGGGAAGCTCATGACAGGCGACCCGCGACCTCGGCGGCCCAGTAGGTGAGGACGACGTCCGCACCGGCTCGCCGGATGCCGACCAGCGATTCGAGGATCGCCGCATCGCGATCGATCCAGCCCTTCTGCGCGGCCGCGGTGATCATCGAGTACTCCCCCGAGATCTGGTAGGCGGCCACCGGGACGGGCGAGCGGTCGGCGACCTCGCGCAGCACGTCGAGATACGACATCGCCGGCTTGACCATCACCATGTCGGCGCCCTCGGCGAGGTCGAGATCCACCTCGTGCAGCGACTCGCGACGGTTCGCCGGATCCTGCTGGTAGGTGCGGCGATCTCCCTCGAGGGACGAGCCGACGGCGTCGCGGAAGGGACCGTAGAACGCCGAGGCGTACTTCGCGGAGTAGGCGAGCTGACCGACCTCGGTGTGCCCCGCCTCGTCGAGCGCGGACCGGATGAAACCGATCTGGCCGTCCATCATGCCGCTCGGGCCGAGCAGGTGCGCCCCGGCCTCGGCCTGCGCGACGGCCATCTCGGCGTAACGCTCGAGGGTCGCGTCGTTGTCGACGATGCCGGTGTCGGTGAGCACACCGCAGTGGCCGTGATCGGTGAACTCGTCGAGGCAGGTGTCGGCCATGATCACCGTGGAGTCGCCGAGTTCGCTGCGCAGCGACCGCAGCGCGCGGTTGAGCACACCGTCGGGATCGCTCGCCGCGGAACCGCGGGCGTCCTTGTCCTCGGGGCGGGGCACACCGAAGAGCATCAGGCCGCCGACACCGGCGGACACGGCCTCGGCCGCGGCCTTGCGCAGCGAATCGGCGGTGTGCTGGTACACCCCGGGCATCGACGCGATCTCGCGCGGCTCGTCGAGGCCGTCGGCCACGAACATGGGGAGCACGAGGTGGCGGGGTTCGAGGGAGGTTTCTGCCACGAGCCGTCGGATGGCGGGTGTGCTGCGCAGCCGGCGGGGACGGATGTCGGGAAACATGGGGAGAACACCTTCCATACGGGTCGTG
>NZ_JBLWIU010000011.1:41361-113409 GCF_048381395.1 Rhodococcus shunpengi
GGGACCGCGCACGGATCATCGGATCACGAGAGATCAGCGGCGGGCGCGGGACTTCTTCCGCGGCGGAGGCAGTGCGCCTTCCGCGCGGAGCCGGGCCGCGTGCTCGGCGAGCGCGTCGACCAGGGGCCCGATCTGCGCGGTCTCGGGCTGCACGTCCACCCGCAGGCCGAACTCGATCGCCGTCTCGGCCGTCTTCGGGCCGATGCACGCGACGATCGTGCGGGCGTGGGGCTTGCCGGCGATACCCACGAGATTGCGGACGGTCGACGACGAGGTGAAGCACACCGCGTCGAAGCCACCGGTCTTGATCATCTCGCGGGTCGCGGCCGGCGGCGGAGCGGCACGCACGGTGCGGTAGGCGGTGACGTCGTCGATCTCCCAGCCGCGCTCGCGCAGGCCCTCGGCGAGGGTCTCGGTGGCGATGTCGGCGCGCGGCAGCAGCACCCGGTTGACCGGGTCGAAGACGTCGTCGTACGGGGCGAACTCGGCGAGCAGGCCGAGGCTGGACTGTTCGCCGCTGGGCACGAGCTCGGGGATGATGCCGAACGAGCGCACCTTCGCGGCGGTGGCCTCACCGACGCACGCGATCTTGACGCCGGAGAACGCACGCGCGTCGAGACCGAACGCCTCGAACTTCTCCCACACCGCACGCACCGCGTTGGTGGAGGTGAACACCACCCACTGGTACCGGCCGTCGACCAGGCCCTTGACCGCACGTTCCATCTGCGCGGGGCTGCGCGGCGGCTCGACCGCGATGGTCGGCACCTCCATCGGGATCGCGCCGTGGGTGACGAGCCGCTCGCTCATCTCGCCGGCCTGATCCTTGGTGCGGGGCACGAGCACGGTCCAGCCGTACAGGGCGCGCGACTCCCACCACGACATCTTGTTGCGGTGCGAGACGACCTTGCCGACGGTGACGACGAGCGGCCCGACGAGCTCGGAACCCGCATCGTTCAGCGTCGCGAGGGTGGCCTCGACGGTGCGCTGCTGACGGGTGGTGCCGCGCACGGTGATCGCGGCGGGGGTCTGCGGCGCCAGGCCGTGTTCGACGAGCGCGCTGGCGGTCTCGGCGAGGTGACCGGAGGTCGCGTGGAGGACGAGGGGGCCGGGGGCTGCGGCGAGCGCGGCCCAGTCGACCTCTCCGCGCACGTCGACCTCGGTGTGGCACGAGCCGAGCGCCATACCGGCGTAGCTCGGCACCGACGACCCGGCGGGCAGGCCCGGCAGGACCTCGAAGACCACCTGGGTGCGGGCGACGGCGTTGACCTCGGCGATCACCGAGTCGGTGGTGAGGGGGTCGCCGGCGACGAGGCGCACCACGTCGCGTCCGGCCTTCGCCTCGGCGACGAGCGTCTTGGCGACCTCGGCGGGCTCGCCGAGCGCGGGACGGACCTCGGCGACGGGCTCACCGGTCTCCGGGTCGGTGCCGTGGTCGACACCGACGAGGGCCACGACACCCTTGTCGACATCGGGGTCGGTGAAGGCGATCGTGGCGCCCGCCAGCACGTCACGCGCGCGCACGGTGAGCAGCGCAGGATCGCCCGGACCCGATCCCACGAACAGGATGCGCCCGGGGTTGTGCTTACGGACTCGGCTCATCGGTCATTCTCCAGTGCGGTCAAATCAGCGGTAAGGGCAAATCGGGTGACGGTGACGGCTGGGTCAATCATCGGCAGGTCTCGTCTCGGGGACGACGCCGTGCTCGACCATGAGCTCGCGCGCACCGAGGTCGAGCAGTTCGCGGGCGATACGGCGACCGAGTTCCTCGGCCCTCTCCGGCGCCCCCACCGCGCTCGCTCGCAGCACATCCGATCCGTCCAGGGCGGCGGCGCATCCGCGCACCGACAGTTCCTCGATCACCCGGCCGTCGTCGTCGAGCGATTCGACGACCTCGGCGATCGCCCCCACCGGTGCGGTGCATCCGGCTTCGAGTTCGGCGAGCAGCGAACGCTCCGCGACGACGGCGGCGCGGCTCGGCGCATGGTCGAGTCCGGCGAGCAGCTCGATCATCTCGGGATCGTCCGACCGGCACTCGACGGCGAGCGCACCCTGCGACGGCGCGGGCAGCATCTGCACCGGTTCGAGGGACTCGGTGACGCGGTCCAGGCGTCCGATGCGCGACAGTCCGGCACGCGCGATGACGATCGCGTCGAGTTCGCCGGAGTCGACCTTGCCGATGCGGGTGTCGATGTTGCCGCGCAGCGGTTCGATCTGCAGTCCCAGACCGAGCGCGGCGAGTTGTGCCCGCCGGCGCGGCGCCGAGGTACCGACCTTCGAGCCGGGCGGCAGCTCGCCGAGGACGAGTCCGTCGCGGGCGACGAGCGCGTCGCGCGGGTCCTCCCGCTCGGGGACGGCCGCGACGACGAGGCGCGGATCCTGGAAGGTCGGCAGGTCCTTGTAGGAGTGCACGGCGACGTCGACCTCACCTGCGAGCAGCGCCTCGCGCAGCTCGGCTGTGAACACGCCGACACCGATGCGCTGCACCGGGCCGGGCGTCACGTCGCCCTTGGTGGTGATGATGACGAGCTCTGCCGGGCGACCGGCGGCGATGAGTGCGTCGCGCACGGTACCGGCCTGGGTCGTGGCGAGCACGCTGCCGCGGGTACCGATCCGCAGGGGACGATCCTGCCGAGCAACGTCGTCGCGGGAAACCGATGCGGCTTCGGTGCTCATGCGGTGCCGTCCTTTCGTGAGGCCTGGAGTTCGGTGGTGACAGCGGGATCCAGTGCGGCGGACAGATCCCCCGAGAGGGTGGGATCGGTCAGCGTGCTCAGTTCCAAATCCTTGGTGGGTGTCGCGACCGCTTCGGCCGAACCCGGGCTCAGCTCGAAGAGTTCGCGCAGAGCCTCGGCGTACTGGTCGCCTCCCGGCGTCGACGCGAGTTGCTTGACGCGCACCGTCGGTGCGTGGAGGAGCTTGTCGACGACCCGGCGCACGGTGCGGGCGACCTCGCCGCGCTGACCGTCGTCGAGATCGGGCAGTCGCGATTCGAGGCGCATCAGTTCGCCCTCGACCACCTCGGCGGCGCGCTGACGCAGTGCCGTCACGGTGGGGGTGACCTCGGCGAGTCGCTGCGCGGTGAGGTACTGCGACAGTTCGGCGGCGACGATCTTGCGGGCGGCCTCCGCGTCGGTCGCGGCGGCGCCGGCCGACGGATCGCGCTGCAGCGACTCCATGTCGAAGACCTGCACGCCGGGAAGACCGGCCACGGCGGTGTCGACGTCGCGCGGCAGACCGAGATCGCAGATCGCGAGGGGGCGTTCGCCGCGGCCGGGCTGCGCGAGTGCGCGGTGCGCGTCGGCGAGGGTGACGACGGCCCCCACCGCTCCGGTGCAGGTGACGGCGACGTCGGCGCGGCTCAGCGCGGTCGCGAGATCGTCGAATCCGACGACCTCGGCGTCGACACCGGCGGCCCGTGCGGTCTCGGCGAGTCGCTCGGCGCGGTCGCGGGTGCGGTTGGCGACGACGATCGAGCCGACCTCGGCCCGGACGAGATGCGCGACGGCGAGGCCGCCCATGGCGCCGGCACCGATCACCGCGGCGGTGCGGCCACGGAGGTCGCCTCCGAGGAAGTTCGCGGCCTTGTCGAGCGCGACCGACACGACGGACGCACCGGCGGCGTCGATGCCGGTCTCCGTGTGCACCCGCTTGCCGACGCGCAGCGCCTGCTGGGCGAGTTCGTGCAGGGTGCGGCCGGCGGCCTGCTGGGCGTCGGCGGCGGCGTAGGCGGTGCGGATCTGGCCGAGGATCTGCTGCTCCCCCACGACCATCGAGTCGAGTCCGCTGGCGACGGAGAAGAGGTGTTCGGCAGCGGCCTCGCTGTACCGGACGTAGGCGTGCTTGTGCAGTTCGGTGACGGGCAGACCCGAGTGCTCGGCGAGCAGTTCGCTGACCGCGGCGAGTGCGCCGTGGAAGGCGTCGACCACCGCGTAGATCTCCACCCGGTTGCAGGTGGAGACGATCATCGCTTCGGAGATCTTGTCCGACGCCAGCATCTTGTCGGTGAGCTTGGGGCGGTCGGTGTCCGTGACCGCCACCTTCTCGAGCACCGGGACCGGTGCGCTCCTATGCGATATCCCGACGAGGAGAACACTCACGGTGCGATCACCGATCCGTTTCTGGTCGCGGCCGAGCCCATCGGACCCGCCTTTCCTGTTGTGGTATGCCGAGCAGAGCTTCGGGTGGACACCCGCGGGATGCCGGCGGGGCGTACGTCGCCGGCAGCAGGACGAACGTCAGCCGTCGCGGCGCGGGGGGTCTCCCCGTTACGCGTGCTGTTGAAGGACAGGACCTGCATCTCGACGGACAGATCGACGCGTCGGATCTCGACGTGGTCGGGGACATCGAGTTCGACGGGAGCGAAGCTCAGGATGCTGCGCACTCCTGCGAGCACGAGCCGATCGCACACCTGCTGCGCTGCCTCGTCGGGGGTGGCGACGACACCGATGGTCGCGCCGAGTTCACGGGCTCCGTTCTCGAGATCGTCGACGTGACGCACGACGAGATCGCCCACACGTGTGCCCACCACGTCGGGATCGGAATCGAAGAGTCCGGCCATCGTGAAACCGCGGCGGTCGAAGCCGGGATATCTGGCGAGGGCGCGTCCGAGACTGCCCACTCCGACGAGCACGACGCGATGGCCCCGGTCGAGTCCGAGCGCTGCTTCGATGCGGGACTGGAGGCGCAGGACGTCGTAGCCGACGCCGCGCACTCCGTTGGGTCCGAGGAAGGACAGATCCTTGCGCAGTTTGGCCGAACCGACCCCGGCGGCTGCCGCGAGTTCCTCACTGGAGACGATGAGCGTGCCCGCTTCGGCGAACGCACCGAGGACCCGGAGGTAGGTCGCGAGACGCGTCACAGTAGCCTGTGGGATATCGCGGACCGGAGGGGTGGGAGTGGCACCCTCGCCGGACTCGGCGGTGCCGCGAGCGTCCTCGCCCTGCGGTGGGTGCAACTGCGTCACGGTACGTGGCTCCTCGTCCGGCCGGTGGATACACGCCTGGCCTCACGGTGATCCGGGAATTCGTTCACACCACGGTAACCGCTTGTGAAGCCATGCACAAAGTTGCTCGAAGCACCCCGAATGTGCTTCCCACCTGCTGTACGACGAGGACCTGCCGACTCAGCGAGCGAGATCTGCGCGCAGTCGCGGCTCGTCGACCTCCCAGTAGCTGTGCTCGCGTCCGTCGAGCAGAACGACGGGCAGACGGTCCCCGAATTCGGCCCGCAGATCGGGATCGGTTGCGGCAGCGACATCCACGTCGATGCAGGTGACCTCGACGCCGAGCTCCTCCGCGAGCGCCTCGAGCTGCTCGCGCGCCGGACCGCACGCACCGCACCCGGCGCGCACGAGAAGGGTCAGGTGATGACGGCTCGCGGAGCCGCTCGTTGCCGATGACGATTGCTCACTCATGCCTCCACTGTGCGGCACGGCCTGTCGAGATGAACGTCACACCCGGTCACGGGGGCGACGGCCTCCCGGTGAGGGGCGGTATCGCGGGCTAGGCTTGGCGCGGGTCGCCCGTGCATGCGGTCGTCGTGTGGGCGGCGCCCGGAGCGCTGGGGTCACACGGAGCCCGCCCGTTTCGACAGCCCCGCCCGTTACGACACCGGAGGTGCGAGTGCCAGGACGTTCGTTTCCCTACGGATGGGGCATGGGTGAGACGTGGGCGCGCATCATCCGTCCCGGACGTCGGCTCTTCTCTCGCAAGTTCGGGCCCAGCGAGGAAGAGGTCCGCGCCAATCTCGCAGGTGAGGCGAGCGCCGATGCCGCCCTCGCGTTGCAGGAATCCCGTGTCGAGCCCGAGCCCTCCCCCGACACCGCTCCCGTCCCGCGTGATCTGACCGCGGCGGCGTTCTTCGATGTCGACAACACGATGGTGCAGGGCGCGTCGATCATCCACTTCGCCCGCGGCCTCGTCGCCCGGGACTACTTCGACAAGTCCGACCTGTTCGAGTTCGCCTGGCAGCAGGTCAAGTTCCGCCTGACGGGCAAGGAGAACATGAACGACGTCGCGTCCGGTCGCGACAAGGCGCTGTCGTTCGTGCAGGGCCGCTCCACCGAAGAACTGCGCCGGCTCGGCGAGCAGATCTACGACGACATCATCGCCGACAAGATCTGGCCGGGCACCCGCGCGCTCGCGCAGATGCACCTCGACGCGGGCCAGCAGGTGTGGCTCGTGACCGCGACGCCGGTCGAACTGGCCGACGTCATCGCCGAACGCCTCGGCCTCACCGGTGCGCTCGGCACCGTCGCCGAGTCGGAGGACGGCGTCTTCACCGGCCGCCTCGTCGGCGACATCCTGCACGGTCTCGGCAAGGCGCACGCAGTGCGGGCCCTCGCGATCCGCGAGGGTCTGAATCTCAAGCGGTGTACGGCCTATTCGGACAGCCACAACGACGTGCCGATGCTCTCGGTGGTCGGCACGGCCGTCGCGATCAATCCCGATCCGGATCTACGGCAGGTCGCCCGCACACGCGGGTGGGAGATCCGCGACTTCCGGACGGCGCGCAAGGCCGCGAAGGTCGGGGTGCCGACGGCGCTCGGTCTGGGTGCCGCGGGTGGTGCCGTCGCGGTCCTCGTGGGTCGCCGCCGCGATCGAGCGGCCTGACAGTACAGTCGCGATCGAGCGGCCTGACAGTACAGCCGCGACCGAGCGGCTCGATTTTCGAGGTGCTCAGCCGAGGAAGACGTTCCGTCTGCGTGTGAGCAGCTTGTAGAGGGTCTGCTGGATCGTCTCGCGCACGTGGTCGGTGACCTCGAACAACACCATCGGATCCTCCGCCGAGGCGTCGTCGTACACGTCGGTGACGATGGGGGTGCCGAACTCGATGTACCACTTCGACGGCAACGGCACGATCCCGAGCGGGCCGAGCGCCGGGAACAGCGGGGTGATCGGGAAGTAGGGCAGTCCGAGCAGGCGCGCGAGCGAGGTGAGGTCGGCGATGTTCGGGTAGATCTCCTCGGAGCCGACGATCGAGCACGGCACGATGGGCGCCTGGGTGCGCAGAGCCGCCGACACGAAGCCGCCGCGGCCGAACCGCTGCAGTTTGTAGCGCTCCTTGAACGGTTTGCCGAGGCCCTTGTAGCCCTCGGGGAAGACCGCGACCACCTGGTCCTGGCGGAGGAGTCGTTCGGCGTCGGGATGGCACGCGAGGGTGTGGCCCGCCTTGCGGGTCACCGTCCCCACCACGGGCAGACCGAAGGCGAGGTCGGCGGCGAGCATCCGCAGGTGACGATCCGCATGGTCGTGCACGGCGACGGAGGTCATCAGTGCGTCGACGGGGAGCGTGCCGGCGTGGTTGGCGACGACGAGTGCGCTGCCCTCGGCGGGGATGTTCTCCACGCCGCGGACCTCGACGCGGAACCATTTGTCGAACAGGGGTCGCAGCACCGGCAGGACGACGTTCTCGGTGAAGTGCGGGTCGAAACCGAAGTCGTCGACCTCGTAGTCGCCGGTCATCCGGCGGCGGACGAACTCGGCGGTGGCGGTGACCTGGTGCGCGAGGGTGCCGCGCAGGTCGTCGAGGAACCGGTCGGTGCGGCTCATCTGCTCGGGGGTGGGCGGTGGCCCCATCGACGGATGGGGTGTGCGTGTGACCCGTTCGCCGGGACGGCGGTTGCCGGCATGCAACGGGATGACCTTCGCGACCTCCGTCATCGCGTCTCCCTCGTCTCTCCGAGCACGGAGAGCGCCATCGACTCGGCCTTGTCCACCCATTCGGTCTTCACGATGCGGGTGAGGGCGAGGCCCCGGGCGAAATCGTCGAGCGCTTCTCTCGTGGTCCAGCGTGGTTCGAATCCGAACTCGTTGCGCATGCGCGTGGTGTCGAGTCCGCATCCGAAATGGAAATAGTCGAGTTCTTCCTTGGTGAAGGAGTTCATCACCGAACCCATGAGTGCGTGCCCGACCGTGCGGAACAGCGCATAGGGCATCGGCACCGTCATGCCCCCGGCCCGGCGTACTGCCTGGGTCATCATGACGATCCCTTCACCGGCGATGTTGTACGTCCCGGGCGGTCCGGCGACGACCGCGTGTTCGAGCGCACCGAGCGCGTCCTCCTCGTGCAGCAACTGCAGTCGCGCGTCGCGGCCGAGCACGTTGGGGACGAGCGGGGAGGTGAGATAACTCGACACCGAGCCGGGCAGCCGGGTCCCCACGGTGGGGGCGAGCCGGAGGATGGTGGTCGCGAGGTCGGTGCGCCGCCGGGCGACGCCGCGCAGATACCCCTCGACTTCCATCATGTCGCGGGCGAAAGCGCCCGTGGGCCGGCGGCGGGCGCTCATCTCCTCCGTGAACTTCGCGGGGTCCTTGGCACTCGAGCCGTAGACGACGGACGACGAGCGCAGCACGATCCTGCGCACCGAGGGCGCCTTCTGGCACACCGCGAACAGTTGCATCGCGCCGAGGACGTTCATGTCCTTCATCGCCGTGCGACTCCCGGACTTCGGGGCCTTCGTGACGGCGGACGCGTGGACGACGGTGTCGACGTCCATGTTGCGGATGATCTTGCCGATGAGAGGGTTGCGGATGTCGGCGAGCACGAATTCGGCCCGGCCCATGCGTCGGAGCATGTCCTTCGACGGCGACTGGGTGTCGACGCCGATCACCCGCTCGATGTCCGGATTCTGGGCGAGCCTGGTGACGAGGAAACCACCCAGGAACCGACTCGCTCCGGTGACCAGCACGACTCGTGGACGTGCCACTTCGTGCCCCTGCGAAACCACTCGTGAAACCCCCTGCTGCACCACACGCGTCATCGGTCACATTCGCCCCGACGCGGTATGCCGTCCCACAATACGGCCACTTCGCTGCCATCGCACGACTCGCGGGTGAACTTTCGGGTGTGGGGATGCGCAGACGAACGATGCCCGCCACCATGGAAGGTGACGGGCATCGGACAGGCGCAGGGCTTACTTGCCGAGTTTACGACGCTGCACTCGGGTGCGGCGGAGCAGCTTGCGGTGCTTCTTCTTCGACATGCGCTTACGGCGCTTCTTGATCACAGATCCCATGTGGGCATCCCTCACGTTCCTTGTAGCGTTCCTGCGCACGCCGGTGACGTACGCCTGATGTATGTCGACGCTGGGCCTCGTGGCGACGAGTAACAGCGCCTCACGACACCGGCTGGCCGGTACGACGACAAGCAATCCTACCGGGGCGGCCCACCCGGCGTGAAACCGAGGTCCGCCCCGGAACGCGACTTCCCTCGCGCACCGGATCCGTTCGTCGTACCGTCGTCCCCCGACGACGCGCCGATCGTCCCTGTCCGACCTCTATCCGACGTCGAAGTACGACGTCTCGAGGTAGTCGTGGACGGCCTTCGCATGCACGCGGAACGAGCGTCCCACGCGCACTGCGGGTAGTTCGCCACTGTGCACCAGCCTGTACACGGTCATCTTCGACACCCGCATGAGAGCTGCCACTTCGGCAACCGTCAGGAACTGGGTACCGGCGAGAACCGACTGTCCGTCTTGAGGTTGACCCTTCGACGGCGTGTTTCCTGAAACCATTACACACCTCCGGCACGCCCGCGCCGCCGGCTTCCCCTCCGGCGGAACAGACACGCACGTGCTGATTCGAGCTTAGCGTGACGAATGGTTCCTGTGCGACGATGCAGCCGGGGAATTTCCGGCGGGCGGCTGTTCGTCGCCACGCTACGCCCCGCAGTGACGTCTGTCAGCGTTCCGCAGGGACGTCTGTGAGCGTTCCGCAGTGACACCTGTCGGCGTTCCGCAGGGACACCTGCGAGAGCCTCGGGTGGATGCCCTGTCAGGCCGTCCCGGAGAGCCCCTCGCGGGCCGCGGGCGATGGCTGATCCGATGCCGCCCCGAGTTGCGCGGAGCGGCGCTTCGCGGCGTCGAGCGCCTCGTAGAAGGCCGTACGCAGGCCTCCACGCTCGAGTTCGCGGATCGCGGCCGCCGTGGTGCCACCCGGCGAGGTGACCGCGGCGCGCAGGTCGGCAGCGTTGTCCCCCGAGCGCGCGAGCATCGCGGCCGAGCCGGTCATCGTCTGCACCACCAGATCGGTGGCCACCGCCCGCGTCAGGCCGAGCGAGACACCCGCGTCGATCATCGCCTCCGCGACGAGGAAGAAGTAGGCGGGGCCGGATCCGGAGACCGCGGTGACCGCGTCGATCTGCGATTCCGGGACCACCGAGACCGTTCCCACGCTCGCGAGGATCTCGCGGACCGTGTCGAGATGCTGCTGCTTGACGTACCGACCGGCGGACAGCACGCTCGCGCCCTCCCCGACGAGCATCGGGGTGTTCGGCATCACGCGCACGACGGGGAAGCCGGCCGGGAGCTTGGTCTCGTAGCGGACCGTCGGGATGCCCGCGGCCAGCGACACCAGGATCTGCTCGTCGTCGTTCCCGGCGTCGACCGCCGCGAGAGCGGTGACGACGACGTCCACGTCGTTGGGCTTGACGGCCACGACCACCACGTCGGCGCCTTCCGCGGCGTCGGCGGTGCTGTCGGTGACCCGGATCGAGTAGGCCCGGGACAGTTCCTCACGCCGTTCTTCGAACTTCTCGGCGACCACGAGATCCTTGGTCGCGAAGCCGTTCTTCAGCAGACCCGAGACCAGCGCCTCGCCGATCCTGCCGCCACCGATCACTGCGATTCTCGTCATGGGGACAGCCTGCCACGACCGCCCGTGCGGCCTACACCACGGTCACCGCCTGTCGGAACCTGCCGCGCTCGGGCGCATCAGCGCGGCATCATGGCCAGCTGACGCGATTGCACGACCACCTGGCCGGTCGAGTCGACGACGGTGTGGTCCTCCTCGAACCAGGTGTTGCCGAGCACGCTGCTCTCCGCGATGACCCGCAGCCATCCCGGAGCCGGAACCCGCCGCAGATAGGCGGTGAGCTGCACCGTCGGCGCCCAGCCGAATCGGCCGAGGTTCATCGCGACGGGAGCCGACACGTCGCCGCACATGAGCGCGAACAGCACCGAGGTGTCGACGTCGGCCTCGTCGCCCGGCGACGGCCGCGTCCACATCGACACGAGCGGTTCACCCTGCTGCCCGTCGAGGAAACGCGCGGTCGAGGCGTCGATCCGGAGCCGGGAGGTGGCGGCGAACTTCACGATCTGCCCCATGGGGTGCTCGGGGGTGACGAGCACCGACTCGGCCGGCGGGTCGACGGGCATGGTGGTCGCGCGGTGCGGCACCGTGTGGAAGGGCTCCTCGGAGTCCGGCGTACCGAGGGTGACACTCGCCCGCACCGCCACACGTCCGGCCTGGGACAGTTCGACGTCCACAAGGGTGATCTGCTTGCCCTGCTTGCGCAGGAGGGTGGTGAGTTCGACGTCACCGGGGTCGGGCGCGGCGACGAACGAGGCACTCACGGCGAGCGGCTGGGTGAGCGGGTCGACGCCGGCGTCGAGCACCGACCTGCGCGCCGCGGACGCGCAGACCGCGAGCATGCATCCGCCGTGCACCTTGGGTCCGATGGTCCACACCGGATCGATGTGCGCCTGCCAGGCATCGGTGCCATCCGGGTGCTCCCCCGGCACTCGGGTGACCGAGGTCAGGTCGAGGAAGGGCTGGTCGGTGGGGGTCACTGCTGCTCCTGGTCGTCGTTCGGGGCCGGATCGGCGCCGGTGGTGGGGAGTTCACCGGACCCGAACATGCGGGCGGCGAGATGCTGGTGGGCCAGTCGGCGCATGGCCGTGAGGACCGGTTCGTACAGAGCCGTCCCGAGCACGGCCGCTTCCACGGTGGCCTCCCGGGAGTGCGTCGGCAGCAGTTCGAGGTCGAGTTCGGCGATGGCGCGGACGTGACGGCCGTAGGCGTCGATCCGGCGGTCGTCCATCCGCAGGCCGGCGGCTTCGAGTGCCGTGAGCGCGTGTTCGAGTTGCGCCACGGCCGCGAACCGGGGGTCGTAGATCTGGCCGAGGTGCTCGAGCACGCGGCGGGCGCGGGGATAGTCGAGACCGGCCGAGTCCTCGACGTAGGGCGGCAGCGCGGCGATGGCGTGGCCGAGTTCGACGAACAGGTCGTCGCGGGGGTTGTCGACGAGATCCACGACGGTCTTGATCTTCTCGAGAGGCAGACCCTGCGCGGCAAGTGCCCGGACCAGGCCCAGGCGCCGCACGTGCCGGTCGTCGTAGGTCGCCGAGGTGACGCTCGTCGCCACGCCCGGCATGAGCAACCCCTCGCGCAGGTAGTACTTCACCGTCGGCAGCGGTATGCCGCAACGCTCGGCGAGTTCCGAGATACGCACCGATCACCTCCGTCCTTGACACCGGATACTACAACTATCCAGTATTGGATAGTGAAGCTATCCAGCAACGGACAGTGGAACCGTCAGTCACGGAGTACCGGCCGAGGAGGCCCTCATGCATCCGATCGTGACCATCGTTCTCGGGAGCACCGTGCTCACCGTCGCAGGCATCGCCTTCGGAGGCACCTTCCTGCTACGCGTCGCCGCGGGCGGCGTACCCACCAACGACCTGCAGAAGACGTTCTTCCGTGCCGGTCACGCCCACGCGGGAGTACTCGTCACGCTGGGGCTGCTCATCGCCGTTCTCACGCACGTCGTGGGCGCATCACCCGGTTGGTCGGCGGCCGGCGCCATCGCCGTGCTCGTCGCCGCGATCCTGATCCCGGCAGGCTTCTTCCTGTCGGTTCTCGGGCCCGATCCGACGCGGCCCGGCCGGATGTTCGCGGCGGTCCGGCTCGGCGCCGTCTCCCTCACCGCGGGTGTGCTGATCTCAGGTGTCGCCGTGCTCGCCGCCGGAATCGCTGCCCTCTGAGGCGGGGACGCGCGCGATGTCCGTGTGCCGGGGACTCTCGGGGCCGGCGGTGATCGCGCGCGTCGCCGAGCGATCCAGGTGCGTGCGCGCGAAGGCCAGCGAACGCGCCAGCATCCCGGCGCGCTCCGCACGCGTCCGTGCGCTCTGGGTGCTGATCTCGAGCACCACGTGACCGCCGAAGTCGCTCGCGGCGAGCCGGCGGCACACGTCCGCACACGGCTGCGTGCCCGTTCCCGGGACGAGGTGTTCGTCGAGCGAGGAGCCCCGGCCGTCGGCGAGATGGAGGTGGGCGAGCCCCTCCCCCATCCGATCCGCGAGCGCGAGGGCGTCGGCCCCCGCGGTCGCGGTGTGCGACAGGTCGAGCGTGTAGTGCGCGAAACCGGTGTCGGTGGGGTCGAGTGACGGACTGTAGGCCGAGACCGCGCGGCCGGGACCGCGTCGGCGCAGACGTTCGGCGCCGCGATCACGACCGCCGAAGACGACGTCGGCCCTCATCGGGTACATGTTCTCGACCGCGACCACCACGTGGCTGTCGGCCTCGAGCGCCGCGACCTGGTCGGAAAATCCCTCCGCATAGCGACGCTGCCACCGGAAGGGCGGATGGACCACGACGGTCTCCGCACCGAGGATCTCGGCGACACGCACCGAACGGTCGAGTTTGGCGGCGGGATCGGATCCCCACACGCGCTGCGAGATCAGCAGGCACGGCACGTGTACGGCGAGCACCGGCACGCCGTACTCGCGGACCAGGCGCTCCACCGAGGTGGGGTCCTGGCTCACCGGTTCGGCCCACACCATCAGCTCGACCCCGTCGAAGCCGAGATCGGCCGCGAAGCGGAACGCCGCTTCGGTGTTCTCCGGATAGACCGAAGCGGTGGACAGCCCTACCCGGATTCCCTGCGCGGTCGGCATCGGCTCACCCGGGCAGCAGGAACAACAGCGGCCCGAAGGCCACGAATGCTCCCACCGCGAGCGCGATGAGCTGACTCGTGATGTCGTCGGTGCGCCGCAGGACACGCACCAGCGCGACCAGGCCCACGATCACCAGCAGCGCGAGTGCGAAGGCGACCCACGGCATGAGGTCCCACAACCGCTCGAAGCCCTTGAAGAGCAATCCGCCCGCGACGATCGCGGCGACGCTCTCGCCGATCAGCAACGCCCACTGCTTGAGGCCACTGCCCTGCTCTGCATCGGTGGAATCGTCGTCCGCACTCTTCCGTGCCGAGTCGTCGGCGGCGTCGGACGTCGCCTTCCTGCCCTTGCCGCGGGACTTCCGCGACCGCGACGATGCCGATCCCTCGGAAGCGTCGGACGCGGCATCCGCAGCACCGATGGTGTCGGTGGAGTCGTCGGCGTCGGAACCGGTGCCCTGCAGGTCGCTGGCCGGGCCGGACAGCAGTCGAGGTTCGGCGACGTCGGCCTTGCGCACCGACACCGCAGGGGCGCTCGCCTTCTCGGACTTCTTGTCGGCGAACGCCGCTCCCTCACCGGACGGCGAGCCCGTCGCGACCGCTCCGAGATGCGCCCGCGCACGCCGCGGAAGCGCCTCGGGGCGGATGACCTCGGTCGGCGACTCGATCTTGGGTGGAGCCGCCGCGGCCGCCTTGGACGCTGTCTCCGTCGACGCAGCCGCCTTGGACGTTGCACCCGCCTTCGACACTGCATCCGTCGATGCGGGCGCCTTCGACACTGCGTCCGTCGATGCGGGCGCCTTCGAGGCCGGGCCCGGCGGTGTCTTCGCGGCGGGCGGTGTCTTCGCGGCGGGCGTCTTCGGGACGGACGGCGCCTTCGTGACGGCAGGCGTGCCCGTTCCGGCCTTCGGCGGGGGCGTCTTCGTCTCGACGGCGACCCGCGGGGTCACGGTGGTCTTCTCGATGTCGGACAGCGCGAAAGTCGCCGTCTTCGGCGTCTCGAGCTTCGGTGTCTCGCTGTTCGGGGTCTCGGCCTTGCGCGGCGCCGGGGCGACCTTCGGCGGGGTCCTCACATCGGTAGCCGCGGCAGAGGAAGCCGAATCCGACTGTCCGGCAGCACTTTCCGCGTCGGCGGCGGTGTGTCGCTCGCCCTTGCTGTCTGCGCGGTCGTCGGCCGCGCGCGTGATCGGGATCTCGCCCGTCAGTTCGGCGACGGAGATGCCGCCGCTCGCGCCTCGTCGGCGTCGTCCCCCGGCCCGCGTTCCCACCTTCTGGCCGTTACGCGCCAACAGCTCGGCCACGGAGATCTGCCCCGTGTCGTTGCTGCGATTCTCGCTCATCCGGTTGCCACCACCAGTTCGCCACCCATATCCGTATCGAGCTTCCGAAGAATCAGGCCTTCGCGCAACGCCCACGGGCAGATCTGCAGCGTCTCCACTCCGAGGGCACGCATGCTGGCCTCCGCGACGAGGGCGCCGGCGACGAGTTGCTCGGACCGGTCCGAGCTGACACCTTCGAGTTCTGCCCGGTCCGCCGTGGTCATCCGGGAGATGAAGGCGATGAGCTGGCGCAGGCCGCTGGCCGTCAGGGTCCGTTGTACCCGCAGGCCGGCGGACGAGGGGGCCGCGCCGGTCAGGCGGGCGAGGGTCCGGAAGGTCTTGGAGGTACCCACACACAGGTCGGGGTCGCCCGCGTTGCGTATGACCTTCGCCGGCTCGGCGAGTTCGGCGTCGAGCCAGTCGCGCAGCGCCGAGATCCGGCGCTTGCCGGGCGGGTCCTCACGGAACCAGTCACGGGTGAGCCGTCCAGCACCGAGCTGGAGCGAGTAGGCGATCTCGGGGTCCTCGTCGCCGCCGAAGGTGAGCTCGAGCGAACCACCGCCGATGTCGAGGTCGAGGATGTTCCCGGCGCTCCAGCCGTACCAGCGGCGCACGGCCAGGAAGGTCAGCCGCGCCTCGTCCTCGCCGGAGAGCACGTCCAGCGACACCCCGGCCTCCCGGCGCACCCGCTCGAGAACGACCTCGGAGTTGCCGGCGTCGCGCACCGCGGACGTCGCGAACGCCATGAGCTCACCGCATCCCGAGGTGCGGGCGATGCTGGCGAATTCGGCGGTGGTCTCGACGAGCCGCTCGGCCCCCTTGGAGGTGATGTCGCCGTTGTCGTCCATGTTCTCGGACAGCCTCAACGTGGCCTTCGTCGAACTCATCGGCGTGGGGTGCCCACCACGATGGGCGTCCACCACCAACAGGTGAACGGTGTTGCTTCCGACGTCGAGTACCCCTAAGCGCACATCAATACGGTACTGGGTCTACCGTCGGGACCTGTGACAGCAGGTATGTCCCATGCCCCACACAAACTCGACCCGGCCCCCGAAGTCCCTCTCGACTTTCCTCGGGAATGGGTGGAGTTCACCGACCCCGACAACGACGAACACGTCATCGCTGCAGACATGACATGGCTGCTCTCGCGGTGGACCTGCGTGTTCGGCACTCCGGCGTGCCAGGGCATCATCGCCGAGCGACCCGACGACGGGTGCTGCTCGCACGGTGCGTTCCTGTCCGACGACGACGATCGCAAGAAGCTGGCGAAGGCAGTGAAACACCTCACGCCGGCCGATTGGCAGTTCATGGACAAGGGCCTGGGCAAGAAGGGCTACCTCGAAGAGGACGAGATCGACGACGAGCCCGCCCTGCGCACCCGCCGCTACAAGGGTGCGTGCATCTTCCTGAACCGTCCCGGATTCGAGGGCGGCCAGGGCTGCGCCCTCCACACCATGGCGTTGCGACGCGGCATCGAACCGCTCGAGATGAAGCCCGACGTGTGCTGGCAGCTCCCGATCCGGCGCACCCAGGACTGGGTCGAGCGTCCCGACGGCACCGAGATCCTGCGCACGGTCGTCACCGAGTACGACCGGCGCGGCTGGGGTGAGGGTGGCCACGACCTCGACTGGTACTGCTCCGGCTCTCCCGACGCGCACGTCGGCGAGCGTCCGGTCTGGCAGTCGTACGCCCCCGAGCTCACCGAACTCCTCGGTGCGGCGGCCTACGACGAGCTCGCGCGCCTGTGCCGGCGACGCCAGGGGCTGGGGCTGATCGCGATCCATCCCGCGACGTCGGCAGCACAGGCGGGCTCCGGTGCCGGTTCCGATCAGGCCTCGAGCTTGTAACCCAGGCCGCGCACCGTCACGAGGTGACGTGGCTTGGCAGGATCCTCCTCGATCTTCGAGCGCAGACGCTTGACGTGGACGTCGAGGGTCTTGGTGTCGCCGACGTAGTCGGCGCCCCACACCCGGTCGATGAGCTGTCCGCGGGTGAGCACCCGCCCGGAGTTCCGCAGGAGATATTCGAGCAGGTCGAATTCCTTGAGCGGCATGGCAACCGGCTCACCGTTGACGTGCACGACGTGACGGTCGACGTCCATCCGCACGGGCCCGGCCTCGAGTAGTCCGTCGTCCGCCGCTACCTCGCTCTCGGTGTCGGCCCCGCGTCGCAGGACCGCGCGGATGCGGGCGATGAGTTCGCGCGCCGAGTACGGCTTGGTGACGTAGTCGTCGGCGCCGAGTTCGAGCCCGACGACCTTGTCGATCTCGCTGTCGCGAGCGGTGACCATGATGACCGGCACACCCGAGCGGGTCCGCAACTGCTTGCACACGTCGGTGCCGCTCATCCCGGGGAGCATCAGATCGAGCAGGACGATGTCGGCGCCCTCCCGGTCGAACTCGGCGAGGGCCGAGGGGCCGTCGCCGGCGATGGTCGTCTCGAACCCCTCCTTCCGCAGCAGGAAGGCGAGCGGATCCGCCAACGATTCCTCGTCCTCGACGATCAGCACACGCGTCACGAGCTGGTCCTCCGTCTGTTTCTCGATATCCGTCCGCCCGGGAGCCCGGGTGGGGTCTGCGTCACGATCCGACCACCTTCTCGGTGCGGTCGGCGGTGTGGTTCTCGTCGTCCTCGGCGTCCTCGACGTGGGCCGGGACGAGGAGGGTGAAGGTGGAGCCGGTACCGGGCTTGCTCCACAGGGTGATCTCGCCGTGATGGTTCGCGGCGACGTGCTTGACGATGGCCAGCCCGAGGCCGGTGCCTCCGGTGGCCCGCGACCGGGCCTTGTCGACGCGGAAGAAGCGCTCGAAGACCCGTTCCTGGTCCTCCTTGGCGATACCGATCCCCCGGTCGGTGACGGCCATCGCGACCTTCCCGTCGCGCAGCGACCTGCTGATCGTCACCGGTGAGCCGGCCGGCGAGTAGGCGATCGCGTTCTCGATGAGGTTGGTGAGGGCGCTGACGAGCAGCGTCCGGTCGCCGAGGATCTCGAGGCCGCTCGGCCGGTCGGTGCTGATGGTGATCGAGGCGTTCTCGGCGGTCAGGCGCGTGCGGTCGAGGGCCTCGTCGACGACGGCGTCGACGTCCACGACCTCGAGATCGGGCAGTTTCTCGGCGCCCTGGAGCTTGGAGAGGGCGATCAGTTCGGTCACCATGTTGCCGAGGCGCGTCGCCTCGCGTTGGACCCGTTCGCCGAAGTGACGGACGGTCTCGGGATCGTCGACGGATTCGAGCAGCGCCTCCGCGAGCAACGCCATCGCGCCGACGGGGGTCTTCAGTTCGTGGCTGATGTTGGCCACGAAATCGCGCCGGGTGGCCTCCATGCGGACGTGTTCGGAGTCGTCGAAGGCGTAGAGCACGACGAAGCGCGGGTCCTGGTCGAGCAGCGGCCGGACGGTGCAGCGCACCGCGACGGGCTCGCGGCCGAGCAATGCCTTCGCGCCCAGGTCGAGTTCGATCGACTTCCTCGTCTCGAGCACCTGGCAGGCGGCCACCCAGGCCCGGTCGTCGATCTGCCGGTTGCGGACGAGGCCGAGTTCCTCGGCGCGCGGGTTCGACAGGACGACGTCGTGGAACTTGTCGACCACCGCGATACCGGTCGACGCCCCGTGCACGACCCGGTCGAGCACGTCGAACATCGTGAGGTCGGTTTCGTCGCTACCGTGGGCCCGGCGCTGCACCAGCCTCCCGACGGCGACGGTGACGATCCCGCCGAGGACCGCTGCGACCACGGCCAGCAACACGGCCTGCGTAACACTCACACTTCGAATCGTAATGACACCGGTACCCCACCGGACAGCGGGTCGACGGCATTTCCCGCACGTCACACCCCATTTTTCGGGTGTTGGAGTGTTGTTCACCCTTTGTTCGCCCAGAACCGACCACTCCGCGACGGACCTGCACGAACGAACCGACCCCGTCACCGAACGGCAACGGGGTCGGGTCTCGCTTCCGTGGAGCTGCTACTTGGCGCCCTGGTTCGCGACCGCTGCCGCACCGGCAGCTGCGGCCTCGGGGTCGAGATAGGTGCCACCCGGGTTCAGCGGGCGCAGGTTCTCGTCGAGGTCGTAGCGCAGCGGGATGCCCGTCGGGATGTTGAGTCCGGCGATGTCGTCGTCGGAGATCCCGTCGAGATGCTTGACGAGCGCGCGCAGCGAGTTGCCGTGCGCGGTGACCAGCACCGTCTTGCCCGCGAGCAGATCCTTGGAGATCGTCGACTCCCAGTACGGGATGAAGCGGGCGACGACGTCCTTCAGGCACTCCGTCAGGGGGACCTCGTCGACGTCGGCGTAGCGCGGATCGGTGTCCTGGCTGTACTTCGAACCCGGCTCGATCGGCGGCGGCGGGGTGTCGTAGCTGCGACGCCACAGCATGAACTGCTCCTCGCCGAACTCGTCCTTGATCTCGGACTTGTTCTTGCCCTGGAGCGCGCCGTAGTGGCGCTCGTTGAGACGCCAGTCGCGGATGACGGGGATCCAGTGCCGGTCGGCGGCGTCGAGCGCGAAGTTGGCGGTGCTGATCGCGCGGCGCAGCAGGGAGGTGTAGGAGACGTCGGGAAGCACGTTGTGCTCGGCGAGGAGGGCACCGGCCCGCTTGCCCTCGGCGATCCCCTTGTCGGTCAGATGCACGTCCACCCAGCCGGTGAACAGGTTCATCGCATTCCATTCGCTCTCGCCGTGGCGGAGCAGAACAAGTGTTCCGATAGTCATGACCCAATCCTGACATGCACGGATGGCGATTTCGCCACGGGCGCCCCCCTTCGTGGGCTATATCTGACAACGCGTGTTGCCAGGAACACGGGAGTCGGCGCCGCGCACGACAGTTCGTCATCACCGACACACACGGGGGTTCGATGTCACACGGGGGTCGGCAGTCACACGGGGGTCGGCAGTCATATGGGGGTCCGCAGCCCGACGGACGTATGTCCCGCCGCACCGTCCTCACCGCTCTCGGGGCCCTCGGGGCCGCCGCAGCCCTGCCGGCCACGGCGAGCGCACAGCCGAGCCGCCGCGCGCCGGCGGTGCACTCCGGGGGACGCCGGGTCGCGATCCTCGGCGGCGGGATGGCCGGACTGGCCGCCGCACACGAGTTGATCGAGCGCGGCTTCGAGGTCACCGTCTTCGAGCCGACCGCGCTCGGCGGCAAGGCGCGCAGCATCCCTTCCCCCGGCACCGCGGCAGGCGGCCGCCTCGATCTGCCCGGTGAACACGGCTTCCGCTTCTTCCCCGGCTTCTACCAGCACATCCCCGACACGATGCGACGGATCCCGTTCCCCGGAAACCCGAACGGTGTGTTCGACAACCTCGTTGCGGGACACGGCTTCCGGATGGCGATCCCCGGCGCGCCCGACCTCACCGCCCCGGCCTCCATCGCACCGCTGCGCTTCGACATCTACGACCCGCTGAGTCTGCAGGAGAGCCTGACGGCGGCCTTCTCCCTCGGCGGTTCGATCCCGCCACACGAACTCGCTGTCTTCATGCGCAAACTCGTCATGTTCCTCACCAGCAGTCTCGAACGTCGCAACGACCAGTGGGAACACGAGACGTGGGCGCAGACCCTCGAGGCCGACGGCAAGTCGAAGGGGTACCGCGAGATCCTCGTCTCCGCACTGACGCGACAGCTCGTCGCGGCACGGCCGCAGACGGTCTCGACCCGCACCATCGGCATCATGGGCCAGGCCTTCGTGTGGAACGCGATGGGCACCGTGCCGCAGTACGGACATCTCGACCGCCTGCTGTCGGCACCGACGAACGAGGCGTGGATCGATCCGTGGGCGCAGCTCCTGCGCGACCTCGGGGTGAAGTTCGAGATGGGCTGGGCGGCCGAGGCTCTGGAGATCTCCGGCGGACGGATCACCGGTGCACGGGTCGTCGACGGGTCGGGCAACCGGGCCCGCGCCGAGGCCGACTGGTTCGTCGCGGCCATGCCGGCCGAACGCGCCGTCTCGCTGTGGTCGCCCGAGATCCTCGCGGTCGATCCCGGCCTCGAACGGATGAACGCTCTGGTCACCGACTGGATGGTCGGCATCCAGTACTTCCTGCGCCGGCCCACCCCCATCACGCCGGGCCACGTCGCCTATCTCGGTTCGCCGTGGGCGCTCACGTCGATCAGCCAGGCCCAGTTCTGGCGCGGCGACTTCGCCCGACGGTACGGCGACGGTTCGGCGCACGACTGCCTGTCGGTGGACATCTCCGACTGGGACACCCCCGGCATCCTCTACGGCAGAACCGCCAAGCAGTGCACGCCCGAGGAGATCGCCCGCGAGGTGTGGGCGCAGATGTCGGCCTGCCTCGAGGACGGGACGGGCGCGATCGACGAGAACGACATCGTCTCGTGGTTCCTCGATCCCGGCGTGAAGTGGGGAGCCGGCGGCATCACCAACGACACCCCGCTGCTCATCAACACCGCCGGGTCGCTCGCGAACCGGCCCGAGGCACACACCGCGATCCCGAACCTGTTCCTCGCGGGCGACTACGTCCGCAACGACATCGACCTCGCCACGATGGAGGGCGCGAACGAATCGGCGCGGGCGGCGGTGGGTGCGTTGCTGCAGACGGCCGGCTCCCCCGCCGCACCGCCGGCACTGTACAAGCTGCACGAACCGCCCGAACTGGAACCGTTGCGGCGCATCGACGCCGACCGGTACCGGGCAGGGCAACCGCACATGCTGGCCTGACGGTACGGCGAAGGGCGCGGCTCCGATGCGACGGCACCGGAACCACGACCTCCGCGAGTCTCAGGCGTTCAGGGCACGCAGATCCTTCCGAAGGATCTTGCCCGCAGAGGATTTCGGCACCGTGTCGATGAACTCGACCTGGCGGACCTTCTTGTGCGGCGCGACCCGCGCGGCCACGAACTCGATGACCTCGTCCTCGTCGATCGTCGAATCCGGCTGCCGGACGACGAAGGCCTTCGGGACCTCCTCGCCCTCGTCGTCACGGACGCCGATCACCGCGGCGTCGGCGATCTGCGGGTGCGTGAGCAGCAGAGCCTCGAGCTCGGCCGGCGGCACCTGGTAACCCTTGTACTTGATGAGTTCCTTGAGCCTGTCGACGATCCGGACGGCACCCTTCCCGTCGACCGTGGCGATGTCGCCGGTGTGGAGGAAGCCGTCCTCGTCGAGGGTGTCGGCCGTGGCCTCGGGATTGCCGAGATAACCGACCATGACGTTCGGCCCCTTGCACCACAGTTCGCCGGGCGCCGAAACACCGTCGCCGGTGGGATATTCGACTTCCTCGCCGGTCGCGGGATCGACGATCTTGCATTCCATGTTCGCGATCGTCGGACCCACCGAATCGAGTTCGGTCTCGTTGTCCTCGAAGGGAATTGCATGCGACACGGGCGACATCTCCGACATGCCGTAGCCCTGCCGGACGTTGCAGCCCAAGCGCTTCGCGACCGATCCGGCGAGTTCCTTGTCGAGCGGTGCGGCACCGGAGAAGACCGTGTGCACGCTCGACAGGTCGTACTGGTCGACGAGGGGGTGCTTGGCGAGCGCGACCGCGACCGGCGGCGCGATGAACACGTACGTGCACTTGTGTTCCGAGATGTAGGTGAGGAAGTCGACGAGGTCGAACTTCGGCATCGTCACCAGCGACGCGCGGTTGTACAGCGCGGCGTTCAGCAGCACCGTCATGCCGTAGATGTGGAAGAACGGCAGCAGTGCGAGCACGCGGTCGTCGGCGGCGATACCCATCCGCGGGGTGATCTGACAGACGTTCGCGACGAGGTTGCGGTGCGTGAGCATCACGCCCTTGGGCCGGCCGGTCGTGCCCGAGGAGTACGGCAGTACCGCAAGGTGGGTGGCCGGATCGAACTCGACGGCGGGAGCCGGTGAACCCTCGGTGAGTACGTCGCGCAGGGACGGATGGCCCTCGGCGCCGTCGAGCACGAAGAGCAGCTCATCGGGGATCCCGGCGGCCTCGGCGGCCTCCTTCGCCTGCGGCAGGAACGGGGACACCGTGAACAGTGCGACGGCCCCCGAGTCGTCGAGCTGCTTCGAGATCTCCCCGGCCGTGTAGAGGGCGTTGATCGTGGTCGCGGTGGCGCCGGACCTGAGGATGCCGTGGAAGACCGAGGCGAAGGCCGGCACGTTGGGTGCGAGCAGCCCGACGACCTTCCCCACACCGATGCCCCGGGCGGCCAGCGCTCCGGCGACGGCGTCGATGTGGGCCACGAGCGTGCGGTAGTCCGTCACGGTGCCGGACGCGCCGTCGATCAGCGCGGGTCGATCGAGCTCGGACTCGTCGAGCGAACCGAACAGGAAGTCGTAGACACTCGATGCCGGGATGTCGACGTCGGGAAAGGGACTGCGGAAACTCATTACTCATCCTCCGAGCACTCTGCCGGCACGCCGTGCCGACTTTCGGTCGAGTTCACACTACCGCAGCGGCTGTGAAGCCCATCACACCCGCTGTGTGAGGATTGCGAGGATACCGTTCCCGGCGCGATTCGCCTGCCGGAGAGCACGAACCCCGCGTGCGACGGATCGCACGCGGGGTTCGGAAGCTGCTGGAGCTGCACTCACGATGTCGTGTG
Organism: Rhodococcus shunpengi; assembly: GCF_048381395.1. Lineage (NCBI taxonomy): Bacteria > Bacillati > Actinomycetota > Actinomycetes > Mycobacteriales > Nocardiaceae > Rhodococcus > Rhodococcus shunpengi. Next base: position 64,893 of record NZ_JBLWIU010000011.1, read on the forward strand.
AGCTGCGCTCGCTACGCCCGAGGGCGCTGCGGTCAGAGGTACTGACCGCAGACCGGCCATGCACCGACGCCCTGTCCGGCGAGGACGTTCTCGGCGACGCGGATCTGCTCCTCGCGGGAGGCGTTGTTCGCGGTTCCCGAGCCACCGTAGGCCTCCCAGGTGCTCTGCGAGAACTGCAGACCGCCGTAGTAGCCGTTACCGGTGTTGATCGCCCAGTTTCCACCGCTCTCGCACTGCGCGACGGCATCCCAGTTACCGGATGCGGCGTTGGCGGTACCGGCACCCAGAGCGAACGGGGTCGCAACGAGTGCAGTGGAGGCAGCGAGGGTGCCCAGGGCGCGCTTGATCGTGAACTTTGCCATGTGGATGAATCCTTTCCGGCTGCTTGCGAGGCCCCCGACGCAATGGGTCCGCCACATGTGGGCTGGACGGTCGGTGCCGGCAACACGGTGCGGTGCTGGCGCACGCCCGGTCGCTCTCTCGCTCCACCCCTCGGCAGGTTGTGGATCCGACAATCCCGCGGGGGTGGAACGAGCGGCTGCGGGGCCGGTGTGTAACGCCCGTCGGTATCGGGCCTACATCGACGGTAAGGGTTCATCACGGCGAGGTCACGGGTCGATTTTCCGGTACGCCTGTGCGAGAAACCGGACCGGCGATCGACAAAACCCCAGGTCGCGTCGCGGGAACGCACCGTTTCCCGGACGTTTCCAGCGGATTTCGATTGTGGGGATGGTCACACCGTACGGCCGTGCAGACCTCTCCAACCGGACATGTTCACGGCGAGATAACGGTGTCCGGCAACGCCGTCACCCGTTCGCTTCGCGCCGATCCTCGGGTTCGTCGTCGTCCACATCGGGCTCGAACGGCGTGCCGGTCTCCTCCTCGATGAGGTGACGGAACGGCTCGAGATTGCGCAACGGTTCGCCGCGCGAGACCCGCCACTCCCATTCGCGCTTGATGGACGTGATGAACCCGATACCGAGGATGATGTTGAAGTCGTGGTCCGCCGCCTCGAGGACCTGCCCGAGGACCGCGTCGATCTCCTCGGGGGTCACCGCGTGCGCGGCGATGCGGCCCACCAGATAGATGTCGCCGACCTTGTCGAGCGTGTACGCCACGCCGTAGAGGCGACGGTTGCGGCGCAACAGGTAGCGGTATACCGATTCGAAGTTCTCGTCCGGCTTGCGGCACACGAACGCCTCGACCCGCACACCGTGCTGTCCGACGCTGAGCAGGGTGGTCGTCTTCAGCTTCTTCTCGCCCGGGAGCTCGACGACGAAGTGCCCGCCCTCCTTGACGGAGAACTCGAGCTCGCGATCGCGCAGCGTCGATTCGATCAGTTCGATGAGCCGGTCGCTCATGCCGTGACTCCCCTCGTCCGTCGCAACTTCCACACTCCACGCTGCCGTCGCAGCGAGTGCTCGCCGGTACCGAAGGCGCGGTTGCGACGCATCCCGGCCCGTCGGTAACTGTCGAGCAGTCCTTCCGCGGTGTGTTCCCACGAGAAGGACTCCGCATGCACGGGCGCGGTCGCCGCGAATCGGGCGAGACGATCCGAATCGCCGACGAGCGACCGCAACGCCGTCGCCCAGTCGTCGATGCGGTGCCCGTCGACGAGCACGCCGGTCTCCCCGTCGCGCACGGCGACGCCGAGACCACCGACGTTCGCGGCCAGCACGGGCGTGCCGCAGGCCTGCGCCTCGATCGCGACGAGACCGAACGACTCCGAATAGCTCGGCACCGCAACGAGATCCGCAGCCCGGTAGACCTGGACGAGACGGTCCGGCGGCTGCGGCGGGAGGAAGGTGACCCGCGATGCGATACCCAGTGCGGACGCGAGTTCGATGAGCGCGTCGGGGCGCTCGAGACCCGTTCCCGAGGGACCTCCCACCACGAGCACCCGCAGCGGCATACCGGGGTCGTCGGCGAGTGCCCGCGCAGCGGCCTCGAGCAGTACGTCGGGGGCCTTGAGCGGCTGGATACGGCCCACGAACGCCACGACGGTCTCGCGCGGATCGAGTCCGAGCTCGGCGCGGGCGGCCGCGCGGTCGCCGGGCCGGTAGCGGTTCAGGTCGGCGCCCGGTGCGACGACGTCGATCTTCGCGGGATCGGCACCGTAGATGCGTTCGAGCTGCCCCGCTTCGTCGGCGGTGTTGGCCACCAGGCGGTCGGACTCCGCGACGACCTGCTGTTCCCCGATCTGCCGCGCTGCGGGTTCGGGGGTGTCGCCCTCGGCGAGCGACGCGTTCTTCACCGCAGCGAGAGTGTGGGCGGTGTGCACGAGCGGCACACCCCAGCGGTCGCGGGCGAGCCAGCCGACCTGCCCCGACAACCAGTAGTGCGAGTGCACCAGGTCGTAGTAGCCCTGCGGGTGCCGTGCCTCCTCGCGCAGCACGCCGGCGGCGAAGGCACACAGCTGCGTCGGCAGGTCGTGTTTGTCGAGTCCTTCGAACGGACCGGCCTCGATGTTGCGGACGAGCACCCCGGGCGCGGCCTGCTGGACGGCCGGATCGGCCGACGAGGTCGCGCGGGTGAAGATCTCGACTTCGACGCCGCGACGCGCGAGCTCGACGGCGGTCTGCAGGACGTACACGTTCATACCGCCTGCGTCCCCGGTTCCGGGCTGCGCCAGCGGCGAGGTGTGGACCGAGATCACGGCCACGCGGTGCGGGCGGCTGGGCTGGGACGTCACCCCTCCATACTGCCCTGCTGCCGATCTTCGCGTGTCGCCGCCTCCGCCGTCGCGGCGCGAGCGAACTCTCCGACCTCCGACACGAACCGGTGGGGATCCTCGACGAACGGACCGTGGTCGACGCCCTCCCAGATCGAGGTCGTGGCGCGACGCAACAGCGACGCCGCGTGGTGCGCCGCGGAGACGTCGACGACCGAGTCGGCGTCGCCGTGCAGGAGGAGAACCGGCACGTCCAGGCCGGCGAGCAGGTCGTCGTTGCCGACCGCCCGGTCGAACAGCGCCGCACGGACGCGCGGCGGGGTGGACAGGCTCGCACCGAACAAGGCCTGCGACACCGCGCCCTTGCCTTCGAGGAGAGCGCTGCCCTCGACGACGGGACCGGTGAGGGCGTTCCCGAAGGAGCCGAGCGCGCGCACCGCTTCCTTCGGGTCCTCCGACATCGCGGCGGGGATCGCGGCACGCATCGAGGCACCGACGCGTCCGCCCTTCTCGCCACGGCCGATGCTCGTGATGGCACCCACGAGGACCAGGCCCGCGACGGCTCCCGCGCCGTGTTCGGCGAGATAGTCGCAGATCACCAGGCCGCCGTACGACCAGCCGAGCAGCACCGCCGGGTTCGTCTCGGAGACGTTCTCGGCGGCGAGCACCGCGGCGAGGTCGCCGGCCCACAGGCCGCGATCGGCGTATCCGGTCTCGGGAGCCTGCGAATAACCGTGTCCGCGCAGGTCGACGGCGACCACCCGGAACTCGCGGGCGAGCGCGTCGAGAACCCCGTCGCCCCAGCACCGCGACGACTGCGCCCACCCGTGGAGCAGCACCAGAACCGGTGCCGTCTCGGAGCCGAATGCGCGATAGACGAGGGAGGTGCCGTCGATACCGGCCACTTCACGAACTGCCATGCGCGTCACTCTAACCGTGCCCGCACATGGATCCCGCCGGCACAGGTGACCGCGAGGATGCCCGCGGCGACCGCCACGAGATATCCGGTGCCGGCGTCGGTCCGGTCGATGACCTGTCCCACCAGCGCCGAACCCCCGGCGACACCGACGCCGAGACCCGCAACCGTCCACGTGATGCTCTCGGTGAGCCGGTCGGGCGGCACGATCTGCTGCGTCAGCGATGTCGCCACGATCATGATGGGCGAGATCGCGCATCCGGCAACGAAGTACAGCACCGTGAGCATCGGCACCGAACCGGCGAGCAGCAACGGGCACAGCAGGACGGCGAGAGTGCCGGTGGCGGCGAACAACTGGCGGGTCGGAGCACTCGATCCCGCCCGGCTACCGAAGATCAGGCCGCTCATCGCCGAACCCGTCGCGAACAGTGCGAGCGCGAAGGTGGCCGATCCCGGAGAGTTCTGTTCGGCCGTGAACGCGACGGCCGCGACATCGATCACCCCGAAGACCACGCCCATCGCGACCATCACCACGACAATCGACAGGAGGACGGGCATGCGCAGGATGTTCGCCCGCGCACGGTCGTCGGTGTGCGGCTGCACGGGAGGCTCCGTGCTGCGCAGCGCCGCGAGGGCGAGGGTCCCGACGAGCAGCAGGACCGCGCCGAGCAGCGGACCGGCTTCGGGGAAGACCGCCACGCTCAGGCCCACCGACAGGACGGGGCCGACGATGAAGCACACCTCGTCGACCACCGCTTCGAGCGCGAAGGCGGTGCGCAGTCGTGGAGTGCCGCCGTAGAGCTGCGTCCACCGCGCCCGCACCATCGCGCCGATCGTGGGCATGAGTCCTGCCGGGATCCCGCAGACGAACAGCCATATCGTGGGCACCTCGAACCGGACGCCGGCGAGCATCGCGAGGGTGGCGACCGCACTGACGGCCGCGGCCGTGGGCAGGACCCGTCGCTGGCCGTACCGGTCGACCGCGCGGGAGACGATCGGGGTGAGCACGGCGTACGACAGCGCGAACACCGCGGACAGTGCGCCGCCGACCGCGTAGTTCCCCTCGAGCTGGGAGAACATCGTGACGATGCCGATCCCGACCATCGCGATCGGCAGGCGCGCCACGAATCCTGCCAGGCAGAACGCGGCTGCACCCGGCGCTGCGAACAACTCGCGGTACGAGCCGCCCTTCTCTCCTGTCACGTACTTCTCGCGTTCTCTTCGGTCCGATCCGGTCCGGTCAACGTTATGGCCGACCGACCACGCGAGGTGCAGGTACCTCCCGGCCTCCGGACGTCGCCGCCCGATTCCGCACGTTCCGTGACGGGAACGGCCATGCTGGGTACATCCGGGGAACGGACAGGACGGATCTACGGAACGGAGCGGGCATGGCGGTGCACGAACGACACGGGCGGCTCTCACCGAAGGAACTCTCACCGAGGAGTCTGTGGACCCGTTACCGCGCGTCGGGAGCGGATCTACCCTTCGGGAATCCGCTCGCCGCGCACGGCGTCGCGATGGAGGGTTACTTCTGGCGCTTCACCCAGCCCGGAACCGGCCGCGTCGTCATCGCCCTGTGCGGGGTCAACCGTGCGGACGACTCGGGAGGGCCCGGCTCGCACTGGGCGACCCTCGGCCTGGCCGCCCATCCCGGAGGTTTCCTGCGCACCGCCGCGCATCCGGTGGCCGCTGCCGATCCCGATCGGCTCGGCGCGTCGGCCGGCGACGTCTTCTGCGGCGACAGCGAACGCGTGTGGATGGATCTCGGCGACGACGCCCGTCTCGACATCCGGTTGTCGGATCTGCGGTCCTGGCCGCGACGCCGCTTCGGCGCGTCGAGTGTGTTCCATTCCGTCCCCGGCCTCAACCAGTACTGGCATTCCTGGCTGCTCGGCGGCCGGGTGGAAGGGCACGCGATTCTCGGCGACGAGAAGTGGGATCTGACCGGAGCCCAGGTCTACGGCGAGAAGAACTGGGGCAAGGGCGGTTTCCCCGAGTCGTGGTGGTGGGGTCAGGCACAGGGATTCGCCGACCCGCAGGCGTGTGTGGCGTTCGCCGGCGGGCAGGTGCATTCGGGTCCACTGCGCACGGAGGTCACGGCGGTCGTCGTCGCACTACCGGACGGGCGCATCGTGCGGCTGGGCAATCCCGTCACATCCCCGGTCCGGGCGACGGTCACCGACGAGAGCTGGCACCTGTGCGGTCGCAATGCCCGTTGGAGCGTGGAGATCTCGGGAAGCTCACCCCTCGGAGCGGCGCACGTCCTGCCGGTCCCCCTACCCGCGGAACGACGGAACGTCGCCGGTTCGATCGAGCATCTCGGCGGTCGCATGACCGTGACGGTCCACGAACGCGGGAAACTGGTGTGGGCCGACGAATCACACTCGGCCGCACTCGAACACGGCGGGCTGGACCGGGCCCGGGCGGAACTCGACCGGCGGGGCGCCGCTGCGGATGCGACGGACGCCCCACCGAGCGTGTGAATCCGACGGGATCGTTCAGAGTTCGGTGCGCTTCATCGCCGCGATCGGATCCGAGAACAACGAGCTGAGCGAGACGACACCCGCAGCGTGGGCCTGCACCCGGTTGCCGAAGCCGGTGATGCGGATGTCCTTGCGCGGCAGGGTGGTCGACGCGGCGAACGCGCGGGCGACGTGCGGAACCGCGGCCGGGTACTCGGTGAAGGCCTGTCCGCCGAGAATCACGCGGTCGGGATTGAACAGGTCGCGCAGCATCCCGACGGTGCGGCCGAGCACGGTGGCCCGCTCGACGAGCAGACCGTGAGCGGCCTCGGAACCGTCCCGCGCGAGGCGGTAGAGCGACTGAATGGTGTCGTCGCCGTCGGCGAGGATGCCCTCGGCCACCACGCGCTGCACGACCGCCCGATCGCTCACCGTCGCTTCGAGGCAACCCGTGCCACCGCACGAGCACCGGGCCGACGAACCGGTGGGGAAATGCGTCACCGAACCCGGACCGCCGGCAGGGGTGTGCACCTTGCCGTCGAAAGTGATTGCCACACCGGCCGTCTCCCGAACGTAGAAGTACAGGCCGGTGCCCTTGGCCTCGGGGGCGTCGCGATCGGGGGTGAGGAGCAGCTCGGAGGCGGCCATCGCCTCGACGTGCGCGGCCACCGAGACCGGAAGCCCCATACCGCCACCGACGATCGCGCCGACACGGGCGTCGACCCAGCCGAGTCGCGGGTGCGTCACGACGGCGGTGTTCGAGTCCACCCGCCCGCCGAGTGCGACGCCGACCCACAACGGGGTGCGGCGGTGCCACCGTCCGGCGAAGGCCTTGGCGCTCGCGGTGATCGACGCGAGCGCGGCGTCCTGGTCGCCGGTGGGCGTGGGGACCTCGACGGCGCCGATGATGCGACCGCGCAGGTCACTGGCGACGATACCGGTGGTGACCGCACCGATGTGGATGCCGACCGTCAGGTACCGCTCGTGGTCGACCTCGACGGGAACACGCGGCCGGCCGACGGCGCCGGGTTCGGTCAGGTCGGCGCGCTCACGCAGCAGACCTGCCGAGAGCAGGGCCGATACCTGGCGATTGACGGTGGCGATGCTCGTCCCGGTGACCTTCGCGATCACGTCGCGCGAGACGGGGCCGCGATTGGCGGCGACACGGAAGACCGACGCCCCGGTGCCGTCGGCGATACGCAGGTCCGGCGGAACGATCCTGACCGGGCTCGACACACGGGAGGTGCGGGGACGGACGACCGTCGCACGCGTGGATCCACGGACGGCGGAACCGGTGGCGCGACGAGGCGCGGACGACCGCGAGGGAAGGGAAACGGACGGCGAGAGAGTGGGAACCGACACGGCGCTGATCCTTGGCTGCTGATCCGGACGTGATGACCGGAGAACGGGCGGGAGACGATCGACGCACCGAGACCCGACGTGGAGAACACGATCGGAGACGGACCCGCACGACGAGGGCGGGATCGGTGCGGAGTTACTTTCCGCAGCAGCGACAACAGAGTTCGCGCGCCAGAGGCAGCCGTGATCCCAGCGCGGCGGTCACATAGGTGACCCGCGGTGCGGAGGTGTGGCCGACTGACATGTCGATCAAACTATCGCCCGAACCGCGTCGTGTCCAATCCTCACCGATCCGGTGGGAAACCTTCCTGCACGTCCCCGCGTGCGTGCGCGGTCTCCGCCGACACCGGGGCGAGCAGCAACGCCTCCCACGCGTCGACGAGCGCGGCGAGTTCTGCCGTGGTGGGTGATTCGCCTGCACGGTGACACCGCGCCAGCGCACCGACGGTGCCGGAGTAGACCAGCCGCAGACGCTGCCCCGCGATGTCGTCGGGCAACGGCCCGAGGAGGGTCCGTAGCGCGGTGTCGGACCGGCGGCCGCTCTCGGTTCCCGTCGGTCCGGTGACGCGGAAGCACTCGGCGAATCGGTCGTGGTTCGACAGCCGGTCGAGGAAGGCGACGTAGTGGTTGTTGCGGCCGAGCGTGCCGGCCAGTGGGCGGATGATCACCCACAGCAGGTCGCGTACCGAGAGGGTCTCCCGCGTCCGCAGCATCTCGGCGAGGAGCGCTTCCCGTTGGGAGTTCAGGGCGGGCAACCGGTGGGAGAAGACCGCCTCGAGCAGCCCCTCCTTGGTGCCGAAGTAATAACCGACCACCGACGAGTTGTGCTGTCCGGCGGCCTTGCGGATGTCGGCGAGGGTGACCCCGTCGTATCCACGGCGGGCGAAGAGCCGCTCGGCGGCTTCGACGAGCCGGATCCGGGTCTGTTCGCCCGAACTGTATCGACCGCGGATGGTGGTCATACGCCGCAGGGTAGCCGCACGGAGAGGACTTCGCAGGCCGGGACGTGCGGCGGCATCCGGTGCCCGACACTACGATTGCCCCATGAGCATCTCTCCCGATTCCCGCGTCGCCGTCGTCACCGGAGCTTCCTCCGGAATCGGCGAGGCGACCGCCCGCACGCTTGCCGCACAGGGCTTCCACGTCGTGGTGGGCGCACGCCGACTCGACCGCCTGCAGAAGCTCGCCGACGAGATCGGCGGTACCGCGCTCGAGCTCGACGTCACCGACGAGGATTCGGTCGAGGCCTTCACCACGGTGCTGCCGCGGGTCGACGTGCTGGTCAACAATGCCGGTGGCGCCAAGGGCCTCGCGCCCGTGGCCGAGGCCGTCGAGGACGACTGGCGCTGGATGTGGGAGACCAACGTCATCGGCACCATGCGCATCACCAAGGCGCTCATCCCCAAGCTCATCGCCTCGGGCGACGGCCTGATCGTCACCATCACCTCGGTCGCGGCCTTCGAGGCCTACGACAACGGCGCCGGTTACACCTCGGCCAAGCACGCGCAGGCCGTGCTGCACCGCACGCTGCGCGGCGAACTGCTCGGCCGGCCGGTCCGTCTCACCGAGATCGCGCCGGGCGCGGTCGAGACCGAGTTCTCGCTGGTGCGCTTCGAGGGCGACAAGGATCGGGCCGACAAGGTGTACGAGGGCATCACCCCGCTGGTCGCCCAGGACATCGCCGACATCATCGGCTTCGTCGCGTCGCGTCCGTCGCATGTCAACCTCGACCAGATCATCGTCAAGCCGCGCGATCAGGCCAATGCCGGCCGGTTCCACCGCGTCACCGACTGACCGACCGCGGTGGTGGGCGCGGCGAGGCGGTCGCGCCCACCACCGTCGGTACTGTCACGGGATATGCGCCAACGACGCCTCGCGCCCGGACCGCTGCTCGACGACGACGGGAGGCTCGCCGAGGCCGGCTGGAGCACCTCCGAGGTCCGCACCTACGACCGGCAGCGGGTCGCAGCGTCACGGTTCCGCATCAAGGAGTGGGACTACTACTGCGTCCTGGCCGACAGCGTGGACGGACCGTTCGGGATCGCGCTGACCGTCGCCGACAACGGTTACGTCGGGCTCCTCGGAGTCAGCGTGCTCGACCTCGCGGGTCGCTCCGAGACCACCGAGAACGCCCTCGTCCCCTTCCCGCTCGGCCGGATGCGCCTGCCGCGCACCGCCGACGGCGGCGATGTCGTCGTCCACCACGGCGGACTCCGCATCGAGTACCACCACGAAGGAACGGCCCGGCGGCTGGTCGTCGACCATCCCCGTTTCGGCGGCGGGCGCGGACTGTCCGGAGAACTCGTGCTCACACAGCCGTCCGACGATCGGATGGTGATCGCGACACCCTTTCCCCGCGCACCGAAGGCCTTCTACTACAACCAGAAGATCAACTGCCTGCCCGCGCAGGGCACGGTCACCGTGGATGGGCGGGAGCTGGTCTTCGATCCCGCCACCGCCTTCGGGGTGTTCGACTGGGGTCGAGGGGTGTGGACCTACGACAACACCTGGTACTGGGGGTCGGCCTCGGGGATCCACGAGGGTGTGCGATTCGGGTTCAACATCGGCCACGGCTTCGGCGACACCACCGCGGCGAGCGAGAACATGCTCTTCCACGACGGTGTGGCGCACAAGCTCGACCGCGTGCACTTCCATCTGCCCCGCGGCACCTACGACGGGGCCCCGTGGCGGTTCACCAGCAACGACGAGCGGTTCGAGATGGAGTTCGAACCGATTCTCGACCGCGCGGCCGACGTGAACGCCCTGCTCGTGCGGTCCACGCAGCACCAGGTCTTCGGACGGTTCACCGGCAGCGTCGTGCTCGACGACGGCACCCGGCTCGAGATCGAGAACCTGCTCGGCTTCGCGGAGGAGGTCCGCAACCGCTGGTGACGGGCCGGGCCGTCCGTCAGATCACGCAGTTCACGGTGACGGGTTCGGGATGCAGCCGCACCCCGAAGGCGTCCTCGACGCCGTCGCGCACCGTCCGCGCCAGCGCCACGAGATCCGCGGCCGATGCCGCTCCCCTGTTGGTGAGCGCCAGCGTGTGCTTCGTCGACAACCGTGCCGGTGCGTCGGCGGCGGGGAAACCCTTCGCGAAACCGGCCCGCTCGATGAGCCATCCGGCCGACAGCTTGGTGCCACCGTCCGCAGGGAACTGCGGGATGCGCACGTCCTCCCCCACCTTCGCCGCGATGGCCGCGAGCACCTGCGGCAACCGGTCGTCGGGGACGACGGGGTTCGTGAAGAACGATCCGGCGCTCCACGTGTCGTGGTCGTCGGCGTCGAGCACCATGCCTTTGCTGCGGCGGAGCGCGAGCACGTGCTCGCGGACCTGCGCCGCCGGCCGGCGTTCGCCCTCCTCCGCGCCCAGCGCGACCGCGAGCTCCCGGTATGCGAGGGGCGCGGACGAACCGTCGCTCCGCACGTCCAGTTCCACCTCGAGGACGACCGCCGCGTCGGTGTGCTTGAGGATGCTGGTCCGGTAGCCGAGACCGAGTGCCTCGGGGCCGACCCACGAGTCCTGTCCGGTTGCGCGGTCGAGCAGGCGGACGCGGCGCAGGATCGAGCCCACCTCGACGCCGTACGCCCCGACGTTCTGCACCGGCGTCGCTCCCGCGGAGCCCGGGATGCCCGACAGGCATTCGAGTCCGCCGAGGCCGGCCTCCACGGTGGCCGCGACGACGGCGTCCCACCCGGCTCCCGCGTCCACCCGGACGTGGTCGTCGCGGAGGTCGACACCGGTGGTCGCGACACGCACCACGACGCCGTCGAAACCCTCGTCGCCGATGACGAGGTTGGAGCCGCCCGCGAGGAGCAGCAGCGGCACTTCCTGCTCGTCGAGCAGGCGCACGACCTCGATCAACGACGCGGTGGACGTGCATTCGACGAGATACCGGGCAGGGCCGCCGAGCCGGAGGGTCGTGAATTCCGACAGCGACACCTGCTCGGACACCGTGGCTCCCGTTTCGACGAGCCGGGCCCTGGTACGTGGATCAAGCACCAGCAAACGGTAGCGTGCCCCGTATGGGCAGCCCTATCGACCACACTGCGAACTACTCGTCCCCGCCTGCTGCGGTCCACGCGGCGTTCGTCGATCCGCAGTACTGGCAGACCCGGCTGCGTGAGGTCGGGGGCCCGGGCGCGGCGGTCGAACGCGCCGACACCGGCGACGGCACGATCGAACTCGACCTCCACCAGGCCATCCCGGCCGAGCACCTGCCGAGCATGGTCACGAGCCTCCGCCCGGGCGATCTCGTCATCCGGCGTCACGAATCGTGGGGCGCGTTCGCCGACGGTCGCGCCGAGGGCAGGTTCTCGGCCCACGTCGACGGTATGCCCGGCGAGGTCACCGGCGGGATGACACTCATCACCGACGGAGCGGGCTCGTCCGTCGTCATCGAGGGCACCGTCGAGGTGAAGATCCCGTTCCTCGGTTCCAAGATCGAGGGGATGATCGTCGAGCAGCTCGTCGAGCTCTTCGACGCGGAGCGCACCTTCACCGAACAGTGGTTGAACGGGGCTCACTCGGCCTGATCGCACCCCCGCGGGGCTCCCCCGTGGACGGTCGCGATTTCCGGGCAGGCCGCCCGGCGCGGTAACCTGGCCGGTCGTGGCACGGCGTATCGACTACTCCGCCCGCTTCCCTCATCCACCGGAGCGGGTGTACGAGGCTCTCGCCGACCCCGCCCACTGGGAAGCGCGGATGACCGAGATGCGCAAGTACTCGGAGAACCACGTCCGCGAGTTCACGGTCTCCGGATCGGGCATCGCGCTGGTGTTGCACCACGTCCTGCCGCGTTCCGACCTGCCGGAGATCGCCCGCACGGTGATCAAGAAGGACATGGTCATCACGCGCAAGGAGAACTACGGGCCGTTCACCGACGGCGCGACCGGCACCTACCAGGCGTCGATCCCCGGCGGTCCGGGCAGCCTCACGGGCACGATGGAGCTCTTCGCCGACGACCACGGCGCCACGCTCCGCACCACCTCCGAGGCCAAGGTGCACATCCCGTTCGTCGGCGGCAAGCTCGAAGAACTCATCCTCACCAATCTCGTCGACGTGTTCCGCACCGAAGCGGCCATCACCGCCGACTGGCTCGCCGGTCGGTAGCGCGTGCGGAATCGAGGACCCGTCGGTGTCGTCACGCGCGGCACCACCGGCATCAACAGGCTGCGCCGCAGCGACCGCTGGGCGATGCACGACCCCCACATCACGAGGGCGTTGACGCACGCCACCGACCCGCTGGTGGTCGATCTGGGTTACGGCGCCATGCCGGTGACGACCCTCGAACTCGCCGCGCGCCTGCGTCGGGTCCGCAGCGATCTGCGCGTGGTCGGTCTCGAGATCGATCCGGACCGTGTGGTCCCGGGCCGCGACGGTGTCGAGTTCGCCCGGGGCGGCTTCGAGCTCGCGGGCCTGCGCCCGACCCTGGTCCGGGCCTTCAACGTGCTCCGGCAGTATCCGGAGGAGGCGGTCGAACCGGCGTGGGCGCACCTGCGTTCCGGCCTCGCTCCCGGCGGCCTGCTCATCGACGGCACGTGCGACGAGCTGGGCCGGCGCTGCGCCTGGGTGCTCCTCGACGAGCACGGTCCCCGTTCGCTGACCCTGGCGTGGAGCCCGTTCCACGTGGAGAGACCGTCCGACGTCGCCGAACGGCTGCCGAAGGCGCTGATCCACCGGAACGTCCCGGGCGAGCCGATCCACGCGCTGCTCCGCGCGGCCGACCGGGCGTGGGCGACGAGCGCTCCGCACGCGGCGTTCGGGCCGCGGATCCGATGGAAGGCGACGCTCGAGTTGCTGCGGGATCAGGGCTTCCCGGTGTCCCAGCCCCGCCGTCGTCTGCGCGACTGTGTACTGACGGTGCCCTGGGACGCGGTCGCACCCGCCGGTGCACCTGTCGTGTCCGAGCTCGTGGCGGTCTGAGACCGTCCACCCGAGCTCGTCCCGGTCGTTCAGCCCGCGGCGAGGAGTGCCAGCTCGATCCGGTCGGCCACGGCGGCCGGCTGGTTCGCCACCGCGGCGTGCAGCCGGTCGGAGTCGACCCGGCCGAGCGCGATCGCGTCGCCGACGAGTTCGTCGAGCACTTCCTGGGACACGCCACCGGCCGCGAGGTCGACCGCGGTACGGGCGGGTGTGGTGATCCGGAAGGCCCCGACGACCTCGCAGTCCTCCTCCGCCAGCGTCCGGTGATGCAGCGCGAGCCGGTTGCTCGGCACGGTGCGCTGGTCGGGGGTGGACAGGTGCAGGAAGCGCGGCTGCAGGTGGCCCATGCCGTGCAGGTCGGCGGCGCTCTGGTGCGAGACGACCGCCTCCCCCTCGTACCAGGTGCACCACTGGGCGAATTCGTCGAACTTCGTCCGTGGGCTGTCGCTGAGGCGGAACAGTTCGGTCTCGACGCGGATCCACAGTCCCGCCTCGATGCGTTCCGCGAAGTCGTGAGCTGCTATCCCGTGACCGACGGCCTGGCGTGCGGTGAAGAACCCGGCTTGCGTGGCGGCGAGGCGCCGCAGCGAGTCGTCGGCATCGGCCCGCCCGGTTGCGTCGTAACCTGAATCCGTCCACCCTGTCATGGCGCCCAGCGTAGCCGACGAATGTGGTACACCTCACATATTTTCCTCATCCTGTGGCCGTGTGCTCAGTCGATCCTCAGCGTCGTCCGGAAGAATCGGCGACCATGACGCAACGGAAGCGCAACCGCACCGTCACGATCGCCGTCGTTCTCGTCGCGGCGCTGGTCGCAGTCCTGGTGGGCGCGGAGGTCTACGTCCGCAACCGCGCGACGACCTGCCTCGCCCAGTCCTTCGAGAGCGAGCTCGGCACGGGAGTCGACGTCGACCTGAGCTGGAAGCCGGTGCTGCTCCAGCTGCTCGACCGACAGGTTCCCTCGGTCGCCCTCGACAGCGACGACACCGCCTTCGGTCCGGCCCAGCAGATGCAGGTGCACGCCGAGGTCAAGGACGTCGACCTGCGCGACTCCGCCGAGGGTGCCGGCACCATCGGCAGCTCGAGTGCCGACGTCTCGTGGCCCACCTCCGGGATCCTCGCGACCGTGCAGAGCCAGTCGGTCGGTGGCCTCGTCACCGATGTCACGGCCGACGAGAACGCGGGCACCCTGACGTTCACCGTCGGCGGCCAGGGCCTCGCGGAGTTCACTGCGCGACCGGTGGTGAACGGCGGTGTGGTGACGGTCGAGACGACCGACGCGACGATCCTCGGCATCGGGCTCCCGACGGCCCTCGTCGACGGCGTCGTGGAGATCCTGACCTCGGGTCTGCAGCAGTACCCGCTGGGTATGCAGGCCACCGAGGTGAACGTCACCGACAGCGGCATCGACCTCCGCCTCGAGGGGGGCCGCTTCGTGTTGCCGGAGGCCCCGCAGGGACAGCAGCAGCAACAGCAGGAGGGCAGCTGCGGCCTCCTGTCGTAACCGAAGAGAGACCCTCGAGAGCTGTCGTCAGCTCTGCAGCCCCTCGAGAGCTGTCGTCAGCTCTGCAGCCCGTCCAGCACCGCGCGGCTGCCGGACAGTCCGAGGCGCGTCGCTCCGGCCTCGATCATTGCGACCGCGTCCTCGGCGGTGCGGATGCCGCCGCTCGCCTTGATGCCGAGCTTGCCGCCCACCGTCTCCGCCATGAGCGCGACCGCGTGGGTCGTGGCACCACCCGCGGGGTGGAAACCGGTGGAGGTCTTCACGAAGTTCGCACCGGCCTTCTCCGCGGCGCGGCACACCTCGACGATGGCCTCGTCGGAGAGCACGGCGGATTCGATGATGACCTTGAGGACGGGGTCGAAACCGATCGCTTCACGCACGGTGAGGATGTCGGCGAGGACGGCGTTGTAGTCGCCGGCCACCGCTGCGCCCACGTCGATCACCATGTCGATCTCGCGCGCCCCCTCGTCCACGGCGAGTCGCGCCTCGGCGCCCTTGATGAGCGAATGGTGCTTGCCGGAAGGGAAACCGACGACCGTCGCGACCGTGACCCCCTCGGCCCGCAGGGGCAGCATCGACGGCGACACGCACACCGCGTACACGCCGAGTTCGACGGCTTCGTCGACGAGGGCCCGCACGTCCTGCGAGGACGCTTCGGGCTTGAGGAGGGTGTGGTCGATCATCGACGCGACCTGCGCGCGGGTCAACGTGGTTCCGGACATGACTGCAGCTTTCCACACGGCGAGATCCGACGGCCGTGCTCGGCATGCGTCGCCCCGTGCCGGGTAGCCGATTCCCATGGAAATCCTGGTGATCGCGCTTCTCGTTGCAGTCGTGGCCGTCGTGGTGGTCCGGAGGAACAGCAGACGGCGATAAATCGATACCGCAGCGCCGCTTCGGCTACGACAATGATCGCGTGCTGATCCGTCGAGAGCTCCCCGCCGACGTCCGTGCGATCGCCGACGTGCATCGCGCCGCCTTCGCGCCGTTCGCCCCGGAAGGTCGCGAGCCGGTCGAACCCGGCCTGGTCGCGTCGTTGCGGGCGAGTGATGCATGGCTGCCGTCGTTGTCGCTCGTGGCCGAGGACGCCTCGGGCGCGATCGTCGGCCATGTCGTCGCCACCCGGGGTCACGTCGGCACCATCCCTGCCCTGGGCCTCGGTCCGCTCGGTGTCCGTCCCGATTCCCAGCGCTCCGGAGTGGGCGCCGCTCTCATGCACGCCGTGCTCGGTGCGGCGGACGCCCTGGACGAGTCGATCGTGCTCCTGCTCGGACATCCCGACTACTACCCCCGCTTCGGTTTCGTGCCCGCCGCCGAACTCGGGATCTCCCCCGACGTCGAGGAGTGGGCGTCCCACTTCCAGGCACGGGCGCTCACGGCACACGACCCCGAGCTGCGGGGCACCTTCCGGTACGCCGAGCCGTTCTACACCCTCGAGGAGCAGGCATGAACGACGATCCCGGGAACCCCTGGGCCGATTCCGCCGAGACCGCACGCACCTTCGACGCGGCGAGCGGGGATTTCGACGAGCTGACCCCGACGGTGTGGGGACCGGCCGGGCAGGCGCTGGTCTTCCAGCTCGGCGTCGCCCCCGGCGAGGCGGTGCTCGACGCGTGTTGCGGAACGGGATCGTCCGCGCTTCCCGCCGCCGCAGCCGTCGGACCCGAAGGTCTCGTCCACGGCGTCGACGTCGCCGACGAGATGCTCGAACACGGCCGCCTGACCGCGGAACGCCGCGGCCTGAAGAACATCGAATTCGTCTGTGCGGACGCCTCGCAGTGGGAGGCGCCGTCGGACGTACCCGAGGCCGGCTACGACGTGCTGTCGATCTCCTACGGGGTGTTCTTCCTCCCGGACATGGACCGCACCTTCTGGCGTCTGGTCTCGCTCGTGCGGCAGGGCGGACGCGCCGGCGTGACGGTCTGGCGACGCGGCGCGATGGAGGAGTTCTCGTCGATCGTGTTCGACGTCGCGTCGCGCTACTCCCCCGAACTGCGCGAGCGCGGTGCCCTGCGCGACCGCACACCGCTGCACCGGATCGACACGCCGGACACACTCGAGACGTGGCTCGCGGACGCCGGAACCGATTCCGTGGAGGTCCGCACGCTGTCGAATCTCCTTCCGGCGACGGACGAGTTGTGTTGGTCGCTGGTGATGGGCACCGGTCTGCGCGCGGCGCTGACCGGGCTCGACTCCGGGCAGGTGGCGTCGGTGCGGCAGCAGATCGCCGAGGAGGTCACCGCTCGCGGACTGCACACGATCGACGCGACCACCCTCGTCGCCACGGGCACGGTCCGGCGTCCTCCGGTCTCGGGCTGACGACCGGAAGTAGGACGCCGTATGTCACCTGAGACAATCGGGGCATGACGCTCGCCTCATCCGCCGACGATCGACGTTACGTTCTGACCCTGGGCTGCCCGGACACCACCGGGATCGTCGCCCGCATCGCGACCTTCCTCGCGGAGGTCGGTGGTTCGATCGTCGAGGCGGCCTATCACGCCGATCAGGACACCGGTTGGTTCTTCACCCGGCAGGCCGTTCGGGCGTCGTCGATCCCGTTCGGCCTCGACGAGCTGCGCGAGAAGTTCGCGAGTGTCGCCGCCGACATCGGCCCTCAGACCGAATGGACACTCTCCGACACCGGCAAGCGCAAGCGCGTCGTACTGCTCGTCAGCAAGGAAGGGCACTGCCTGCACGACATCCTCGGACGGGTCGCCGCAGGGGAACTCGACGCCGAGATCTGCGCGGTCATCGGCAACCATCGCGATCTCGAACCGGTCGCGCAGCGACACGGCATCACCTTCCATTACGTGTCGTTCCCGAAGGATCCCGCCGAGCGCGGACCGGCCTTCGAGCAGGTCCGCAAGCTCGTCGACGCCCACGACCCGCACGCGGTGGTCCTCGCCCGGTTCATGCAGGTGCTCCCGGAGGAGCTGTGCGAGCACTGGGCCGGCCGCGCGATCAACATCCACCACAGCTTCCTGCCGTCGTTCATCGGCGCACGGCCCTACCACCAGGCCTTCACGCGCGGCGTGAAGCTCATCGGCGCGACCTGCCACTACGTCACCGCCGAACTCGACGCGGGCCCGATCATCGAACAGGACGTCATCCGTGTCAGTCACAGCGACAGCGTGAGCGACATGGTCCGTCAGGGCCGTGACGTCGAGAAGCTGGTCCTCTCCCGCGGTCTGCGCTGGCATCTCGAGGATCGGGTGCTGGTGCACGACAGCAAGACCGTCGTCTTCCGGTAGATCCCCAGCAGTAGACCCCGGACCCGGAACCGGTCCACCCGCGAGCGGATGGACCGGTCTTTCGTGTGTGCGAGTGATCGACTCAGCCGACGGGCACACCGGCTCGTTCGACGAGGTGCGCGAGCTCCTCGTCGAACCGGTCGATCGCTTCGACCGAGCTCATGTGGCCGATGCCGTCGAGCACCACGAGACGTTCGAGGTTGCCCGCACGGTCGAGTTCCTCGGCGAGACGCCGGGCGTGGACGGGCGGGGTGAGACGGTCGGCGGTCCCGACCAGCACCGTCGTCGGCACGGTGAGATTGCGCAGGCCCTCACGGATGTCGAGGGCACTCAGGGCCCTGCCCCAGCCGCCCCGCGTGCGCGGTGGGCAGCCGAGCACGATCTTCTCGCAGAACTGCACCTCCGCGGCGCTCGCGCCGGGCGACAGGGCCACGTAACGCAGGGCCCGCGTCGTCACCGGGGACGCCGCCAGCGGAACCGTCGCACCCATGAGCCGGCTCGCGACGGGCACCGGCACCCGCGGGAAGCGTTGCGGCAGTGGCACGATCGCCGAGTCCGCGACCAGCCGGTCGGTGCCGGTGCTCGCGAGCAGCACGCCCCCGACCGTGCGGTCGACGTTCTCCGGGTACTTCTCGGCCCACGCGATGATGCTCATCCCGCCCATGCTGTGACCGGTGAGCACGGCCTTCGAACCGGGCCGGACCACGGCGTCGAGGACCGTCTGGAGATCGTCGGCGAGCACGTCGGCTCCCAGCGGTCGCGCCCCGGCCTCGCTGTCGCCGTGCCCGCGCTGGTCGTAGACCACCACCCGATAGTTCTCCGCGAACGCGTTGATCTGCGGCGTCCAGTACGCGGCGTTGCACGTCCAGCCGTGGCAGAACACCAGCACGGGAGCGTCCGCGTCGCCGTAGGCGAGCACGTTCAGCCGGGCACCGTCCTCGGCGCGGACGTCGAGGATCTCGGGTTCGAGTTCCGGTTCGCGCAGCAACTTGTGCGGCGCGACGTCCTCGGTACGGACGACCGTCCGACGACGCCGCCGGACGAGCACGGCAGTGGTGGCCGCGGCAGCGAGGACGATCGAACCCGCGACGATCGACGCGGTCGGGGACGGCTTTCTCACGGGTGGGATTCTCCTGTCGGTTCGGTGGAGCAGCGCGGCGTCACAGGACGTGCGCGCGACGCAGAAGCAGAGTGGACGGACCGCCGATCAACCCCACCTCGTCGAGGAACTCGACCGTGCGGCGAGTGCCCTGGCGGAGCTTGTCGTGGTAGTGCCTGTTCTCCCGCGCGGCTTTCTTCGCTTCGGCGATGTCGAGTCCGGCCGCGGCGTAGACCTGGTCGTTCACGAGGCTGGTGACGACGAAGTACGCGCTCACCCCGAGGTGGATCCGGATCCATGCCCGCTCGAGACGACCGAGCCGGGCCGAGCGCCTGCGGGTCTCCTCGCGGGCGTAGCGGATGTGCCGCGATTCCTCCACGACGTGGACGTGGCTCACCGTCCGGGTGATGGGCTGCACCCGCTCGTCGCGCATGAAGTCGCGCTGCATCATGTCGAGGATCTCCTCGGCGAACAGGGTGCCGCCGTAGGCGAGGGCGCCGCGCGCGACGGCCTTGAACAGCCGGCCGGTCTCCCGGATCCAGCGCTTGGGCCGGTACGAGGGAATGCCGTATCGCTGCGCCGACCGCGCGAACATGATCGAGTGCCGGCATTCGTCGGCGATCTCGGTGAGCCCGAACTGCACGTAGGGGGTCGCCGGATCGTGCCGGTAGAGATCGCGGACGAGCATCTGCATGAGGATCATCTCGAACCAGATCCCGGTGCCGGCGATGCTCGCGGCCTCGTGCTTGGTGAGGGTGATGCGCTGGTCCTCCGACATGCGTTCCCACAGGTCGGTGCCGTAGAGACTGCACCATTCCGGGGTCATGCCGTACTTGCCGTCCACGAGCGGCGCGTCCCAGTCGATCTCGAGCCCGGGATCGTAGGAGAGCCGTGCCGACGAATCGAGCAGGCGTTGCGCGGTTTCCTGCCGGTGATCCGTGGAATGTTCACCCGGCAGGCTGTCGTGCTTTCGCAGGAGCGTCATCGCCGACCACCTCGTCTCGGAAATTATCCGTTACCCGAAGTGTCATTATCTGGATCACACTTGTCAAGCGAAAGGGAGGCCCGGCCGCCCTACCACCGAGGACGACGGACCTCCCTGATCACCACCGCGAAGTTCGGGCTCCGCAGTCACCACCGCGGAGATCAGACTTCGCGATCACCACCGCGGACGCTGGACCTCCTCGACCCGCGGACGGACGTCCACGAGGTACACGCACACCGCGACAACCGCGATGATCCCGAGCAGACCCACCGCGCCGAAGACGACGAGGACGAGCAGCGCGGCCACGAGGATGCCGAGCCAGACGGGCTTGGTCAGCTTGTCGACGGCCGGAAACGCCTCGGCGGGCTGGCGCACGACGTGGAACAACGCGAATCCCGCCCCGGCGATGGCGATGATCTGCAGCGCGAGGATGATCAGACCGGCAAGTGAATCGACATTCGTCACCACCCCAGTCTACGAGAATCGGCCCCCGTGCGAGTTCGCACGAGGGCCGATCGATCGCTGCAGGTCAGGAGCCGCTGGCCTTGCGCGGCGCTGCCTTCTTGGCAGGGGCCTTCTTGGCCGGAGCCTTCGCCGGAGTCTTGGCGGCGGCCTTGGCCGGAGCCTTCGCGGCGGGCGTCGCGGCAACCGTCTTGGCCGGCATCTTCGCGGGGGTCTTGGCCGGAGCCTTCTTGGCCGGAGCCTTGGCCGGGGTGACCTCGACCGGCTCGACCGGGGTGGCCACCGACTCGACCTTCTCCGCAGCCTTGTCGGCCGCCGCGCGGACCTCTCCGCGGGCCGACTCGACCCGTCCGGCGGTCTCGGAGCCCGTCTCCTCGGCACGCTCACCGAGCTCGACGACGCGCTCGGCGGCCTTGTCGCCGGCGTCGGACACGGCCTCGCTCACCTCGTCGCTCGTCTCGGAGATGCGGCCGGCTGCGCGACCCGCGAGCTTCGCGGCCTGCTCACCGACCTCGCGGGTCCGGCGGGCCACCGTCCCGAGCGCTTCCTCGGTGAGGTCGGCGGCGTCGCCGAGTACAGCTTCGGCGCGACCGAGGCCGTCCTCGAGGGCCGGCTGGGAACGCAGACGCTCGATGGTCTCCTCACCGCGCTCGGCGAGAGCGGTGTAGAGGTCGGAGGCGACCTTCAGGTACGCCTCGGCGACCTTACGCAGCTCCTCGGCGCTGAAACGCTCGCGCAGGTCCGCGATCTCCTCGGGCAGCTCGGCCGGGAGTTCGGCGAGACGCTCGCGGAGGGACTCGACGGTCTCGGTGAGATCGGCGGGCAGGGTCGCGAAGCGGTCGCGGGCGGTCTCGACCCGCTCGGCCACCTCGTTGCGGTTGGTCTCCGCACGTCGGCGCGCCTGGGCCACGAGGTCGGCGACGGCCTGGACGACGGCGTCGCCGGCACCGACCGCGGCGTAGAGGGAGGTACGGATGCTGGTGGGATCGGTCATGAAGATTTCTCCTCGTCGAAGTCTGTCGGGTGGTCGGGCCGGGCATCGCCGGTGTTCTGCTGGTTCTCCCGGCAGAACGAGTCGTAGATGTCGAGCAGGACCTGCTTCTGCCGCTCGGTGAGAACGGTGTCGACGAGCACCGCATCGCGCACGGCGCTCTCCGCTCGATGCTCGAGGATCCCCGCTCGTACGTAGAGAACCTCGGCCGAGAGCCGCAACCCCTTGGCGATCTGGGCGAGCACTTCCGCGGACGGCTTGCGCAGGCCCCGTTCGATCTGGCTCAGGTACGGGTTGCTGACACCGGCCAGTTGCGACAACTGCCGGAGCGAAACCTGTGCGGCCTCGCGCTGCGACCGGATGAAGGCGCCGATGTCCTGGGCGGCGTTGTTGACCACCCGGGCGGCGATATCCCCCGGTCCGGCGCTGTCGTCCGGCGTGTCCGAGCCCTCGATCGGATCTGGTTCCGTGGACACACCGACCACTCTACGGACAAGTGCTAGCTACAGCAAGCACTCTGCTAGCACGTGACCGTCGTCACGCGAACAGCAACTCCGACACCGCGTAGATCGTCAACCCGGCGAGCGAACCGACCACCGTGCCGTTGATGCGGATGAACTGCAGGTCGCGCCCCACGGCGAGCTCGATCTTGCGGCTGGCCTCCTCGGCGTCCCAGCGCTCGACGGTCTCGCGGATGACGGAGGTGATCTCGTCGGCGTAGTTGGACGCGACGAAGCGCACCGCGTCGAGCAGCCAGCCGTCGATCTTGGTGCGCAACTCGGCGTCCTCACGCACCCGGATGCCGAACGCCATGACGTTCTCCGCGATCTTCGTACGCAGGGTGCTGTTCGGGTCGTCCACCGAGTCGAGGATCATCCGCTTGGCCGTCCGCCAGGTCGCCGCGGCAAGGCCGGTGATCTCGTCGCGGCCCATGATCTCGGCCTTGACCTTCTCCGCCTTGGCAATGGTCACGGGATCGTTCTGCAGGTCGCGGGCATAGTCGGCGAGGAACTTGTTGACCGCGAGGCGCACCTCGTGGTCGGGATTCGACCGCACCTTCCACGTGAACTCCACGAGTTCGCGGTGGATCTTCTCGCCGAGCAGCAGGTCGACGAACTTCGGCGACCACGACGGCGAGTCGCGGCTGATCACGCGGTCGATGGTCTCCTGGCTCCCGAGCGCCCACTGGTGCGCGCGTTCGGCGAGCATGTCGACGAGCGGCAGGTGGCGGTTCTCGGCGAGGAGTTCGGTGAGGACACGCCCGATGGGCGGTCCCCATTCCGGTTCGGCGATCCGCTTGACGATGGTGTGGTCGATGATCTGCTGGATGTCGTCCTCCCGCAGGATTCCGACCACACCGCGCAGGACTGTCGACGTCTCCTTGGCCACACGCTGGGCGTTCTCGGGTTCGGCGAGCCAGGTACCGACCCGCAACGGGATCTGCGCCGACTCGACCTTGGCCGACACCACCTCGGGTGCGAGGAAGTTGTTGCCGACGAACGAGCTCAGGTTGGCGCCGAGCTGGTCCTTCTTCCGCTTGATGATCGCCGTGTGCGGGATCGGTATCCGCAGTGGGTGCCGGAACAGGGCGGTCACGGCGAACCAGTCGGCGAGCGCGCCGACCATGCCGGCCTCGGAGGCCGCGCGCACGTAACCCACCCATGCACCGGCGCCGCGGGTTTCCTGCCAGCGGCAGAAGAGATAGATGATCGCGGCGGCGACGAGGAAGCCGGTCGCGACCGCCTTCATACGGCGGAGTTCTCGGCGTTTGATCTCGTCGTCGGTCGTCAGGAGCTGCACCCGATCGATTGTGCCGAAAGTCGGCACTCGGCGGACGGATCGCCCTCGAGTTCTGAAGGACGGGGGGCCGGATCGTAGACTGAGCCGACGATCGAAACCGAACGGATGTGCCACACAGTGTCCAGCAGACCGCAGACGACTTCGAACCCGACCTCGAGCGAGGCCGCCCCGCCCGTGAAGCAGGACGGCCGCAAACGGCGCTGGCACGAGCACAAGATCGCCCGCCGGGAAGAGCTCGTGGACGGCACCATCAACGCGATCCGCTCCCGCGGCCACGAGATCGGTATGGACGAGATCGCCGCCGAGATCGGCGTGTCGAAGACGGTGCTCTACCGCTACTTCACCGACAAGAGCGACCTGACGACCGCGACGATGCTGCGGTACGTCGAGACGGTCCTCGCTCCCCGGATCTACGCGGCGGTCGCGGAGGATCTCGACGAGTACGAGCTCACCCGGGAGGCGATCACCGCCTACGTCGAGACCGTCGCCGACGATCCCGAGGTCTATCTGTACGTGATGAGCAACAGCGCGTCGGCGGGACGCGACGTGGTGGCCGACTCGGAGCGGATGATCGCCGAGCTCGTCGCCACCGTCCTCGGGGAACGGCTGCGGTTGCTCGAGATGGATTCGGGCGGTGCCGTGCCGTGGGCGTACGGGATCGTCGGCGGCATCCAGCTCGCGACGCACTGGTGGATCTCGAACAAGTCGATGACCACCGAGGACCTCATCGACTACCTGACGATGATGATCTGGGGCGGCATGACCGGCATCGCCGCAGTCGCCGGATCCCCGGTGCGCTTCAAGTCGCAGCCGCATCCGCTCCTGCCCGAGTCGTCGGCCACCTCCTGACCGACACCTTTACTGTTACTCGAAGTTGCACGTATAGTGCGGGCATGAGCGACCACGCCGACGACCTGCACGACGAGGACGACCCCGGCTACCGCGGTCCCGCCGAGGTCACCGTGGGCGACCGCACGGTCGCCGTCGACGTCGAGATCTCCGGCCGGTTCGACCCTCTGCTCGGCCGGCACGTGTGGCGCGGCCGGCTCCGCAGGCTCGCCGAGGCCCTCGGCACCGACGCCTCGCCCACTCCCGGCACCACCGTGACGATCACGGTGCCCGACGCCCCCGAGGCCGCGACTGCCCGCATCTCGGAGGTCGACCTGTGGGGCAGCCACATGGTCGACGGCGTCTCGCGTCCGCCCTACCCTCTGCCGACCGAGCCCGAGACCGAGGGTGTCGATCCCGCCTGATCGCCACTGCGTGTGGCACACGCCCGATCACGACTGCGTGTGACACGCTGGCGGGATGACGAAGGACGACGTCTTCCGGCCCGCATCGATCGTCGAAGCCCTCCGGGCGACGCCCGAGACCCGCGTCGCCGACATCGACACGAACGGCACTCCGGGATTCGACGGCGACAAGGCGCTCGGCGAACGCCTGCTCGCCGAACGTGGTGCCGTGCTCTCCGACCTGCAGGAGATGCTGTTCGCCGAGGGGCGGACCGGCGGCACCCGCTCGGTGTTGCTGATTCTGCAGGGCATGGACACCGCCGGGAAGGGCGGCATGGTGCGTCACGTCGTCGGCCACGTCGACCCGCAGGGCGTCGACCACAGGGCCTTCGGGGTGCCTACGGAGGAGGAGAAGCGGCACCACTTCCTGTGGCGGATCGCGAAGGCCCTCCCTCGTAACGGCCAGCTCGGTGTCTTCGACCGGTCGCACTACGAGGATGTGCTGGTCGCGCGGGTGAGATCACTGGTGCCGGAGAGTGTCTGGCGCGGACGCTACGACGAGATCAACCGGTTCGAGAGCGAAGTCGTCCGCGAGGGCACGACCATCGTGAAGGTCGCGATGTTCGTCTCGTTGGACGAGCAGAAGAAGCGCCTCGCCGAGCGCCTCGAGCGCCGCGACAAGCACTGGAAGTACGACCCGAGCGATGTCTCGGAGCGCGCCCTGTGGCCGCAGTACCAGCAGGCCTATCAGGACATGCTCGATCGGACCAGCACCGACGACGCGCCCTGGTACGTCGTACCGTGCGACCGCAAGTGGTACGGCCGCCTCGCGGTGACGGAACTGCTCATCGACGCGTTCGAACGCCTCGACCTCGATTGGCCGGAGCCGACTTTCGACATCGAAACGGAGAAGCGCCGACTCGCAGAGTCGTGATGTCACCGACTCGCAGAGTCGTGATGTCACCGACTCGCAGAGTCGTGATGTCACCGACTCGCAGAGTCGTGATGTCACCGACTCGCGTCGGATACCACCCTCAGAACAGGTGCGGGGTGTCGTAGTGCCGTCTGTGGTCTCGACGCACGGTTCCGGCGACCATGCCGAATGCCGCTCCGAGCGCGACGACTGCCGCGACTGCCGCGACCATCGCCCAGCCCGTGAATCCGTACCCTATGGCGACGATCGTCAGCGCGATCATCAGGACCGAGGTGAGTGCGAGCGCATAGGCGCTCCAGGCTACGAACAGATTGAGTTTCACGACCGGCCTCCTCGGACGAGGTGTGTCCCTCTCGATGCCGACGGTACCTGCAGGTGATGCACATCACAACCGGCCGGTGGCGTCCTTCAGCACTTCGTAGCGGACGACGGCGAACTCTCCGCTCTGCCCGAGCTCGGTGAGGCGCATCTCCACGTGTCGCGGGAGCAGTGGACGGCCGGAACCGATGGTCACCGGTGCGAACGAGACGACGAGCTCGTCGAGCAGACCGCGCTCGGCGAACTGTCCGGCGAGATCACCGCCGCCCACCATCCACAGGTCGCGGCCGTTCGCGGCCTCGGCCATCTCGTCGTAGACCTGACGGACGTCCTTCTGCGTGAAGCGGATGTCGCCGGGTTCGTCGCCTGCCCGGGCGACGGGCAGGTCGTCGCGATGCGTGAACACCCAGCAGGGCAGGTCGTACTCCCACTTGTCCTCGCCTGCATGGTCGAGCACCCAGCGGTAGGTGGACGATCCCATGGCGATGGCGCCGATACCGGCGATGAACTTCTCGTAGTCGAACGGCCCGCCGTCGCCGGACTCCCGGGTGAGCAGCCAGTCGAGCGAATGATCCTCGGTGGCGAGGAAGCCGTCCAGTGTGCTTGCGGTGTAGTAGATCATCCGGGTCATGAGTTGCTCCTGTTCCAGTCGAGTGGATCTCCGTGATCGACGTCGAGGCCGGCCGCCCGCATCATGTGCCGCGCGAGTTGACGGCGGTGTGCGGCGAAGGTGAGGACGTGGGCGACCACTCCTCCGAGGACGAAGCTCTCGGGAGGGTCGCACAGGGCGTCGATGAGCACGTCACCCCAGGCGCCACGGCGATGGATGTCGCGGATCGTCTCCACCCAGCGCGGAGCGATGTCCTCGAAACGCGCCGTCAGAGAGTCGATTCCGTCGTCCGCATCCTCGGGGTGGTCGGCGCCCACCATCGAGGCCAGCCACATCTCCTTGGCGCGTACCAGGTTGCCGAGCACACGTGAGACGGATTCCTCGGGACCGTCCCATGCGAGAACCACCAGTCCGGGGAACCTGATCCGGTCGCGCTCGTCGTCGTCGAGTTCGGTGGCGCGCTCGAGGAGATAGCGGGTGTCCGCGAGATCGTGCTGCACCATCTGCGCGAGGACCTCGGCGGCCGGGTAGGCGGGCGCGGTGGGCCGTCGCCCGTCCTCCTCGACCCAGAGATTGGTGGGCGGATGGAAGTGAACGCCGTTGGGGGCGGGCAACCAGTGATCGACGGGCGCGGGCGCCCAATGATCGACGGGCGCGGGCGCCCGGTTGCCACCGCCGCCGGTGCCGAGCACCCGGGCGGCCGCGCTGGGTGGATATCCGTAGGCGCGGGCGAAGGCGCGGGCGAACCCTTCGACGCTGTCGTAGCCCGCGGCGAACGCGGCATCGGTGACCGAACTGCCGTGACGCAGTTGCCAGGCGGCGCGTTCGAGCATGACCCGGCGCCGCAACGCTACCGGCGACTCGCCGGTGCCCACCGCGAAGGTGCGGCTGAAGTGCCACTGCGACGCGTAGGCGTGCTGCGCCATCCGTCCGAGGGTCGCGTTGTTCTCGTCGAGAACGGCGTCGAGCAGTTCCCGGAGTCGGTCACGGCCGAAGGTCATGCATTCAGTGTCGCGCGCAGACCCCGGCCGCCGCCCGACCGTTCTTGCTCTCCTGGCTCACCCGGTCAGCCGGGCATGGTCTCGCCGCCGAGCGGGGCGAGCACTTCACCGCTGTAGTACGAGGACATCGTCTCCGATGCGAAGAAGACGTAGGACGGGGCGATCTCGTCGGGTTGCGCGGCGCGGCCGAAGGGCGCCTGCTGTCCGAACTCGGAGACCTTCTCTGCGTCCATGGTCGCCGGGATCAACGGGGTCCACACCGGTCCGGGCGCCACGCAGTTCACGCGGATCTGCCTGTCCTGCAGCGCCTGCGCGAGTGAGTAGGTCAGGGCGATCACCGCGCCCTTGGTCGCCGAGTAGTCGATGAGCGTCTTGTTGCCGCGCAGACCGTTGACCGATGCGGTGTTGATGACGGAACCGCCCGGCGTCAGGTGCGGCAGGGCCACCTTCGTCACGTGGAAGAAGCTGTCGATGTTCACGGCGAAGGTGTGGCGCCACTGCTCCTCGCTCAACTCGGCGAAATCGTCGACGGGCTGCTGGGTGCCGGCATTGTTGACGAGGATGTCGAGGCCACCGAGTTGTTCGACCGTCTCGGCCACCACTGCCCGGCAGTGCTGCGCGTCGCCGAGGTCGCCCGCGATCACGTGACATGTGCGGCCCTCGCGTCGCACGAGGTCGGCGGTGTGTTCGGCGTCGCGGTGTTCCTCGAGGTACGCGATCGCGACGTCGGCACCTTCCTTCGCGAAGGCGACGGCGACCGCCCGTCCGATGCCGGAGTCACCGCCCGTGACGAGGGCCTTGCGGCCGGACAGCAACCCGCGGCCGACGTAATCGCGCATCTCGTCGGTGGGGCGCTCGGCCATCTCGTCGGTCTCACCCGGATAGTCGATGGTGTGTGGTTCTCGTTCGCGGTCCTCGCTCATGGCCGCCGGATACCCACAGGCTGCACCGATATTCACGCCCTTTTCCCCGGTCCGCACCGACCGAGGGGTCGCTTCTGCACCGACCGACGGGTCGTTTCTGTACTGCTCCGAGAGGGTAACCCCGGCATATGGCTCATGAGACCCGGATGTGCGACGTGCACGACGCTCCGCTTCCCACGCCCCGCGGCCCCATCTCCGCCGAGATCGTCGAGCGACTCGGCGGCCCGGTGGACGATGCCGTGTGGGACGTCGCGACCGACGGCGCGGATGCCTACGGCGAGGACGTCCAACTCGCTCTGGCCGTTCTCTACGAGCTCCACTACCGGGGGTTCGCGGGCGTCGATCCCGCCTGGGAATGGGCACCGGGCCCGCTCGGGGTCCGGGCGCGTCTCGAGCGCATCTTCCTCGATCGGCTGCGCGCCGACGTCCCGGCTTCCGACGATCCGCAGGGTGTCCTCGAGGACCTGTGCCGCGAGCCGGACGACTCGTGGGGTGTCTCCCACGAGCTCGCCGCGAACGGCACGTGGGAGATGATGCGCGAGTTCTTCGTCCATCGCTCGATCTACCACCTCAAGGAAGCGGACCCGCACGCCCTCGCGATCCCGCGACTGTCCGGTCGCGCCAAGGCGGCGCTGGTCGCTGTCGAGTTCGACGAGTACGGCGGAGGTCGGGCCGAGCGCATGCACTCGCGGTTGTTCGCCGACCTGTTGCTCGCCGCCGGCCTGAAGGACGACTATCTGGGCTATCTCGACGTCGTTCCCGCCGTGACCCTTGCAACGGTGAACTTCATGTCGTTGTGCGGTCTGCACCGCGCGTATACGCCGATGCTGGTCGGGATGTTCGCCGCGGCCGAGATCACCACCGCCCCCAGCGCCCGCCGCATGGTCGAGGCTCTCGAGCGTCTGGGCGCCGACGACGCGTGCGTCCTCTTCTATTCCGAGCACATCGAGGCCGACGCTGTCCACGAGCTCGTCCTGCGGCACGACGTGGTGGGTTACATGGTCGAACAGGATCCGGCTCGGGCGCAGGACATCTCGTTCGGTGCGCAGGCCATCGAGTTCCTCGAGGGCCGGCTCGGAAGCCATCTGCTGGGCAGCTGGGCCGCCGGTCGCAGCTCGCTCCTCGCGTCGGCGGAGGCACCGGCCTGACGCTCGGGTACGAGACAGCGAGGGGAGCCCCGGGACAGTGCGTCCCGGGGCTCCCTCGTCGGCGCCGGGGTCCCGGCTCAGTCGATGAGGCCGGGTTCGTGCGTGGGGGTACCGCCGGACCCGCGGAGGCGGCGTCGACGGAGGTTGAGCGCGGACATCACCACGCCGACGACGATGAGCACGGCCGCAGCGATGGCTCCGACGATCACCCATCCCTCGAATCCGTCGCCCGCCGCGTAGAGGACGAGAGCGACGACAGCGATCCCCGCGAGGATGCAGGCGTATCCGACCCAGCCCGAAGCTCGGGACGCAGTGGTGGGAGCGTGAGCTCGATTCGATGGTTTCGTCATGGTGGTGGATACCGCATCCGGCCCTCCATGAAACCAGCCCTCCACGAACCAGCCCTCCACGACCCAGCAGGGACGGCGGAGGGCGGCGGATGGCTCTGCGCAGGAGAGCGTTGCGGCCGAGAGTATTACGGCGGGATCCGCCGGCCGATGGGTCCACGTTCGACGAGCGCGGCGAGTCGTTCGCGCGCGCTGCGCGGAGAGAGGACGGGGCTGTCGGTGCCCGTTGCGCTGCGCATGCCGCGCACCGTCTCGGACCATACCTCGGGACCGTCGTACTTCGGCGACCATCCGAGTTCCTCGCGGGCCCTGCTGCAGTCGAGCATCGGGCAGGTGTAGGCCAGGTCGATCCAGCCGCCCTGCACCGGTTGCAACCGTAGGCGCCAGGTCGCTTCGGCGAGCGCCGACAGACCCCATCGCGGCACGGGAATCGTCGGGCAGTCGAACGGAGCGGCGAAGTCCCGCGCTCCCACCGGAGTCGGTGCTCCCAGGTTGAACGGACCGGGCACCCGTCGCTCGAGTGCTGCGACCAGCGCGTCCGCTACATCGTCGGAGTGCACGGCGGGGATGGCGAGCCCGTGATCGATCGGGATCAACGGCAGATGGTTCGTGATGCCGGCGGGCACGAACTCGGGCAGCACGTAGCGTTCGAGACCGGAGCCGGAGACGAGTTGCCCGATGAATCCCGGGCGGAAACGGGTGAGGACAGGCACGTTCGTGCCGGACTCGAAGTCGTCGAGGAATGTCTCCGCCGCAACCTTGTCGACGCTGTAGACACAGGTGGGCACGCCTTCGCGGCCCCACGACTCGTCGACCTCCCGACCGTAGGCACCGTCGGAGTACACGGCGGCGGAGGACATGTGGATCACGTGTGCGACACCGGCGTCGGCGGCGGCCGTCATGACGGCGCGGGTGCCGTCCACCGCCACCCGCCGGAGATAGTCGCGACGGTGCGAGGGCTGGAATCCCCAGGCCAGATGCACGACGGCATCGGCCTCCGCGAAGATCGGAGTCAGGATGCGGGCGGCGTCGGGAGCCGCGAGGTCCACGGCGCACCACCTCGCCACCGCATACGGATCGCGCGCCGGGGGAATCCGGCGCGCGATCGCGACGATATCGAGTTGTGCGGGATGAGCGGCCAGCCGGCGCAGAAGCGCCGTGCCGACATTTCCGCTCGCTCCGGTGACGACGATGCGTCGTGGCAGACCGGTTCGGGATGTGGAAGCCATCGGCATCGTCGGTATCGTCCGAGTGTCCCGGTCAGCGGGCCGATTCCGCTGCGTCCTTCTCCGTCTGCGCATCGGCGTTCGGGAGAGTACCGGCAGCGTTCTCGAGGTGGGCGCGGACGAACCACTGGAACTTCTCCAGCTGGCCGGTCTGGCCGATCAGGACGTCCTCGGTGATCGGGTCGAGCTTGCCGACCTCGTCGATCGCCTTGCGGTTGTCGGTGATGATGCCGTCGTAGACGAGGTCCAGCGCGGCGAGGTGCGCCTGCGCGGTGTCGCGGCCGACCGAGTAGTCGTCCCACGTGCGGTTCTTCTCGATGGCGCCCGGCGTGCCCTTGGGCGACGCACCGAGCGCGGCGATCCGCTCGGCGACCTCGTCCGCGTATCCGCGCACGAGTTCGACCTGCGGATCGATCATCTCGTGGACGCCGATGAAGTTCGGGCCGACGACGTTCCAGTGGATGTGCTTCAGCGTGAGGTGCAAGTCGTTGTAGGCACTCAGGCGCTCCTGGAGAATCTGCGCGGTGCGCGAGCCGTCGGCATCGCTCAGACCGGGAACCGTGTAGCTCGAGTTCGACATATTCTTCCTCCAGAATGCTCTCGGGTGTGTCGGAAGGGGGATACCCGAGGCACGGTGGAATTCAAACATCCGGGCGCGCCGGACGTCCCGTGACCTGCATGGAAGAATTTGTCCGGATTCGGCGAGTCACAAACGTTTGGAAACGGACCAACCCGGTTATTCGATCGCCGGGCACCGAGGCTTCCAGGTTTCGGTCATGACATCTGAGGTGGCGACAATGATCATTCTGGGTCTGATTCTGTTGGTGGTGGGGTTCTTCACGGGTATCTCGATCCTCACCACACTCGGAGTGATACTTCTGGTGATCGGCGTGATCCTTGCGATCCTGGGTGCGACGGGCCGGGCGATCGGCGGACGCGCGCACTGGTACTGACCCCCTGTCGATCGTCCGTGCCGGAAGGAGACGTCCGGCACGAGGCAGAACTGCGGATCCCGGGTGCTCACGGCACCCGGGATTCGTCGTTTCCTGATCCCTACGACTCCGTCCCGATACGACAGGCCGGCCGGTCGACCGGGTTCCGGAACGACGTCCGGGCCGGCCCCTGTGCAGGGACCGGCCCGGACCGGCAGGTTCGTCCGGTGACTAGGTGTCGGTGCGCGCCGCCGCCTTCGGCGTACGGAGGGCGCGATGGCTGGTGTCGCAGAGGGGGTACAGGGCGCTGCGGTGACATCGGCACACGGCCACCACGAAACGGTCCGAGACCGTCTCGGCGCCGTCGTCCTCGACGATCCGCACCGGGCCCTCGACGAGGGTCGGACCACCCCTCACCTGCCGCACGACCCGTGCTTCGCACTCCCCGTCGGCGGTGAGCTGCGTGATCTTCGGTGCCCTGCTCACGTTCTCAACTCCTCGTGCGGGGGCGATCGGCGCGAACGACGACCACCTCCTCGGTCAGTGCCCCCGGCTCCGCCAGCTGCGACGAGTACAGATAGTCCGTGCGGCTGCGAAGGACCGGTCCGAAGGGAATACGGCTGCGGGCCACGACGGATGCCTTGAGATCCGCGTCGCGCAGCCGGGACAGTGTCGCCTCCACACCGGTGAACTCGGAGTGCACGATCAGCGCGAATCCGCCGGGCGTGAGCAGGGTGGGCAGGCTGTCGCACAACGGATCGAGCACACAGCGGCCGTCGGCGCCGGCATCCCAACGCGGGTCGCGGTTCTCCCCGTCGCACGGAACGTACGGCGGATTCGACAACACGATGTCGAACGGACCGTGGCGCAACGCCGCGTCCAGGCCTCCCTGCCGGGCACGGATCGGCAGCCGGCGCGACCACGCGTTGACGCGGGCACTGAACACCGCTCGCGGGTTGATGTCGAAGGCCGTCACCGAGGAAGCACCGAGCATGGCGGCGTTCACCGCCAGAAATCCTGTCCCCGTGCAGAAGTCGAGTACCTTCGCACCCTTCGTACCGCCTGCGTCCGCAAGCGCGCCTGCGAGCAGATACGAATCCTCCTGGGGGCGGTACACCCCCGGAAGACGCCATACCCGCGGCGAATCCGATCCGTCCAGCGCCAGGGAAGCTGTCACGTCACACCACCTCGTATCTCGAGTTCGACGGCATCTCCACCACCCCGGGCCGAAGACCCGGATCCGTCCGTTCGCGGGCGGATACCCGCGCGACTTCCGTGTGAAACACGCCACCGTTCCGCGAGGGAGGGCCGACTGTCACGAGAACAGCACCCGGCGAGCGGCATTTCGCACGCGTCGGGTCACCGGAGCGGTGCGTTTGTCGTCCGCGAGTGCGGCATGAGCGGCGTTCCAGCCGCCCATGCCGTGGACTCCCCCGCCCGGATGCGCACCCGAGCTGGCGAGATACACCCCTTCGACCGGGGTTCGCGGTCCGCCGAAACCGGGAGTGGGCCGCAGGAACAACTGCTGGTGGACCTGCGCGGTTCCACCGTTGACGGCTCCGCCGACGAGATTCGCGTCGGCCGCTTCGAGGTCGCCGGGTCGCTGGACGTGCCGGCCGACCACGCGCGCACCGAAACCCGGTGCGTAGGCCTCGAGTTGCGCGTCGACGCGTTCGGCGAGGTGGTCGGCGGACGCGTCGTCGGTGATGCCCCGCGGCAGATGTGTGTAGGCCCAGCAACTTTCGGTTCCCTCGGGCGACCGCGTCGCGTCGGTCGTCGTCATCTGTCCGAAGAGCAGGAAGGGCGACTCGGGGACGACCCCGGTGGACAGATCGGCCGACCACCGGATCATCGCGTCCGTATCGGCACCGACGTGCACCGTGCCGGCCCCGCTCAACGAGGGCGAACGCCACGGCACGCGGCCGTCGAGCGCGTAGTTCACCTTCACGACCGGGGTGTCCCATTCGAACTTGCGCAGGTCGTCGAGTACCCGCGACCCGACGGCGTCGGCCGGGAGGAGCCGCGTGTACAGGGCCGGGGCCGAGGTGTCGGCGAGGACGGCGCGTCGCACCTTCACCCGCTCGCCGCCGGCGGTCCGGACTGCGGAGACCTTCCCGCCCTGCACCTCCACACCGACGACCGGCGAGTCGCACCGCAACTGGGCACCTGCCGAGGCGCCGCGACGGACCAATGCGTCGGTGAGCGCTCCCGCGCCGCCGACCGGCGCGGGGAATCCGACGTCCTGCGCGAGCATCGTGAGCATGTAGCCCATGACGCCGCTACCGGGCGCCTCGGGCGGTGTGTCGGCATGCATGGCGTTGCCCAGAAGCAACAGCCGCGCCGCCGAACCGCCGAACAACTCGGACGACATCCGGGTGACGGGCAGCGCGAGCATGCGCGCGTAGCGCAGCAGATCTCCCGTCTTCATCGTGCGCAGCAGGTCCACGGAACCCCGGACGGGCGGGAACGGGCCGAGGAGCAGTTCGAGCAGCGCGCCGCGTACCTGCTTCCACTGGTCGAACAGCGCCAGCCACGCTTCCCCGTCACCGACGCAGCGACGCTCGAGGTCGGCCGCCGTGTCGGTCGGATCCGGAGAGACGACGATCGCGTCCTCGTCGTCGGGGCCGAGCGGGTGACCGAAGGCCTTCGGGGAACGCGCCCAGCGGAGGCCGTGCGACGCGAGATCGAGGGCCTGGAAGGCCGGTGAGGCGACACCGAGCGGATAGAACGCGCTGAACAGATCGGCGCAGTATCCCGGGTGGAGTTCTGCGCTGCGCACCGCTCCGCCGGGTTCGGGTTGCTCCTCCAGCACGAGGACGTCCCATCCGGCGTCGGCGAGCACCGCGGCAGCGGTCAGACCGTTGGGTCCGGCACCGATGACGACCGCATCGACCGTCGCGTCGCTCATTCGGTGGCGCCTTCGGCGAGCAGCACCAGCCGTCTCAGGCATTCCTGGTTCCGTGGCAACACCATTTCCTCCTGTACACGATCGGGGACGAGGGCGTACGGCCCTTCGACGACGTGTTCGGCCATCGTGATGCGGGTGCCGCCGTCGTGGGTGGGTTCGAGCGAGATCGCGATCTCCGCCTTGCCGAACAGCCAGGCACGTGCGCGCAGCACCAGTTGCCGTTCGGGCACCACCTCGCGGACCTCGGTGTGGTCGTCGAGCAGGAGAGGCCACAGACCCACCGAATGATGGATCCGGGTGTCCCGTTGCGGCCAGGCCGGGTCGACGGCCCGGATGCGGGACGCCCCCACCACCCACGCTGCGTACCGCCAGCCGTCGGCGAGGATCTCCCACACTCGTGCCGGCGCCACCGAAGTCTCGATCGTCGCGATCCTGGCCATGCCCGCTCCTCATCCTCTGGACGACAGCTCGCTTGCGGCAGACGCATACCCCGCCACCGTAGGTGTCACACGACGTCGGGTGTCATCGCTGTTCGGAGGGGGTATCCCGGCGGGCATGGAAGCCGAGAACACCCCCTCCTCGAACCCGTACGCCTTCGTCTTCGCACCGTCCCCGCTCCTCACGGTGACACTCGAGAAGGCACCCGACGGAAGCACCGAATTGCACGTCCACCCCGGCGGGCAGGGATTCTGGATCGGCCGCATGGCATCGACCCTGGGAATGGACGTGCACCTGTGCGGACCGTTCGGCGGCGAGTCCGGCACGATCCTCGTCGACATGATGAACCGCGAAGGCGTGACGGTGCACGCCGTGGAGACCGCATCGCCCAACGGTTCCTACATCCACGACCGTCGCGAGGGCGAACGGAAGGAGATCGTGGAGATCGATCCGCCCACGCTCACCCGGCACGAAACCGATGATCTGTTCAGCGCGTCGCTGGCGTCCGCGATGTGCGCGAAGGTCGCGATGCTGGGTGGACCGCACTGCGACGACGCCGTGCCGACCGAGGTGTACACGCGACTGTGCTCGGATCTGGGCGCCCTCGGCATCCCGGTCGTCGCCGATCTGTCCGGCCCCACCCTCGGTGCGGCCCTCGAAGGCGGGGTGACCGTACTGAAGGTGAGCCACGAGGATCTCATCGAGGACGGTCGCGCGAAGTCCGAGGACCTCGACGATCTCGTCGAGGCCATGCACCGTCTCCACGACGAAGGTGCCGCGTCGGTGGTGATCTCGCGGGCCGGTGATCCGGCGATCGCACTGGACAACGGGACCATCTGGGAGGTGGAGGCGCCCTCGGTGCAGACGGTGGACCATCACGGCGCCGGTGATTCGATGACAGCGGGTATCGCGTCGGCCTATGCCGCGGGCGCGAAGTTCGAGGACGCGCTGCGTCTCGGCGCCGCAGCAGGCGCGGTCAACGTCACGCGTCGCGGGCTGGCGACGGGACATCGAGCCGCGGTCGAGAAGATGGCCGAGAAGGTGGAGGTCCGGAAGTTGAAGGGGAAGCGTTCATGAGAGCACTGATCGTCAACGACGACGGCATCGACAGCCCCGGTCTGGCGCTGCTCGCCCGGATCGCCGTCGAAGCAGGTCTCGACGTGCAGGTCGCGGCGCCCCATGTCGAGCGCAGCGGTGCGAGTGCATCGCTGACCGCTCTCCAGGACGAAGGAAAGCTCCTGCTGAGCCGTCGCCCGCTCGACGACCTGCCCGAGGTGGAATCCTATGCGGTGGAAGCCTCTCCGGCGCTGATCACCTTCCTCGCCTCGTACGGCGCGTTCGGGACGGCACCGGACATCGTGCTGTCCGGAATCAACCTGGGTCCCAACACCGGTCACGCGATCCTGCACTCGGGCACGGTCGGTGCGGCGCTGACCGCTGCCAGCCACGGCGCTCGCGCAGTTGCGTTCTCGCTCAACGGCACCGCTCCCTCGCAATGGGAGACCGCCGAACTGGTGGCACGTCGCGCTCTCGACTGGGCGATCGAACACAGCCGTCCGGGTGCGGTTCTCAACGTCAACATCCCCGACATACCCGTCCACGAGTTGCGCGGATTGCGCAGCGCCCCGCTGGCGGAGTTCGGTGCCGTCCAGGCGGAGATCGGGGAGGTCGAGGACGACGGCGACATCTCCCGCGCCCTGCCGATCACCTTCCGGGCGGTCGAACTCGACGAATCCAACGACAGCGACGCCGTTCTCGTGTGTCAGGGGTGGGCGACCGCGACCGTGCTGACGATGCCTTTCGAGGTGGCGGAGGCCGATCTCGGCACTCTGGAGTTCGCCCACTCGGACAGTTCGCAGCAGTAGGCTCGGATCCCGCTCGGTCACGGACGCCGTGACCGAGCGGTCCCGACCGTCAAAAAGACTCAGGCTCTGCGATTCTCAGGCCACTGCGGTTCTCAGGCCACTGCGGCTCTCAGGCCACTGCGGAATTCGAGACGAAGCCGGGAATCGGCGTCACGACGGACCGTTCCGTACGACCGGCCGTGTCCGTCACGGACTGCACGAACCTGCCGGCCTCGGCAAGCGCGCGCCGACTCTCGGGAAGACTGTCGGCGAAGATCGGGAACGCATGCACCTGGTGTCGCCACAAGTGGAGGTCGCAGCTCACGCCGGCCTCCCGCACGGCCCGAGCCATGGATTCGGCGTCGCTGCGCAGCAATTCGTCGTGACCGGCGTGGATCATCACCGGGGGCAGCACACTGAGGTCGTTGTCCAGCGGGCACATCAGTGGTCCGGGCTCCCCGTCGACGGTCAGGCGGGTATGAGTGCCCTCGATATAGCGCACGAGCGACTGCACCGCCGATCCGGGGAACATGGGGCAGGCTGCCTGCATGTCGTGTTCGGCGCGACGATCCGAATCGAGGTCGACCAGCGGCGACAGCGCAACGATTCCGGCCGGGCGGGGCAGGTCGGATTCCGCGATGGCCAGGGCCGTCATGAACGACAGGTATCCACCGGCGGAGTCGCCTGCGATGACGATGTCCTCTCCCCGATAACCCTTCTCGCACAACCACTCGTAACCGC
Source organism: Rhodococcus shunpengi (assembly GCF_048381395.1). NCBI lineage: Bacteria > Bacillati > Actinomycetota > Actinomycetes > Mycobacteriales > Nocardiaceae > Rhodococcus > Rhodococcus shunpengi. The sequence goes on from NZ_JBLWIU010000011.1 coordinate 102,921, forward strand.
GTACCGCGTCGTCCACCGCGTGCGCGATGGGAGCGTTCGGCAGCATCCGGTAGTCGACGCTGAGAACCGCGCCGTCGGCGCGATCCGACAGGCTCACGGCGAGCGAACGGTGAGTGTTCAGTCCGCACATCAGGAAAGCGCCGCCGTGGAGATACAGCACCGCGCGCTTGGTCGATCGCCCTTCCGCGCGGATCCACTCGGCACTGCACGTGCCCAGGTCGACGTCCACGTACTGCGCCCCGGAGGGCTTGGGGAGCAGGGACGCAGCGCCGTCGACGACCGACAGTGGCCACGCGAGGTCCGGCCGGGCCATCCATGCCCCGACGACCGGCTTCGCGAGTGCACGCACCGCGCCCCGAACGACTCGGGAGCGCACGCTACCGCCTCGGTGGGTGCGGCTGACGCCCTCACATCCACCGAAGTCGTCGATCTCCGAAGACAGCACTGGAACCTCCCGTGGATCACCCCACGAAACCGGTTGATTTCTTTCGTCTTACGAGGCGTGGTACTGCGGTTTACCCACGCTTGTCCGGAATCGAAACACCCGGTTTCGGGCAACGAACCGGAAAAGTCGGGTGCTACGCCCTCTTACAGGACCCGTTTACCGACCCGGTCGGGGAGGGTAACCAGCGCGTATGCCTACCGAGACCACGGTGTCCCTCTGGCGGGATCGCGCTTCACGGACCGCGATGTCCGACCGGACTGCGCTGTACGACCGGACCGAGCTGTACGACGACTGGACGGCCCGCCGGGAGCGCTACGACGTCGTGGTCGTCGGTGCCGGGATCACGGGCACCGTGATCGCCCTGCTCCTCGCCGAACGGAGACTGCGCGTCGCGGTGGTCGAAGCTCGGGACATCGGGGCCGTGACCACCGGAAACACCACCGGCAAGGTGAGCGTCCTGCAGGGCACGCGCCTGTCGCAGATCGGCCGCAGACATTCCGGGGCGATCCGTCAGGGATACGTCGACGGCACCCTCGCGGCGCAACGGTGGGTGGTCGACTTCTGCACGCGGCACGGACTCGACTTCGATCGTGCGGACGCCTATACCTATGCGCAGGACCCCTCGAATGTGAGCATGATCGATGCGGAGTACCACCACTGCCGCGCCGCCGGACTGCCGGCCGAACGGGTCGGCGAGATCCCCCTGCCCTTCGGCGTGGCCGCGGCGGTCACCATCCCGGACCAGGTGCAGGTCGATCCCATGCCCATACTGTTCACGGCGGTCGACCGGGCACGCACGGTCGGCGCCGAGGTGTTCGTCGGGCGTCGCGTGAAGACCGTGGACACCGAGGACGCAGGATGCATCGTCCGCACCGACGACGGCGACATCCGTGCAGATCGCGTGGTACTCGCGACCGGCATCCCCATCCTCGACCGTGGCGCGTTCTTCGCCCGTCTGGAACCCGATCGCTCGTACTCCATCGCCGTCGAGGTGCCCGGTGGGCCTCCGGAGGGGATGTTCCTGTCCGCCGACAGTCCCACCCGATCGCTCCGCACCGCCTCCGCGGTGGGAACGTCCTCGTCGGCGGACCGGCTGCTGCTCGTCGGCGGCAACGGGCACGTCGTCGGCCGGCACGATTCGACCCGTTCCGCGTACGACGACCTGCTGCGGTGGACTCAGCGGACGTTCCCCGGCGCCCACGAGCTGTACCGCTGGTCGGCGCAGGACTACACGAACATGGACAGCCTCCCCGAGGTCGGGCCCGTCCTGCCCGGCGCCGACCGGATCTGGGTGGCGACCGGCTTCGGCAAATGGGGCATGACCGGCGGGGTCGCGGCGGCCCACATCATCGCGTCCCGGTTCTCGGAGTCGCCGGATCCCGAGGTCGAGGCGTGGGCGCCCGCCATGGCGGCCTGGCGCACCGAACTGGTGACCGGCACTCCCACCGCAGCCAAGCTCAATGCCACCGTCGCATTGCACATGGCCAAGGGCTGGCTGCAGGCCGCGACGTCCTCCGGATCGGAGCCGGAAGAAGGACAGGGACAGGTGGTACGCAGTTGCGGACGTCCCGTCGGCGTGTCCACGGTCGACGGCCGGACGCACCGTGTGAGCGCGGTCTGCCCGCACCTCGGCGGAATCCTGCGGTGGAACGACGCGGAGTCGTCGTGGGACTGCCCGCTGCACGGCTCCCGATTCGCCGCCGACGGCGCTCTGCTGGAGGGCCCCGCTACCGGCAACCTCTCCCCCAGGTGACGCCGCGGGTGGAAGAAGGCGTGAGAGCCCGCGTTTCACGCCCACCCGAGCCGGGTAGTTCTGACAGCAGCCGAGAAAGGACACACGAACATGAATTCCGCCGATGGGGCACGACTGTCCGGACTGACCGTCGCAATTCTCGCGACGAACGGAGTCGAGGAGGTCGAGCTCGTCGAGCCGCGTAAAGCTCTCGAGGACGAGGGCGCCACCGTCCGACTCGTTTCGATCGAGCAGGGCGAGATCCAGGCCATGGAGAAGGACGTCAACGCCGCAGGGAAGTACACCGTCGATCACCTCGTCTCGGAGGTAGCCCCCGGCGACTTCGACGGCCTGGTGCTTCCCGGTGGAACCACGAATCCCGATCAGCTGCGCCAGGACGACAAGGCCGTGTCGTTCGTGCGGGAGTTCGTCACCTCCGGGCGTCCGGTCGGGGTGATCTGTCACGGGCCGTGGACACTCGTCGAGGCCGACGTGGTGCGCGACCGCACCCTCACGTCGTACCCGAGCGTTCGTACCGATATCCGCAACGCCGGCGGAAATGTCGTCGATCAGGAGGTGGTCGTCGATCGCAACCTCGTCTCGAGCCGCAATCCCGGCGACCTGCCGGCATTCTGCAAGGCACTCGTCGACCTCTTCGCCGCGAACCCCGCGAGCTGAGTTCCTCGGGCCGCGCACCACGCCGGCCGATCCTCTTTCCCTCACCGACCGCGACCGCAGAGGTCTCGGTCCGTCCCCACCTGCTTGTCGAAAGGACCTCGACGATGCTCGAGCAGAGCCCCGTTACCGGCGCCACTACCTCTCCCTCCGCGGCCCTCCCCCAGGGCGTGCGATTCAGTACCGCGGAAATCAAGAAGCGCATCGACGAAATGTTCGACAACCCGGCCGCTCCCGTCCCGAGCGAAAGCTGATCTCCGAAGAACCGCTGGTCGACGGCCCACAGCAGCGCTCGCGGTTTGCGGCCACCTACCCGCCTTGATAACAAGAAGTAGTCGATTTCGAACATTTGGGATTGGTTCGCCGTGAGGCAGTTTCAAGAAGGCGGGATTATGAACGAAACGAACTCCGACGATTTCGTCGTGGTCGCCAACCGTTTGCCGGTGGATCTGGAGACGCCGACCGACGGCGGTCCGCCGGTCTGGCGACGCAGCCCCGGCGGTCTGGTGACCGCCATGGAGACCGTCCTGAGGTCAAGCGGCGGTGCCTGGGTCGGTTGGCCCGGCACTCCCGACGTGACGGTCGAACCCTTCGAGGAGGACGGACTCTCGCTGTATCCGGTGGAGTTGTCCGCCCAGGAGGTCGAGGAGTACTACGAGGGTTTCTCGAACGACACCCTGTGGCCGCTCTATCACGACGCGCTCATCCCACCCACCTTCGATCGCCGCTGGTGGCGTACCTACCGCGCAGTCAACAAGCGATTCGCCGAGGCCGCGGCCCGCGCCGCCGCCCCCGGGGCGACGGTGTGGGTGCACGACTACCAGCTCCAGCTCGTTCCCCGGATGCTGCGCGAGCTCCGGCCCGACGTCACCATCGGCTTCTTCCTCCACATCCCCTTCCCGCCCACCGAGCTGTTCCTGCAGTTGCCGTGGCGGAAGGCGATCGTCGACGGTCTGCTCGGCGCCGATCTCGTCGGTTTCCATCTCCCCGGTGGGGCACAGAACTTCGTCTACCTCGCCAACCGGCTCTTCGGACTCCCGGCACCGCGCGGGACCTCGTCCGGTGGCACCATCGATCTCGGCGACCGGCAGGTCCGCGTCGACGCCTACCCGATCTCCATCGACGCCGCGCAGCTCCGGGAACGTTCCGGAGACAAGGACATTCGAGAGCGCGCTGCCGAGATCCGCAGGGATCTGGGCGATCCGGAGGTCATGCTGCTCGGCGTCGACCGTCTCGACTACACCAAGGGAATCGACGTACGCCTCGAGGCTCTGTACGAGCTGTTCGCCGAAGGCACCCTCGATCCCGAGAAGGTCGTGATGGTGCAGTTGGCCACGCCGAGTCGCGAGCGGTTGACGGCGTACGCACAACTCCGCGACCAGGTGGAGCGCGAAGTCGGCCGGATCAACGGCGAGTTCGCCCGCCTCGGTTCGCCCGTCGTCCACTACCTCCACGCCTCGGTCGACCGCGACGAACTCCTCGCGATGTACGCCGGCGCCGACGTCATGCTGGTCACTCCCCTGCGCGACGGCATGAACCTCGTCGCCAAGGAGTACGTCGCCTGCCACGGCGACGGCAGCGGTTCACTGGTGCTCAGCGAATTCGCCGGGGCGGCAGCGGAACTCCGTCGCGCCCTCCTCGTCAACCCGCACGATCTCGAAGGCGTCAAGCGCGCGATCGTAGAGGCGATCGAGGAGGACCCCGCCGAACGGAAGAGGCGCATGAAGACCATGCACGCGCACGTCATGGAGCACGACGTCGCCCGCTGGTCGCGTACCTTCCTCGACGACCTGCGGGCCACCTCGGGTGCGCACGTCGCGGCCTCCGAAAACTAGGCCACCGAAAGTCGGGCCACCGAAAGCCGGGCCGCGGGTCCCTCTCCAACGCTTACCGGGAAGGGACCCGCGTGCCCTGAACCTCGACGAGCTGCAGACCCGAAGGAATGCAGACCTACTGACTCGGCTGCGGCACCTCGCACTCGATCTCGGGATTGACGCCCGCATAGTTGAGCGGCCCGGCCACCACCGTGACCGCCACCGTCGCGAGACTGCTGCAGTTCTGGTCCGAGTCGCTGAAGTAGCCGCGCTGACCGGCCGCCACCGCACCGATGATCAACCAGACCAGGACCACGAGACTCAACAATCGCACGATCTCACCTCGATCCGTCCCATACGCCGGACCGTCCGGCCGGGTAGCAGTACCCGAGACGGAAACCGAACAAACGCACCGAGGAACATGATCCGGTCGTAACGGACGCAACATCTCTCATCCGTACCTCCGGGGTCTGAAACATCCTGTGGGAGTAACGGCATAATCATTCTTATGACCGATTCGCCCACCGATGAAGCGTTGAGCCGGATCCTCGCCGACGACGTCTCCCGGCACGTCGGCAGTTTCCGGTACCTGTCGACCGACGACTCGTGGGAATGGTCGGCTTCCGTCGCCCGCATACACGGCTACGAACCGGGCACCGTCGAACCCACGACCGAGCTCGTCCTCCGGCACAAGCACCCCGACTACCGGGACGATATTGCGACCCTCCTCACCTCCGTACGCACCACGGGTGAGCCCTTCAGCAGCCGGCACCGGATCGTCGACACCCGGGGCACGGTCAGGCATGTCGTCGTGATCGGCGATCGCCTCGTGGACGACGACGGCACGGTTCTCGGCACGTCGGGGTTCTATCTCGACCTGACCGATGCCCTCGAGGAGGACCTGCGGGCAGCGGTCGACGCCGCGATGTCGTCCTTGGCGGACGCCCGCGCCGTCATCGAACAGGCCAAGGGTGCTCTCATGCTGGCATACACGATCCCGGCCGAGCGCGCGTTCGAGATCCTGGCGTGGCGTTCCCAGGAGACGAACGTCAAGCTGCGCGCACTCGCCGAACGGCTCGTACACGAGATCTCGACCACCCCCGGGATCCTCGAAGAGTTCCGCGGCCGTTTCGATCACCTGTTCCTCACTGTTCACCAACGAATCCGATCGGGCGACCCACTCCCGTCCCCGACCGAGCGACCCACTGCACATCTCGATTGAGCGACCTGCTCGGGGGTACCCGAAGGTGGAGTCGCGCCCGGCACCGCGCCGGTCGCTGCGCATGCGCGCCCTTCGACGTGAGGAGAGCCATGACCCAGGATGTGGAGAAACGTTGGAACGACCCCCGCACGGCCCGTAAGGCCACGATGTACGCAGGGGGCGTGATCGTCGCCGCGCTCGTGGTGATGGGCGTCGCCATCCTCTGGGGCACGAATTCCGGACAGGACTGCAGCGACGCCGCATTCGCGGTGTGCACCGATCCCGCCCGCCAGATCCTGGTCTTCGGACCCACACTCGTGCTCCTGCTCGGCGGACTCGGCGCACTGCTGACGGCCTACCGCACGTGGAAGCGCGGCGGTCGCTGGCCGATCTGGCAGGGTGCAGGATGGGTACTGCTGGTGCTGATGGTCGTCTACGCCACCATCTCCGCCCGCGCCATCATCTGATCCGACGCCCGGTCGTCCCGGCCCGGAGCGGCCGGAGCGGCCGGAGCGGCCGGAGCGGCCGGAGCGGCCGGAGCGGCCGGAGCGGCCGGAGCGGCCGGAGCGGCCGGAGCGGCCGGAGCCACCGGCCCCACACGAACGAACAGGCGGGACAGCAGCGTATTTCGGTTCGTACCGCGCGACGTGACCGGTTTATCCCCCACCACACACGGGAATACCGCTGTGGTGAAGATCGCGATGGTTGCCGGACAAGTGAATCCCCTGCTCGGTCACGGCGCGCACGCAGGTGCGCCGCCGCAAGGACTGCACGTCCACCTGGCCGAACTGTCCTCCGCCCTCGCCGGGGCCGGCCACGAGGTGGTGGTCTACACCCGCCGCGAGGACCGCGACGGCCCCGACCGGATCTCCACCCCCGGCGGATACGAGGTGGTGCAGGTACCGGCAGGACCGCCGTCCCCGCTGCGCCCCGACGAAACCGCCTCGGCAATGGGGGAATTCGGGAGCTTTCTGGATCGGGAGTGGCGTCAGCGGCCACCGGACATCACCCACGCCCACTACTGGCTGTCGGGTCTGGCCACCCAGCTCGCCACCCGTTCGCTGGGTATTCCCACGGTTCAGACCTTTCACTCCCTCGGCACGGTCGAGCACCGCATCCGGGAGAAGACGGCGATGGACGCATCCGCGCGCGACCGAATCCGCTTGGAGCGACTTATCGCCCGGGGCGCGACGCGCATGATCGCGACGAGTTCCGATGAGGTGTTCGAACTGGCGCGCATGGGCCTCCCCCGCACGCGGACCACAGTTGTGCCGAGCGGAGTGGACGCCGCGCACTACAGCACCGCCGCCGCTCCCGACACCACGAGGACCCGCAAGCATCGTCTGCTCGCAGCCGGCCCTCTCGAGCCGGGCTCCGGGTTCGACATCGTCATCGAAGCGCTGGCGGGCATTCCCGATACCGAACTCGTCATCGCTGCGCATCCCGCTCCCCCGTACCTGTCGCGTCGATCCGACGAGCAGGAGAAGTCCCGTCTCGTGAAGCTCGCGCGCGTACGCGGTGTGCAGGGACGCGTTCGGATCCGACGCGATGTCGGTCGGGACGAGATGCCCGGTCTGCTTCTGTCCGCCGACGCCGTGGTCTCGACTCCCTGGCACGATCCGTCGGGGATGCTCGCCCTGCAGGCGATGTCGTGTGGTCGCCCGGTGATCGCGACCGCTTCCGGAGGAATGCTCGATACCGTGCTCGACGACGCCACCGGTCTTCTCGTGCCTACCCGTTCCCCCGAGGCCGTCGCGGCAGCCGCGTGCCGGCTCCTCTCCGATGCGACGACACGCGCCACCTTCGGGATCGCCGGACGCGACCGCGTGCTCGCCCGGTACACCTGGGATCGCGTGGCGGAGGACACCCTTCGCGCCTACGAGCGGTGTGTGCCGGTTCGGCGTACTGCACACCGGACCGCACGGACCGGTGTGCAGTAGCGCCTGTCGAACTCGGCACATGCGCCGGAACGATCAGCGACGGAAGTCCTGATCGTTCCGGTGCGCACCCGCCCCGCCGGCATCGCCGATCCGGTCCTCGCCGCCGGGCACCGAGTTCGACGTCGGCGAACCTGCCGTTCCCGGAGCCGATTCCCCGCGGTGGTCACCGCGATCGGCACGCTCTGCGGAACGGGGATCCAGTTCCTCCGCACGGCGACGACGCTCGTCGAGTTCGGCGCGGGCCGCTTCGGCGGTACGGCGTTCGTCCTCGGAGCGAGCACGCAGCCGCTCGGCCTCGGCTGCCTTGGCTTCGGCTTCCGCCGCGACGCGGCGGGCCTCCGCTTCGGTGCGTTCGGCCGACGCGGTCCGTTGTTCGACACCGGGCCTGTTCTCTTCGACGCTGCGACGCAGACGTTCGGCTTCGGCACGCCGTCGCTCGGCACGCCGGTTGCGAAGCGTCCACACCAGCACGGCCAGCACCACCAACGCGACGACCACCGCTATCACCAGCAGAATCCAGTCGTTCGTGCTCATCTCGACCTCCTCGGGTTCACCAGCGGGTTCCCCCGGGTCGAAGTGACGAAACGGGCAGGTCGGGCCGATCGGTGTATCGGAGGTGGCCCCGAACGAACCGTTGCCGCCCGGGTATCCCGAACGGCAACGGTATGGAGGGGCGTAGCGGATTGCGTGCCACGCCGCGTAGTCGGCTCTCCCCGAGTCCCTCAGGTCATAGGAGCGACGGCAGCGAGCGCTGCTTCACGTGTCTTGCAGGCCTTGGCGGCGATGGCCGCATCGGCGACCCGGAGCAGCCGTTCCACCGGCCGCCCACTCAGCAAGGCCCAGCGGACATTCAGGGCACGCGCCCGTTCGTCGAGATCGTCGAAGACCGACAACCCCGCCGCACCGAAGAATTCGACTGCTCCGAGATCGACGACCATACGGATGGATTCTTCGAGCTGCCGGTGGGTGAACGCGTGCAGAGCGTGTGCGTTACGGATGTCGATCTCACCTCGTACGTCGATCCAGACGAGGTCCGGTTCGATCCTCTGAGCACTGAACTCCGCCCCGACGACCCGCTGTGCGGGAATGTCGGACCTGATCGGCTGAGCCGACCACGTGGAAGGGGCGGAATCGACCTGTGCGGCAATTCGCTGAGGAACTGTCATAGCACTTCCCAACATCGAAAATTGCAGGAAGCGCGACCGACGAGACAGGCACAACCGGTGACCGATCGGAACCCTCCCGCAAGGGATGGCGCTTCCGTGTTCTCGGCTGTGTGCTCAACCTGTCCCCAACAGTAGTCCACCGGCCATGGGCACTCAACACGTCGAACGTGCATTTCGGGCGTGTTGCCAACCCCCGCCCAGGTCACGGCGGATGGATTGAATTCGCGGTATCTGGGTAATCTCTCCGACGACCAGACAGACACGACCCGCTCGTACCCCCACTCCCCGTACTGGAGACATCAGGCTCATGGCAAAATCCGCGTCGATCGAATCGGCACGCGACCACAATCCCCCGGTAGTCGAACTCCGAGTAGAGGCCCATCCCGATCAGCTCGCAGTGCTCCGAGCGGTAGCCGCCGCGATCGCGCTGCAGCACGACTTCGACCTCGATACCGTGGCGGACGTGAAGCTCGCCGTCGACGAAGCGGCCACACGGCTGATCATGGGCGCTCCCGAGGACGCGGTTCTGGCCTGCTCCTTCCGGGCGGCCCTTCCGCTGCTGCACATCAGCCTGTCTGCCCCGACGAACGACGCATCCGCGATCGGGCAGCCGCGCTCCTTCGGATGGCACGTGCTCAACTCGCTGACCGAGTCCATCTCGGTGACCAGCGACGACTCGCGCGCCACGATCGACATGTCCATCGCCGAAGGCAGCGCCGATCGGTGACGCGCAACACGGGTAGGTCGAGCGACGAGTATGCCGACGTCACCGAAACGCTGAGAACGCTCCTCGCCCTCGAGGAGGACGACCCCGGTCGTGTCCGCATCCGCGACGAAGTGGTCGAGCGGTGTCTTCCGCTCGCCGAGCACATCGCCCGACGCTTCGACGGCCGTGGTGAGGCCTTCGAGGACCTGTTGCAGGTGGCGCGTCTGGGCCTGGTCAACGCGGTCGACCGGTTCGACCCCGAACGCGGCTCGGATTTCGTCTCCTTCGCGGTCCCCACGATCATGGGTGAGGTGCGCCGGCACTTCCGCGACGCCGGCTGGGCCGTTCGTGTGCCGAGGCGCATGAAGGAACTGCATCTGTCCCTGAGCAAGGCCACCTCCGAGCTCTCCCAGCGCCTCGGACGCGCGCCCACCGCCTCCGAGCTCGCCGAGGAACTCGGCATCGATCAGGAGGAGGTGCTGCAGGGTCTCGTGGCCGGCAACGCCTACCAGACGGTGTCGGTCGACCGGTCGTCCCCGTCGGGCGACGACGGGCTCACCCTCGCCGACACCCTCGGCGACTACGACACCGCGCTCGACGAGGTCGAGAACCACGAGGCGCTGCGACCGCTGCTCGAGGCCCTTCCGGCCCGTGAACGCACGGTCGTCCTGCTGCGCTTCTTCGGCAACATGACGCAGACGCAGATCGCCGAGCGCGTGGGTGTCTCGCAGATGCACGTGTCGCGTCTGCTCACGAAGACCCTCGCGCAGCTCCGCGAGCAGCTCGGCGACAACTTCTGACGAGTCGACG
>NZ_JBLWIU010000011.1:113418-211385 GCF_048381395.1 Rhodococcus shunpengi
GGGACGTCGACACGCTCAGAACGTCGAGGCGTCGATCACGAACCGGTAGCGCACGTCACTGGCGACCACACGGTCGTATGCCTCATTGATACGGTCCGCGGAGATCAGCTCGATCTCCGCTCCGATGCCGTGCTCTGCGCAGAAGTCGAGCATCTCCTGCGTGTGGGGGATGCCGCCGACATTCGATCCGGCCATCGCACGATCGTTCATCGCGAGCGAGAACGCCCGCACCGACAGCGGCTTCTCGGGCAGGCCGAGGCCGACGAGGGTGCCGTGCAGCCGCAGCAACGACAGGTAGCGGTCGAGGTCGAGGTTGACCGAGACGGTGTTGAGGATCAGGTCGAACTTCCCGCGCAGCTCCTTGAACGTCGACTCGTCCTCGGTCGATCGGTAGTCGACCGCCCCGAAACGCAGGCCGTCGTCCCGCTTCGACAGCGAGTGGCCCAGCACGGTCACCTCCGCGCCCATCGCTGCAGCGATCTTCACACCGACGTGCCCGAGACCGCCCATGCCGATGATCGCGACCTTGCTGCCCGGTCCCGCATTCCACCGCTTCAGCGGCGAGTACAGGGTGATTCCCGCGCACAGCAGAGGTGCCGCGGCGGCCGGGTCGAGTCCGTCGGGAATCCTCAGGACGAAGTGTTCTGTGACGACGATGTGCGTGGAGTAGCCGCCCTGGGTGACGGTGCCGTCGCGGTCGACGGAGTTGTAGGTCCCCGTCACCCGATTGGTGCAGTGCTGTTCGAATCCTGTTCGGCAGGAATCACATTCGCCACAGGAGTTCACGAAGCAGCCCACGCCGACCCGGTCTCCGACGGCGTGTTCCGTGACATCGGAACCGACGGCGGCGACGGTGCCGACGATCTCGTGACCCGGCACGATCGGGTACTTGGTCCCGCCCCATTCGTTCCGGGCGGTGTGGATGTCGGAATGGCAGATGCCGGCGAACTCGATGGCGATGAGTACGTCGAGCGGACCGAGCGCACGTCGTTCGACGGTGGTCTTCGACAGGGGCGCGTCGGGCGCGGTGGCGGCGTAGGCGGCGACGGTGGTCGTACCGGTGGTGGACGTCATTCCTCCACAACTACTCCGCCTCACGACGACGTGCACCCGCGGGGGACTCCCGCGGGGGCACGTCGTCGATACGGTTCGGCTATCCGGCCTGATCGGACTGCTGGGCCGCCCGGCGGCGCAAGCGCCGCGCCGCAGCGACGAGATTGCGCAGCGACGGCTCGAGCTGCCAGTGGTGACGGGTCTTGAGACCGCCGTCCGGATTGGCCCACAACCGGTCGAGTTCCACCGATTCCGCCGCTTCGGTGAGCAACTCGTCGAGCTCGTCGATGTCCGGGATCCGGGCCGACCGCGACTCGTAGACACCGGGGCCGACACCGTGGGACAGCGCGCGGTCCTTGATCGCTTCGAGCACCCAGCGGATCGAGCGCGTCGCCACGATCGCCGTGACGTCGGCGTCGAGCCGCTCGATCGCGTCGACCACCGAGGCCTGACCCGAATAGGTCAGGTGCGTGTGGATCTGCGTCTCCGGCTTCGCACCACCGGTGGCGAGACGGAAGGCGTCGACGGCCCAGTCGAGGTATTCGGCACGCCCGTCCTGGCGCAGCGGCAGCAGTTCGCGGATGGCCGGTTCGTCGACCTGGATGATCGCGATGCCCGCCCGCTCGAGATCGGCGATCTCGTCGCGGATGGCCAGTGCGAGCTGGTCGGCCGTCTCGTGGAGCGGCTGATCCTGACGCACGTAGGAACGCGCCAGCATCGTCACCGGACCGGTGAGCATGCCCTTGACCGGCTTGTCGGTCAGCGACTGTGCGAACGAGATCCACTCGACCGTCATCGGCTTCGGACGCACGATGTCGCCGTAGAGGATCGGCGGTCGCGTGCAACGTGAACCGTAGGCCTGCACCCAGCCGAAGTGCGTGGTGGCGAAGCCCTCCATCAGCTCGGCGAAGTACTGCACCATGTCGTTGCGTTCGTGTTCACCGTGGACGAGGACGTCGAGACCGATGTCCTCCTGCAGACGGATGGTGGACTCGATCTCCTCCTGGATCCGCTTGACGTACTCGTCGTACGACATCCGGCCACGACCGAGTTCTGCTCGTGCCCTGCGGATCTCCGCGGTCTGCGGGAACGACCCCAGCGTCGCCGTCGGCACCGGCGGCAGATCCAGGCGCTTCTGCTGCGCGACGCGGCGCTCCTCGTACGGCGCGCGCACCCGATGAGCGGGAGTGACCGCGTTCAGACGTGCACGGACGGTGTGCTTCTGCTTGAAGTGCACCGACACGGGCGGCTTGCGCCACCGCTCCTCGGCTCCGGTGGTGAGCGCCTTGGCGAGGGAGACCACCTCCCCCACCTTCTGCTTCGCGAACGCGAGACGATCGGCGACGTCGCCGGGGATGTCGTACTCGACGAGCACGTCGTAGGGCACGTGCAACAGCGAGGACGAGGTCGACACGACGAGATCCGGTGCGACCGCGGCGATGGACTTCAGGTACTCGAGCGTGCGGTGGCGGTCGACCTTCCACACATTGCGGCCGTCGACGACACCGGCGTAGATGCGCTTGCGCTTCAGTCCGGGCACGGCGGCCAGTTCGTCCGCGCTGATGCGGCCGTCGACCAGGTCCAGGCCGATCGCCTCGATCTTCGTCGTGGCCAGGATCGGCAGCGCCTCACCGAGATGCCCGTACGGGCCGGTCACGAGCAGACGCGGCCGCAGCGGAGCGTGGGAGAGCACGTCGTAGGCACGCGCGAGGGCTGCGAGCTCCTCCTCGCTGCGGTCCTCGGTGAAGGACGGCTCGTCGAGCTGCACACAGGTCGCGCCGGCGCGGGCGAGCTGCTCGAAGAGCTTCTCGTACTCGGGGAGCAGCGCGTCGAGCAGGTCGAGGGTGCGGAAACCCTCCTTCGTCGACGTCGGCGCGACCTTCGACAGCAGCAGCAGCGAGACCGGGCCGAGCACCACCGGACGCAGCTCGACGCCCTCGGCCTTCGCACGCTCGAACTCGTCGAGCACGGCCGCCGAGTTCAACTCGAAGACGGTGTTCTCGTCGAGTTCGGGCTGGCGGTAGTGGTAGTTGCTGCCGAACCAGCGCACCAGCTCGAGCGGCGGGAAGTCCTCGCGTCCACGGCACAGCGTGAAATACAGATCGAGCGGGTCGAGCTCGTCGACCAGCGGACGGAACCGGTCGGGCAGCGCTCCGAACAACAGGGCGTTGTCCAGGACGTGATCGTAGTAGGAGAACGTGTTGCCGGGTACCTGGGTCAGACCCGTGGCTGCGAGCTCGCGCCAGGTGTTCTCCTGGAGCTCGCGAGCGACCGCGACGAGTTCGTCGCGCGTGCCCTCACCGTGCCAGTAGGCCTCGAGGGCGAACTTGAGCTCGCGGCGGGGTCCGATGCGCGGGTACCCGAGGATGCTCGATCCGTATCCGTCGGCGAGAGTTGCCATGTCGGCGTCGACCTTTCCCTCATGCACACCGCGCCCGTGCACCGGTGACCAGTGCTTGGAACACTGTCGCCGGGCACGGGCGCCGTGTGCGGTGGTGCTACCTGGCTAGCCGGCCTTCTTGACCGTGCGGCCGTTGTCGGCGTACTCGTAGAAGCCGGCGCCCGACTTCTTGCCGACGAGTCCCGCCTCGACCATGCGCTGCAGCAGCGGCGGGGCCGAGTACAGGGGCTCCTTGAACTCCTCGTACATGGAGTCGGCGATCGACTTGACGGTGTCCAGACCGACGAGGTCGGTCAGGGCGAGCGGACCCATCGGGTGGGCGCAGCCCAGGACCATCGTCTTGTCGATGTCCTCCTTGGTGGCGAAGCCGGACTCGACCATCCGGATCGCCGAGAGCAGGTACGGCACCAGCAGTGCGTTGGCAATGAAACCTGCGCGATCGGAGGACCGCACGACCTGCTTGCCCAGTACGTCGGCGGCGAAGGCCTCGGCGCGCTCGGAGACGGTGGGGCTGGTCTTCAGAGTGGTGACGAGCTCGACGAGCGGGAGCACCGGCACGGGGTTGAAGAAGTGCATGCCGATGACACGTTCGGGGGCACCGGTCGCGATACCGAGCTTCATGATCGGGATCGACGAGGTGTTCGAGGCGAGCACCGCGTTGGGATCGGTGACGATCTTGTCGAGCTCGGCGAAGATCTCGCTCTTGAGCTTCTCGTCCTCGACGACGGCCTCCACGACGAGCTGCCGATCGGCGAAGTCACCGAGATCGGAGGTGAAGCGCAGACGCCATGCGGCCTGCTCACGCTCACGCTCGGTGATCTTTCCGCTGCTCACACCCCGGTCCAGCGACCGGAGGATGCGGGCGCGTCCGGCGGCCGCGAGTTCGCGGGTCTGCTCGAACACCAGTACGTCGACATGAGCGCGTGCGCACACCTCGGCGATACCTGCGCCCATGATGCCGGCGCCGATCACGCCGACGCGCTGAATCTTTTCGCTGGTCACGTCAGCTCCTTCTCGTTGTGGGGGTCGTGGCCGAGGCCGGAAGTACAGGTGCGGACCCATCGGGTACGCGCGTTTCGAACTGCTCCGGATACGCACGCACCCCGCGGCAGGACATGGGGACCTGTGGATCCCGCCGCGGGGTGGTGGACCTCGGGGTGGCGCTTGTTCCTAGTGGAACTGGCCTTCCTCGGTGGAGCCCTTCAGGGCAGCCGTGGAGGTGTTGGGATCGACGGTGGTGGCGATGGTGTCGAAGTAGCCGGCACCGACCTCACGCTGGTGCTTGATAGCGGTGAAGCCGCGCTCCTTGGCCGCCTTGAACTCGCGCTCCTGCAGGTCGACGAAGGCCGTCATGCCCTCGCGGGCGTAGCCGTGGGCCAGGTCGAACATGCCGTAGTTGAGCGAGTGGAAGCCGGCGAGGGTGATGAACTGGAACTTGAAGCCCATCGCGCCGAGCTCCTTCTGGAACTTCGCGATGGTCGCGTCGTCCAGGTGAGCCTTCCAGTTGAAGGACGGCGAGCAGTTGTAGGCCAGCAGCTGGTCCGGGAACTCGCTGCGGACGCCCTCGGCGAACTTCTTGGCGACCTCGAGGTCCGGAACACCGGTCTCCATCCAGATGAGGTCGGAGTACGGAGCGTAGGCCTTCGCACGGGCGATGCAGGGCTCGATGCCGTTCTTGACGTGGTAGAAGCCCTCGGCGGTGCGCTCACCGGTGATGAACGGGCGGTCGCGCTCGTCGACATCGGAGGTGATGAGGGTCGCGGCCTCGGCGTCGGTGCGGGCGATGACCACGGTCGGAACGTCCGCGACGTCGGCCGCGAGGCGAGCCGAGGTCAGGGTGCGGATGTGCTGCTGCGTGGGGATGAGCACCTTGCCACCGAGGTGGCCGCACTTCTTCTCCGACGCGAGCTGGTCCTCCCAGTGCGAACCGGCGACGCCGGCCGCGATCATGGCCTTCTGCAGCTCGTAGACGTTGAGGGCACCACCGAAGCCGGCCTCACCGTCGGCGACGATCGGAGCGAGCCAGTTGTCGACGGAGGTGTCGCCCTCGACCTTGGCGATCTCGTCGGCGCGCAGCAGCGCGTTGTTGATGCGGCGGACGACCTGCGGAACCGAGTTCGCCGGGTACAGCGACTGGTCCGGGTAGGTGTGGCCGGACAGGTTGGCGTCGCCTGCGACCTGCCAACCGGAGAGGTAGATGGCCTTCAGGCCGGCGCGGACCTGCTGGACCGCCTGGTTACCGGTGAGGGCGCCCAGCGAGTTGATGTAGTCCTCGTTGTTGACGAGGTCCCACAGGATCTCGGAACCGCGGCGGGCGAGGGTGGCCTCCTCGACGACATTGCCCTGCAGCTTGGCGACCTGCTCGGCGGTGTAGTTGCGGGTGATCCCCTTCCAGCGCGGATTGGTGTCCCAATCCTTCTGGATCTCTTCTGCAGTCCTCGGGGTGCCGGTGGTCGACATCAAATCTCCACTCTCTAGATCTGCCCCGCTCGGGATGAAGCAGTACGCGTGTACGACTTCACATCCTTTGCGTGCCGTTCGGATGTACAAGAACGACAATGACACAGACCAAAAAGCCCGTCTACCTGTTGCTAATGCCAATCTCGGCTATTTTCGTTGCAGGCATTGCGAAGATTGCTAATCGATGGTCGGTCCAACTACCCGAATCGGACACAGGTTTATTACCCGCGAGTAGCAACTACCTCGGCTTTTGCCGCTACCACCCGGCCCCCGCGCCGAAACACCCCACCCCGCCGAATCACCCAGTGCGGGACGGATCGGACACCTGCCTGTGACTGCCTTCACAGGAGCCGACCGCCCGCTGTGATCCCCATTGACCTCTCGAATCCCACCCGTAACATGTCTCGGGCCGGATCGGGGCCGGCGCGTCGTAGTGCCTTCGTGTGTCGGGCCCCGCCGAACAGCCCCCCGAACACGAGGAGTCGACATTCTCTCGAGTACGTCGCGGTCGATCGTCGAAGCGACCCTGCCGGTGGTCGGCGCCGAGATCGGCACGATCTCACGTGTCTTCTACAACCGGCTCTTCCGGGCCGTCCCGTCACTGCGGGACACCTTCAACCGCACCAACCAGGCGAACGGAACCCAGCAACGGGCACTCGCC
This sequence comes from Rhodococcus shunpengi, assembly GCF_048381395.1. Lineage (NCBI taxonomy): Bacteria > Bacillati > Actinomycetota > Actinomycetes > Mycobacteriales > Nocardiaceae > Rhodococcus > Rhodococcus shunpengi. The sequence goes on from NZ_JBLWIU010000011.1 coordinate 119,994, forward strand.
GACTCGGTCGCCGCCTTCGCATCACTGCTGGTCACCCATGCACCAACCGACATCGACCCCATCATGGAGCGGATCGCCGCCAAGCACGCGTCCCTCGGTGTGCAGGCAGCGCACTACGGGATCGTGCGGACGCACCTGTTCGCCGCGATCGCCGAGGTGCTCGGTGACGCCGTCACACCGCAGGTCGCCGTGGCCTGGCACGAGGTGTACACGCTGATGGCGAACTCGCTCGTCGAGCAGGAGACGGAGCTGTACCGGCGGGCCGGTGTGGCGCCCGGCGACATCTGGCGTCGTGTGGTCGTCACCGAGCACGAGTACGACGGCGCGCACGCGGCCACCCTCCACCTCCGTTCCGTCGACGGTGAACCGCTGCCGGCCTTCCTTCCCGGCCAGTACATCTCGGTGCGGGTCGCGCTGTCCGACGGCTCCGAGCAGATCCGCCAGTACACCGTGTTCCCCGGCAGGGTGAGCGGCGAGTGGGCCGTCACCGTCAAGCGCGTGCCGGACGGACTCGTCTCCCCCGTGCTCTGCGACGGCCTGCGCGTCGACGATCACCTCCTCGTGTCGCCGCCCTTCGGCAGCGTCGTGGTCGATCGGGGCAGCGAACCGCTGCTGCTCGTCTCGGCGGGCGTGGGCGTGACGATGACCGTCGCGGCGCTGCGCGACATGCAGTCCCGAGGCGACGGCCGGAGCGTCGACGTCGTCCACATCGACCGCACCCCTTACGAGCAACCGCACCGGACCGAGATCGGCATCCTGGTCGACTCGTTGCCGGACGCCCGGCTGCACGTGCGCTACACCGAGTACGACGAGATCCGCAGCGACGGGCGAACTCCCCTGTCCGGGCTGACGATTCCGGGCGACGCCCGCACCTACGTGTGCGGTCCGATCCCGTTCATGCGTGCGATCCGCTCCGATCTCGTCGCGTCGGGCCTGTCCCCGGGGTCGATCCACTTCGAAGCGTTCGCGCCGGGCTCGTGGTTCGGTCTCGAGGCTCCACCGGTGCCCGTCGATTAACACGCTGCGAACGCCACCTTGCGAAGGCTGCGAGGCAGTTCTACCCTGGGCGAATGGCCAAGACCTATGTAGGCGCCCGGTTGCGGCAGCTACGCACCGAGCGAGGACTCAGCCAGGCTGCGCTCGCCAAGACCCTCGAGATCTCGGCAAGTTATCTCAACCAGATCGAGCACGACGTCCGGCCCCTGACCGTGCCCGTCCTGCTGCGCATCAGCGAGGTCTTCGGGGTGGACGCCACCTTCTTCTCCTCGCAGGACGACACCCGTCTGATCGCGGAGATGCGGGAGGTCGCGCTCGACCAGGAGATGGGCATCGAGGCCGACGCGCAGGAGATCGCCGAGATGGTTGCAGCCCATCCCACTCTGGCGCGCGCAATGGTCAATCTCCACCGGCGCTTCCGCAACACCACCGCGCAGCTCGCCGTCGCGACCGAGGAGAGGTACAGCGACGGCAGCGGCAGCGGGGCGATCACCATGCCGCACGAAGAGGTGCGCGACTACTTCTACCAGCGGCAGAACTACCTGCACGATCTCGACACCGCGGCAGAGGAACTGGCCGATCGCATCCGGTTCCACCGCGGCGACGTCGGCGGCGAGATCGCCCGCCGCATGGCGACGGTCCACGACGTGCAGATCGTCAAGCGCATCGATCTGGGCGAGAACATCCTGCACCGCTACGACCCCGAGACCCGTGTCCTCGAAGTCGCGCCGCAGCTGTCCGGTGGGCAGCAGGTCTTCAAGCTGGCCATCGAACTCGCGTACCTGGAGTGCGGGGAGCTCATCGACCGCCTCGTTGCGGAGGGTTCGTTCACGAGCGACGCCTCGCGGGCGTTGGCCCGGCTCGGGCTCGCCAACTACTGGGCGGCCGCACTGATCCTGCCGTACACACAGTTCCACGAGATCGCCGAGGACTTCCGCTACGACGTCGAGCGTCTGTCGGCCTTCTACGGCGTCAGCTACGAGACGATCGCGCACCGTTTGTCGACTCTGCAACGTCCGAAGCTGCGGGGCGTCCCGTTCTCGTTCGTGCGCGTCGACCGCGCGGGGAACATGTCGAAGCGACAGTCCGCCACCGGTTTCCACTTCTCCACCAGTGGCGGCACGTGCCCGCTGTGGAACGTCTACGAGACCTTCGCCTATCCCGGCAAGATCATGACGCAGATCGCACAGATGCCCGACGGTCGTCGCTATCTGTGGGTCGCGCGCACGGTCGAGCGTCGCGCCGCACGCTACGGTCAGCCGTCGAAGACCTTCGCGATCGGTCTCGGCTGCGAACTGCGGCACGCGCATCGCCTCGTCTACGCCGACGGTCTCGACCTCGACGAGTCCAACCCCGGCACGCCGATCGGCTCGGGTTGCCGCGTGTGCGAGCGCATGAACTGCCCGCAGCGTGCCTTCCCGCCCCTGGGCAAGGAGATCGACATCAACGAGCACCGCTCGTCGGTCTCGCCGTATCTGGTGCGTTGAGCGTCGGTAGGCTCGTCGCATGGCACGCACCCCCGACGCGATAGGCGCGAAGGCACTCGAGTTCCTGTCCGAGTACCACCTCGCGACGCTCACGACCCTTCGCAAGGACGGCTCGCCGCACGTCGTCGCCGTCGGGTTCACGTGGGACGGCGAGGCCGGCCTCGCCCGCGTCATCACCTTCGAGGGCTCCCAGAAGACCCTCAACGTCGAACGCGGGGGTTACGCCGTCGTCAGCCAGGTCGACGGCGGTCGCTGGCTCACCCTCGAGGGCCCGGCCCGCGTGACCCGCGAGCCGGCCGACGTCCGCGAGGGCGAGCGTCGCTACGCCGCCCGCTACCGCGAACCCCGCCCCAACCCCCGCCGCGTCGTCATCGAGATCGCAGTCGAGCGCGTGATGGGCTCGGTCCTCGACCCCGCCTGACGCATCAGCTACAGGTTTTGCCATCAGCTACCGCGATTCGCTGTAGCGGATGGCCGAGAAGGTAGCGGTTACCGCCGCGCACGGGCGACGGCACGGTCGAAGCGAGCGCGGACGACGTCGAACCGGAACAGTTCGGGCCACGTCCACCTGACCACTTCGAAGCCGAGGTCGCGCAAGGCGTCCTCCCGTCGCTTCTCGTTCCGCAGGGCCTCGACACCTCCCTCGTCGTACTTGCCCATCCCGTCGAACTCACCGACGACTCCTTCGTCCTCCCAGAGGAAGTCGACCCGGGCGACGAACTGCCCGTCGGGTGTTCGTATCTCCTTCTGGAGCGTCGGTGCGGGCATGCCGGCCTGATGCATCCGGATGCGACTCAACGACTCCCCCGGACTCTCGCTGCGACCGTCGAGAAATGCAGCCACGCGTCGCGCGGCAGCGATACCTCGACGCGGCCCGGACTCGTCGAGACAGCACAGCAGCGCGGAGCCGAACTCCGCATCGAGAGCCGCAGCGCAATCACCGGCGATCACTGCTTCGTCGAAGTCGAGTGTGCAGGCGAGGTCCACGACGGTCCGGGCGAGCGAGGTGCACGGTATGCCCGCGACCTCCGACAGATCGTGAGGACGAAGAGGGGCGACGTGCAGGTGACGGTTCGCGTCCCTCCGACCGCCACCCGATCTGTCGCGAGTGACGTGGACCCGCGTGAGATCGGGCTTCCACAGGGCGAGCCCGTACAGGACTGCGGCAGACTCGTGGCTGACCACTGTGCCGGGCGCGAGCACTGCCCCGACGGATCGCACGCGCACGCGATAGCGATCGAGTTCGTCGAGGGAGTCGTCGCTGTGGAGGTAGATGCCGGGTTCGAGTCGCTCGAGTTCGCCGGCGCGTACTGCACGACGGATTTCGGAGTCGGTCATCCCGGAGGCGAGAGCGGTGGTCCGCAGGAAAGGCGTCGGTCGCATGCGGACCACCGTGCCCGATCGTCGTGACGCAGATCCGGTGCGAACACCGGTATTCGCGTCGCCTGTGGATGATCCCGGCCCCTGTGGACAAACAGTTCGCTACACCTTCAGCTATCCGCTACCGCAAATTGCCGTAGCGGATGGCGAAGTCCGTAGCTGCTGCTTGTGCGCACTTTGTAACACCCGCGAAATCTGTGTCACGAGACCGTGACCGGAAGATATTCCCGCGCAACAACTCCCTTCTACTGTGTGGCCTCACGGATACAGCGCTGTATACGCCTCCCGGATACACCGGGGTCCTCTCCGGCCACACCTTCGAAGGAAGGGCTCTACATGTCTGTTGTCAGGTCCAGGCTCGCCACCCGCGCCATCGCGGCCCCCGCAGCACTCGTCGCAGTCGGACTCGTGCTGTCCGCCTGCGGAAGCCGCGCGGGTGACGAGGGCAGCACGACCGCCTCCGGTGCTGCGTCGTGCGTCGACACCTCGGGCGACACCATCAAGGTCGGCTCGCTCAACTCCCTGTCGGGCACGATGGCCATCTCCGAGGTCACCGTCCGCGACTCGATCGCGCTGGCCGTCGAGGAGATCAACGCCGACGGCGGTGTGCTCGGCAAACAGATCGAGATCGTCTCCGAGGACGGCGCATCCGAGCCGACGGTGTTCGCGGAGAAGGCCGAGAAGCTCATCGGATCCGACTGCGTCGCAGCGGTGTTCGGCGGCTGGACGTCGTCGAGCCGCAAGGCGATGCTGCCGGTCTTCGAGGACCGCAACGCGCTGCTGTACTACCCCGTCCAGTACGAGGGCCTCGAGTCGTCGTCGAACATCTTCTACACCGGCGCGACCACCAACCAGCAGATCGTGCCCGCCCTGGACTACCTGAAGGAACAGGGCGTGAAGTCGCTCTACCTCGTCGGTAGCGACTACGTCTTCCCGCAGACCGCCAACCGCATCATCAGGGCGTACGCGGAGGCCAACGGCATCGAGATCAAGGGCGAGGACTACACCCCGCTCGGCTCCACCGACTTCTCCACCATCGTCAACAAGGTGCGCACCGCCGACGCCGACGCGGTGTTCAACACCCTCAACGGCGACTCCAACGTCGCATTCTTCCGCGAGTACACCAACGCCGGCCTCAACGCGAAGGATATGCCGGTCGTGTCGGTGTCCATCGCCGAGGAGGAAGTGGGTGGCATCGGTGCACAGAACATCGAGGGCCAGCTCACCGCGTGGAACTACTACCAGACCGTCGACTCCCCCGAGAACACCTCCTTCGTCGAGGCGTACAAGGCGAAGTACGGCGCGAACAAGCCGACCTCCGATCCCATGGAAGCCGCCTACACCTCGGTCTACCTGTGGAAGAACACCGTCGAGAAGGCCGAGTCCTTCGAGGTCGACGACGTCATCGAAGCCGCCGACGGCGTGACCTTCGACGCCCCCGAGGGCACCGTGACCATCGACGGCGACAACCACCACATCACCAAGACCGCCCGCATCGGTGAGATCCGTGGCGACGGCCTGATCTACACCGTCTGGGAGTCCGACGGCGCCATCGAGCCCGACCCGTACCTCGAGTCCTACGACTGGGCGTCGGGCCTGTCCGGTAACTGAGCGCGGAAGCCGAAGAGGGAGACGACATGGATGTCCTTGTAGGACAGCTCTTCACAGGATTGAGTATCGGATCGATCCTGTTGCTGGCAGCGCTGGGGCTGTCGCTGACGTTCGGCCAGATGGGCGTGATCAACATGGCCCACGGCGAATTCATCATGGCCGGCAGCTACACGGCGTTCGTCGTACAGCAGGTGATCTCGTCGGCCGGGGTGTCCCTGTTCGTCTCCCTCCTCGTCGGTTTCCTGGTGGGCGGCGTGATGGGCGTGATCCTCGAGGTCACCCTCATCCGCCGCATGTACCACCGCCCGCTCGACACCCTGCTGGTCACCTTCGGTGTGGGCCTGCTGCTCCAGCAGGCCGCCCGCGACATCTTCGGCGCTCCCGCCGTCAACGTCGTCGCACCGTCCTGGCTCTCCGGCGGCGTGGAGATCTTCGGGGCCGTCGTCCCGAAGACCCGCCTGTTCATCCTCGCCCTCGCCGTGGTCTGCGTGGTCGCCCTGATCGCGTCGATGAAGTACACGCCGATGGGACGACGGATCCGCGCCGTCGTGCAGAACCGCGATCTCGCCGAGACGGTGGGCATCTCGTCGCGCCGCACCGACATCACGACCTTCTTCCTCGGCTCCGGTCTCGCCGGCCTCGCCGGTGTGGCCCTGACACTCATCGGCTCGACCAGCCCGACGATCGGCCAGTCCTACCTCATCGACGCCTTCCTCGTGGTCGTCATCGGCGGTCTCGGCCGCATCGAAGGCGCGGTGCTCGCGGCCGTCGCACTGGGCCTGCTCAATTCGTTCATCGAGTACTCCACGACCGCGTCGATCGCGAAGGTCATCGTGTTCGTGCTCATCGTGATCTTCCTGCAGGTCCGTCCGCAGGGCCTGTTCGCCGTCAAGACGAGGAGCCTGGTCTGATGTCGTCGACATTCCCGGTCCGCAACTTCACGAAACCCGGACCCGTACGCACAGCAAGCGGATTCGCGATCGCCGCGATCGTCCTGTTCGGTCTCGCCCCCGCCGTCCTCTCCGATTTCCGTCTCGGCCTGCTCGGCAAGTTCCTGTGCTTCGCGATCGTCGCCGTCGGCATCGGCCTGGCCTGGGGTCGCGGTGGCATGCTCACCCTCGGCCAGGGTGTCTTCTTCGGCCTCGGCGCCTACATCATGGCGATGCACCTGAAGATCTCCGACGCCGAACTCCGCGGCGACACGGTCCCCGACTTCATGCAGATCGCGGGCATCCGCGAACTACCCGCCTATTGGGTGCCGTTCGCCTCCCCCGCCGTCACGCTGCTGGCGATCCTGATCGTGCCGGCCCTGATCGCCGCCCTGCTCGGCTTCGGTGTGTTCGCCCGCCGCGTCAAGGGCGCCTACTTCGCCATCCTCTCCCAGGCACTGGCCGCGGCCTTCGCGATCCTCCTCGTCGGCCAGCAGTCCACCGGAGGGTCCAACGGTCTCAACCGTTTCCGCACCTTCTTCGGCTACGACCTGTCCGATCCGGTCAACAAGCGGATGCTGTTCTTCATCGTCGCCGCGATCCTGCTGCTCGTCGTCGCCGCGACCCGCCAGCTCATGCAGTCCCGCTACGGCGAACTGCTCGTCGCGGTCCGCGACCAGGAGGAGCGGGTCCGCTTCCTGGGCTACGACCCCGCCCTGATCAAGGTGGCCGCCTACACCGTCGCCGCCTTCTTCGCCGGCATCGCCGGTGCGATGTTCGTGCCCATCGTCGGCATCATCTCCCCCGCCGACGTCGGCATCGTCCCGTCCATCGCGTTCCTCATCGGTGTCGCCATCGGCGGACGCACCACGCTGCTCGGCCCGGTCCTCGGCGCGGTGGGCGTGGCGTGGGCACAGACCACCCTGTCGGAGAACTTCCCCTCTGCCTGGACCTACGCGCAGGGCCTGCTGTTCATCGTCGTCGTCGGCTTCTTCCCCGCCGGCCTCGCCGGGGTGATCACCCTGCTCCGCCGGCGCCGCCGCGCCACCCCGGCGGAACCCACACCGCCGGCCGAACCCGAGCCCGCCGACCTTCCCGAGATGGAGCCCGTGCGATGAGCAAACCCGTCTACGGCGGCAACGCCGGAATGAGCAGCGACTACCTCGAGATCCGCGACCTGCGTGTCACCTTCGACGGCTTCACCGCCGTCGACGGCGTCGACCTCACCCTCCTCCAGGGCGACCTGCGGTTCCTCATCGGCCCCAACGGCGCCGGCAAGACGACCCTCGTCGACGCCGTCACCGGCCTGGTCCCGGCAACCGGCTCGATCACCAAGTCGGGCGTCGAACTGCTCGGCAAGAAGACCCACAAGATCGCGCGCCTCGGCGTGGGCCGTACCTTCCAGACCGCCTCGGTCTTCGAGGAGCTGTCGGTCCTGCAGAACCTCGACATCGCCGCCGGGGCGGGCCGCTCCCCGTGGCAGTTGTTGCGTCGCCGCAGGGACGTGCTGCCCGAGATCGAGGAAGCGCTCGAGACGATCGGCCTGACCACCCACCGCGACACCCCCGCGGGCATCCTCGCCCACGGGCAGAAGCAGTGGCTCGAGATCGGCATGCTGCTCGTGCAGAACGCCGACGTGCTGCTCCTCGACGAACCCGTCGCCGGCATGAGCCACGACGAACGCGAGGAGACCGGGCAGCTGCTGCGCCGCATCGGTGCGCAGCGCACGGTGGTCGTCGTGGAGCACGACATGGACTTCATGCGCGCCTTCGCCACCTCTGTCACCGTCCTCGCCCGCGGCAAGGTCATCGCCGACGGCACCGTCGACCAGGTCCAGAACGACCCGCAGGTCCAGGAGGTCTACCTCGGGACCGCCACCGCTCCCCAGGAGGCATGATGCTCGAACTCGTCGACGTCCGCGCCGGTTACGGTCGCACCGAGATCCTGCACGGCATCTCCCTCACCGTCCCGACCGGGAAGACCGTCGCGGTCATGGGCCACAACGGTGCCGGCAAGACCACGCTACTGCGCGCCGCCGTCGGCCTGCTGCCCGCCACGAAGGGGAAGATCCTCTTCGACGGTGAGGACATCACGTCGCTGCGACCGTCCGCGCGGGTCACCCGCGGTCTGGCCTACGTCCCCCAGGGGCAGCAGTCCTTCGGGCAGCTCACCTGCCGTGAGAACCTGCAGGTCGTCGCCGACACGCGGCGCAACGGCCGACAGTTGGTCGCCGACATGCTCGATCTGTTCCCCGCCCTCGTCCCGCTGCTGGACCGGCGGGCCGGCCTGCTCTCCGGTGGTCAGCGCCAGCAGCTCGCCATCGCCCGCGCCCTGATCACCGAGCCGCGCATGCTCATCCTCGACGAGCCCACCGAGGGCATCCAGCCGTCGGTGGTCGCCGAGATCGAGAACACCATCGTCGAACTCGGCCGCAGCGGCGACCTCGGGGTGCTGCTCGTCGAACAGCACATCGGTTTCGCCCTCGACAACGCCCTGCACTACTACGTCCTCGAATCCGGGCGCATCACCTCGACGGGTGACGGTGGTGTCGACGCCGCCTCCACCGTCCGTGCGGCGATGGCGATCTGATGGCCGCCGACACACGGCGCGAGAGGGTCTACAAGGCCCTGCGCGATCGTCTGATGTCCGGGACCCCCTCCCCCGACGAACGACTCAGTGAAGAACGCCTCGCCGAGCAGTACGGGGTGTCGCGCACACCGGTGCGCGAAGCCCTCGCCCGATTGGTCTCCGACGGACTCGTCGAACGCCGCGACCAGGGGCTGTACCCCTACCGTCCGCGCTTCGACGACCTCGCCGACCTGTACGAGCTGCGGACCACGCTGGAGCTGCGCGGGATCCGCCGCGCGCTCGACGGCGAGTCGGTGCGGCACGATGCCGACGTCCTCGGTCCCGAACTCGACCGCTGGTACGAGATCCGCGAGGAGCCGCCCGAGCCCGACGCCGGGTTCGTCACGCTCGACGAGCGCTTCCACATGACGCTGCTCGCCGCTTCCGGCAACCGTGCGCTGTGCGACGCGCTGGCCTCGGTGAACGCGAAGGTACGCCCGGTGCGGATGTTCGACTATCTGACCCCCGACCGCATCGTCGCGACCGTCGACGAGCACATCGAGGTCGCCGAGCTGGTCCTCGCCGACAAGCTCGACGACGCCCACGACCTGCTGCTCGCTCACATCGACACTTCGCGATCGGTGGTCGTGCGCCGGGCCGAGGAGGCACGCGCCTTCGCCCGGATGGCCCGCGCCGTCCGAGACTGACACTTCCGGTCGTGTCACGTGACCGGACGGGTCCGGTGCGGCACACTGGCGCTCATGACACCCCGCATCCCGCCCGGACGTTTCAAGGAACTCGGCCCGATCAACTGGGTGACATGGAAGGCCCTGTCCGCCGCCGGCGGCACCTCTGATGCCCACCTGTTCAGCACCCTCGGCCGCACCGGACGACTGTTCCGCGGGTGGTTGCACTACGCCGGCATGCTCATGCCGTTCGGCCGACTCGGCCGGTTCGAATCGGAGATGGTCATCCTGCGCGTCGCGCATCTGCGCGAGTGCGGTTACGAATTCGACCACCACACCCGCCTGGGTCGTCGTGCCGGCATCACCGACGAGGTGCGCGAGCGTATCGTCGCCGGACCTGATGCTCCCGGCTGGCAGGCGAGGCATCGCGCACTTCTCCTCGCCGTCGACGAACTCATGGCGACGAAGAATCTGTCCGACGAGACGTGGGCGTCGCTCACGCAGTTCTACGACGACCGCAGGCTCATCGAGTTCTGCCTGCTGGTCACGCAGTACGACGCTCTCGCCACGACCATCGGGGTGCTGCGGATCGAACGCGACTTCTGATCCGTCCGCACCGGCCGGCATCCGGCCGGCGGCGCGATCCCTAACAAGGCTGTTACACAACGTCACAGCGGCGTCATTGCTGGTCCATAGCGTATACAGCCATGTCCACAAAGACGTATACAGAAGCGTCGGTCCCCTCGACCTTCGCCTTCGACACCCTGCTGGTCGCCAACCGCGGTGAGATCGCGTGCCGCATCATGCGGTCCGCGCACAAGCTGGGTCTGAAGACTGTTGCGGTCTACTCGGACGCCGACGCAGCGGCCGCACATGTCGAACTCGCCGACCTCGCGGTCCGGCTCGGCCCGGCTCCCGCAGCCGAGTCCTACCTGCGGGCCGATCTCGTCGTCGAGGCGGCCCTGGCCACCGGTGCGGGAGCGATCCATCCCGGTTACGGATTCCTCTCGGAGAACGCCGAATTCGCCGCTGCCTGCGAAGGTGCGGGAATCGCCTTCGTCGGGCCGACCCCCGACCAGTTGCGCGTCTTCGGCGACAAGCACACCGCCCGTGAGGCCGCCCGCGCGGTGGGCGCGCCCCTCGTCCCCGGTAGCGGCCTGCTCGATTCGCTCGACGACGCGCTCGCCGCGGCCGAGGACATCGGCTATCCCGTGATGCTCAAGGCCGTCGGCGGGGGCGGCGGTATCGGGATGCAGGCCTGCCACAGCGCCGACGACCTGCGTGGGGCGTACGAACGCGTCATCCGGCTCGCCACGGCGAACTTCTCGTCCTCCGGTGTCTTCCTCGAACGGTTCGTCCCCCGCGCCCGGCACGTGGAGGTGCAGGTCTTCGGCGACGGGCACGGCCGGACGATCAGCCTCGGCACCCGCGACTGCTCGTTGCAGCGCCGGAACCAGAAGGTCGTCGAGGAAGCGCCCGCGCCGAACCTCCCCGACCACATCGTCGAGCAGATGCTCTCGTGCTCACGCGCTCTCGCGTCGTCGGTGCGGTACCGATCGGCGGGCACGGTCGAATTCGTCTACGACGTCGACCGCGGCGAGGTGTCCTTCCTCGAGATGAACACCCGACTGCAGGTCGAGCATCCGGTCACCGAGGAGGTCACGGGCGTCGACCTCGTCGAGTGGATGCTGCGTCTCGCGCGCGGCGACGACAGCATGCTCGACGGCGTGCCCGATTCCGGACCCGAGATCACCGCGCACGCCGTGGAAGCCCGTGTGTACGCGGAGGATCCGGGACGCGACCACCGGCCGAGCGCGGGTCTGCTCACCCACGTCGAGTTCCCCGCCCACACCCGTGTCGAGACGTGGGTGGACACGGGCACCGAGGTCGGCACCTTCTATGACCCGATGCTCGCGAAGGTGATCGTGCGCGGCGAGTCGCGGCGCACGGCGTTCGCCGGGTTGGCGGAGGCACTCGACGACACCCGGATCCACGGCGTGCAGACGAACCTGTCACAGTTGCGCAGGATCTGCTCCGAGGCAACGGTTCTCGACGCGGAGCATGTCACCACGACGCTGGCGGACATCCACCCTGCCGGACGTCGCATCGACGTGCTGCGCGCCGGCACGATGACGACCGTCCAGGACTTCCCGGGGCGGATCGGACTGTGGGAGGTCGGGATTCCGCCGTCCGGCCCGATGGACGATCTCTCCTTCCGCGCCGCGAACGTCGCCGTCGGCAACCCCGCGGGCGCACCCGGTCTCGAATGCACCCTGCTCGGCCCGCGCCTCGAGTTCTCCGATCCGACGATCGTGTGTGTCACGGGCGCCCCCGCCGAGGTCACCGTCGACGGTGTGCCGGTGCCGATGTGGGAGCCCGTCGAGGTCCCGGCCGGCTCCGTTCTCGAGGTCGCCGCCCCCGTCGACGCCGGTCTGCGCACCTATGTCGCGGTCCGCGGCGGACTCGACGTGCCGCTCTATCACGGCAGCGCATCGACGTTCACGCTCGGCGGCTTCGGTGGGCCGACCGGCAGGGCGCTCGCGACCGGCGACGTGCTCGGTCTCGCGTCCGGCGAGACACTCACCGATCCGGCGGCGGTCCCCACCGGGATCCGCCCCGCCTTCGGACACACCTGGCATCTCGCGGTGACCGAGGGCCCGCAGCCGGCCCCGGCCTACTTCACCGCCGACGACCTGCAGCAGTTCTACGACGCGACGTGGACGGTGCAGACGCACGCCAACCGCACCGGCATCCGGCTCGACGGCCCGAAGCCCACCTGGTCGCGCACCGACGGTGGCGACGCCGGTCTGCACCCGTCGAACCTGCACGACAATCCGTACAGCGTCGGCGCGCTCAACGTCTCCGGCGACACCCCGATCCTGCTCGGCCCGGACGGTCCGAGTCTCGGTGGTTTCGCGTGCCCGCTCACCGTGGTCTCCGGCCACCGCTGGAAGCTCGGCCAGATCCGCCCCGGCGACTCGCTGCGGTTCGTGCCGGTCACCGACGAGGGGGCCGTCGAACTGCGCAACAGTGCAGCCCGCGGCGCCGACCTCCCGCCGGTCGCCCGGCAGAGCGCACCCGATGGTGGGCGCCTCGGTCGCATCGAGCCGTTCCTGGACCATCCCGAGGTCGTGTACCTGCGCGGCGGCGACGACAACATCCTCGTCGAATACGGCGAGATGGTGCTCGATCTCGGTCTGCGTATGCGGGTGCACGCACTGTCGGAGGCGCTGGCCGCCACGCGTCTGCCCGGCATCGTCGACGTCACACCCGGGGTGCGTTCGCTGCACATCCACTTCGATCCCGACGTGCTGCCGCAGTACCGCCTGCTCGGGGTGTTGCAGGATCTCGAGACGGAACTGCCCGCGACGCGCGATCTGGTGGTGCCGAGCCGCACCGTCCGCTTGCCGCTGTCGTTCGACGACCCGTCCATCGCCGAGGCCATCTCGCGCTACCGCAGCGGGGTGCGCGACGAGGCGCCCTGGCTCCCGTCGAACACCGAGTTCATCCGGCGCATCAACGGTCTCGACTCGGTCGAGCAGGTCCGCGACACCGTCTTCGACGCCGAATATCTGGTCCTCGGTCTCGGCGACGTCTATCTCGGTGCGCCCCTGGCCGTTCCGCTCGATCCGCGGCACCGGCTGGTCACGACGAAGTACAACCCGGCCCGCACGTGGACGCCGTCCGATGCGGTGGGCATCGGCGGCAAGTACCTGTGCGTCTACGGCATGGAATCGCCCGGTGGATACCAGATGGTCGGACGGACGATCCCCATCTGGTCGGGCTACCGGCAGACGGGGCCGTTCGAGGAGGACAAGCCGTGGTTGTTCCGGTTCTTCGACCGCATCGTCTGGGAGGCGGTGACGCCCGAGCAGTTGCTCGAGCACCGGGCCGCGGCGAAGGCGGGCCGGTTCGACGCCGACATCTCCGACGGCACCTTCGCTCTCGCCGACCACCTGCGTTTCCTCGAGGACAACGCCGACTCCATCGACGCCTTCCATGCCGCGCAGTCCCGCGCGTTCGACGCGGAGAAGCAGGCCTGGCTCGAGGCCGGAGAGTTCGACCGCGTCGACAGCGAACCGATCGAGATGTCCACCGTCGGTGACCCCCTCGACGGGATGCCGCCCGGCGCCGTCGTCGTCGAGGCGCCGATGGTCGGCAACGTGTGGCGCGTGGAGGTCGCCGAGGGCGACACCGTCGCCGCCGGGGACACCGCGGTGATCCTCGAGGCGATGAAGCTCGAGATGCCCGTGCCGTCGGAGACCACCGGCACGGTCCTGAAAGTTCTCGTGAGCCCGGGCACGAAGGTTGCACCCGGGACCCCCCTTCTCGTGATCGGAGCAGTCTGATGAGCATCGGCAGTACCCTCGACAACCCGGGTGTCGGATTCACGGCGCCCGCCCCCTCGGTGAGGGTGTCCGCCACCGATCGCGTTCGTGCCGCACTGGGCCGCATCGACGAGGTGGACCGACCCGAGGTGTGGATCACGCTGCGCAGCGCCGACGATCTCCTCGCCGACGCCGCCGCCGTGGACGCGCGGGTCGCCGCCGGTGAGTCGCTTCCTCTCGCCGGTCTGGTCGTGGCGGTCAAGGACAACGTGGACGTCGCAGGAATCCCCACCACCGCGGCATGTCCCGAGTTCGCGTACGTCCCGGAGGAAACCGCTTCGGGTGTCGAGCGTCTGGTCGCCGCCGGCGCCGTCGTGCTGGGCAAGACCAATCTCGACCAGTTCGCCACCGGCCTCGTCGGCACCCGCAGCCCCTACGGGGCGGTGCGGTGCGCGTGGAATCCCGAGAAGGTCTCGGGCGGTTCGAGTTCCGGTTCGGCAGCCGCGGTGGCGCTCGGCATCGCCGACATCGGACTGGGCACCGACACGGCCGGTTCGGGACGCGTCCCCGCCGCGCTACACGGAATCGTCGGCATCAAGGCCACTCTCGGCGTGATCCCGGCGCACGGTGTGGTCCCGGCCTGCGTCGACTACGACTGCCTCACGGTCTTCGCCACGTCGCTGGACCTGGCGGCGACCGCCGTCCGAATCATGGCCGGACCCGAACCCCGCGACCCGCGCAGCCGGACCTGGCCCGCGGATGTGCGACTCGCCGCGCCGAACACCCTGCGCGTCGCGGTGCCGCGCGCCGAGGACCTCGAGGCGCTGTGCGAGGAATACCGCGACGCCTTCACCCGCACGGTGGCCGCGGCACGCGAGTCCGGCATCGAGATCGCGGCAGTGGATGTCTCACCGCTGCTCGACGCGGCCCTGCTCCTGTATGACGGTGCCGTCGTGGCCCAGCGTTACACGGCTGTCGGCGAGTTCCTGTCGACGGCACCGGCGGGCGCAGATCCCACCGTCGCCGCGATCGTCGCCGGGGCGAAGAAGCCCGCCGCCTACGAACTCGTCGAGGACCTCGACACCCTCACCCACGTGAAGGCGTTCGCGAGTGAACTGTTCGCCGGGTTCGACGGGTTGCTGCTCCCGACGACGACGGAACATCCGACGATCGCCGCGGTGCAGGCCGATCCGATCGCCATCAATCGTCGGATGGGCACCTACACGAACTTCTGCAACCTGCTGGACATGGCGGCGGTGGCCGTTCCGGGCGCGCCCACGGCGGCCGGCGAGCCGTTCGGGGTCATGGTCGTGGTCCCGGCCTTCGGCGACCAGGTAGCCGTGGACGTCGCGGCCGTGCTGAACGGTGTGGATGCGCCGCGCGTCGTCGAGTCCGGCGTCGAACTCGCGGTCTTCGGAGCACACCTGAGCGGTCAGCCGCTGCACTTCCAGCTCGAGGAACTCGGGGCTCGTTTCGTCGAGGAGGTGTACACCTCCGACGCGTACCGCCTCGCCGCGTTGAACACGACGCCGCCGAAGCCGGGACTGGTGCGTCACGCACCGGGCGAAGGCGCCGCGATCGTCGGTGAACTGTTCCGGTTGTCGGAGGCCGGTCTGGGCCGGTTCCTCGCTGCGCTGCCCGCCCCGATGACGTTGACGAGTGTCGAACTGGCGGACGGACGGTGGGTCGTCGGCTTCGGGTGCACGCAGGACGCAGCCGCCGACGCGGTGGACATCACCGAGTTCGGCGGCTGGAAGGCCTACCGGGCGTCCTGACTCCGAGGCTCCGGAGTGATCAGCGGGGTGGCGGATCGACCTTCACGCCGCCGCCCTCGTGTTCCGGTCCGGCGTCGGGGTGGTCCGCCGGCAGGCGGTCGCGGAACCGTGCGGCCTCACTGGGGACGGGACCGCCGGTGGGGTCCTGCGAACGACGATACGGTCCGGGCTTCGGACGGGGCTTGCCGCCCGGGAACGCGAGCCGGGCGATGGTGCGGTGCACCATGAACCATTGCTTGCGCAGTCTGCCCGAGTTGTAGGGCAGTTCGTAGCGCTCGCAGATGTCCTTGACCTTCGGCGCGACCTCCGCGTAACGGGTGCTCGGCATGTCGGGGAACAGGTGGTGCTCCACCTGGTATCCGAGATTGCCGCTGAGGATGTGGAACAGCGGGGTGCCTTCGATGTTCGCGGCGCCGACGAGCTGCCGCACGTACCATCCTCCGCGCGACTCGTTCTCGACCTCCTTCTTCGAGAAGGTGTAGGTCTGGTCGGGGAAGTGCCCGCAGAAGATGATCGCGTGCGCCCACACGTTGCGGATGATATTGGCCGTGATGTCGGCGAGAACCGTCGCGAGGAAGGTCCTCTCGACGCCGGGCAGATACCGGTCGGCGAGATGGGCTGCGGTCCGGAACTTTCCGGACCGGCCCTTGCCCATCGGCCCCTTGCTCATCGATCGCAGTCGTCGACCCAGACGCGAGGTCTTCGGCTGGGGCAACCGGCCCTGCAGCGCGACCTGCGCGAGACCGAACAGCGCGGCGCTCACCAGCGGCCAGCCGACGTAGTCCTTGACGAACTGCGCGCGGGCCTTGCCGAAGATGCCCTTCAGCTCCTCGATCACCTGACCGGTCGACTTCTCACCGGCCCACAACGCCTCGAGATCGAGGTCGTGCAGCGCCACACCCCATTCGAAGAGCACGGTGAGCAGCGCGTTGTAGAGAGGTTGCGCCAGATAGACGGGGTGCCACTTCTGGTGCGGGTCGATCCGCATGATCTCGTAGCCGAGGTCCTTGTCGAGACCGCGGATGTTCGTGAACGTGTGGTGGATGTAGTTGTGCGAGTGCTTCCACGCCTCCGCGGTGGAGGCGGTGTCCCAGTCCCACACCGACGAGTGGATGTCCGGATCGTTCATCCAGTCCCACTGGCCGTGCATGACGTTGTGGCCGATCTCCATGTTCTCGAGGATCTTCGCCACTCCGAGACAGGCCGTCCCGGCCACCCATGCAGGCTTGTACGACGACGCGAAGAGCAATACCCGCCCCGCGACGACCAGCTGACGCTGCGCGGCGATGACGTTCTTGATGTACTGCCGGTCCTTGTCGCCGAGACTCGAGTACACCTCGTCGTGGATGGCGTCGAATTCCTTGGCGATCTGCTCGAGATCGTCGTCGCTCAGATGCGCGAGCGGGCTCTGTGGTTCCCGCGTCCCGGTATCGGTCCTGTCGATGCTTCTCGTCACGACGCCCCCTGCTTCGAAGCCGGTTGCTTCACAGTTCTATTTCGATGTCGCCCTCCGCGGTGTGGATGCAGGTACGCACCGCAGCCCCGGTGGGCTCGCTCACCTCGTCGGTCCGCAGGTCCCGGAGTTGCCCGGATTTCAGCGTTCCGACACACGTGTGGCAGATGCCGATACGGCAGCCGTACGGCAACTTCAGGCCGGCGTTCTCGCCTGCGACCAGGATGGGTGTTCCCCCGTCGCACTCCACCTCTTTCTCGCTGTCGAGGAAGTGGATGGTGCCGCCCTCGCCGCTCCCGGCATTCCCACCGATGATCGGCTGGAAACGTTCGAGGTGGAATCTTTCGGGATCACCGTGTTCGTCCCAGTGTTCTTCGAGGGCGTCGAGCAGGTCGCGCGGACCCGAGCAGAAGGCGTCGCGTTCGCGCCAGTCGGGGCACAGATCGTCCAGGTCGGCGGGGGTGATGCGGCCGCGGTCGCCGCTGAGCCACAGCTCGAGACGCAGTCCGGGATGCCGATCGTCGAGGTCGCGCAGGGTCGAGCCGAAGATCACCTCGTCCTCGGTGTGGGCGGAATGCACGACGACGACGTCGTCGATGCGGTCGCGGTGGTCGAGGCTGCGCAGCATGCTCATGATCGGCGTGATCCCGCTGCCCGCGCTGATGAACAGCATTTTCGCGGGCAGCGGGTCGGGCAGGGTGAACACGCCCTCGACCTCACCGAGGCGGACGATGTCGCCGGGCTCGAGTTTGCGGACCAGGTACGGCGAGACCACGCCGTTCTCGACGAGTTTGGGTGTGACGCTGATGAGCCCGTCGACCGGATCGGGATCGGAGGTGAGCGAGTACGCCCGCCAGTGGTAGACCCCGTCGATGATCACCCCGAGCCGCACGTACTGGCCCGGCTCGTGTCCGCGCCACTCGTAGGCCGGACGGATGAGCACCGATGCGGCGTCGCCACCCTCGGGGACGACCCGCTCCACACGGCCGCGCAGTTCGCGGGTCGTCCAGAGCGGGTTGATCATCTCGAGATAGTCGTCGGGCCGCAGAGGTGTGAACAGGTGCCGCACCGTGCGCAGCAACCATCTCCGAACCGGGTGCACGTGTGGGCGAGCGCCGCGTTCCGCCATGGCGCAACACTACGCGGGCGCGCACACCTCACGTGCACATTCGTCGCCGATGTGGGATCGGTGACAGCTCAGCGCAGGATCGTCAGCTGCACCACGGAATCGGCGTTCGCGACGAGACGGTGCACGATGCCGGCATCGACGTGGACGGCGGTACCCGGCACGAGCGACACGGTCTCGTCGGCGGTGCTGAACGAGATGTCCCCGGTGACGGCCTGCACGAGGATCGGAGCGCCGGCCTTGTGGTCGTCCATCGTCTGCCCGGAGAGGAAGGACAGACGTACCACGGTGGCACCGGTGACCGCCGCGAGCTTCTCGATGCGCGGCCCGCTCCCCTCACCCGCGTTGAGCTCCGCGAGCCCCTCGATACGGGTGAGCTTGCCCTCGACCTGCTGTGTACTCATCACGCTTCCTTCTTCGTGGCGACGATTTCGATCGCGACCAGATGCTTCTTGTACTTCGTGAACGTCGACCGCATCCGGAGCACCCGGCTGCGGGCGTCGGAGTCGCGAAGGACGTTGCGGACGAACTTCAACGTGCCGGGCAGGCCCTCGTCGGCGAGGATGCGCTTGGGTTCGAGCAGCGCCATGGGGGCGAAACCGATCTTCTCGACCTCGAATCCGTTCTTCTCGAACAGGCTCCGCCATTCCGCCACGGTGAGCGGGCGGGCGTTGACCTTGATCGAGCGCGCGAGTGACTTGCGGATCTCGGTCTCGACCTCGTCGTCGACCTCGTCGGGTTCGATCGCGAGTTCGTGGATGGCGTACCGGCCGCCTGCCCGGAGCACCCGGCGGGCCTCCTGCACGATCTCCACCTTGTGTCTGTCGGTCTGCATGGTGAGCATCGCCTCGCCGACCACGACGTCGGCGACCTCGTCGTCGAGTCCGGTCTTCGACGCCTCGCCGCTGACCACCCTGCCGCCACCGGCGATGGCCTTGCGCGTCAGTTCGGCTGCCGTCTCGTCGGATTCGACGCCGATGTAGCTGCCGGGCGAGTACGCGAGGATCTCCTGCGCCGTCCGGCCGAGGCCGGGCGCGAACTCGACGACGTCCGCGCCGTGCAATCGCGCGTCGGCGAGCACGCGTGCCGTCAGTTCCTTGCCGCCGGGCCGCAGCACACGCTTGCCCAGGCGGGCGAGCAGCCAGTGTCCCGGCAGGTGGGCGGTGTCCCTATCCGAAAGGGGCAGAGCGTCTTCCGACGCATGCTTGTCCGCCATGTTCTGCACTCCTTCTCGCGAGGGCAAGGGTGGCCACGGTTCCGAGGCTCTTCCGTGACGGCCGTAACGTGGACGGTGAGTCGGTCGTCGCCTCCATGGCGCCGACTATAGAGGATTTTCCTCCTTTTAATAAGGTGACCCTCACCTGAGAGTCACCGCGGGCGCGACGGGAGAGCGGACTTGGCACGGCAGGTGAAGCAACGCGAGCGGATTCTCGGACTGTTGCGGGAGTCCTCGGGCCCGGTCGACGCCCATCACCTCGCCGCCACGCTCGACCTGCACGTCACGACCGTCCGCTTCCATCTCGCAGGCCTCGAGGAAGAAGGTCTCGTCCGCACCCGGCAACTTCCGGCCGAGCGGGTCGGGCGCCCGCGCCTCGGCTACGTCGCGGTGAAGGAACCGTCCTACACCGATCTCGTCGCGCTGCTCGCCGCGCGGATCGGGGGCACCCCGAGCGAGCGCGAGGACAAGGCGTTCGAGGTGGGCTCGGACTGGGCGGGCATGCTCGCCTTGGCACCCGCACCGACCGTCGACGCCGGCACGCTCGTCATCGGCGCTCTGCAGCAGTTGGGTTTCGAGACGCAGAGCGCGACGAACGCCTTCGGCACCCACAGCCTCACGCTGTGCACGTGCCCGCTCGCGGAGATCGCCCGCACGAATCCCGAAGTGGTGCGCGGCATCCAGCGCGGATTGATCCAGCGCGTCCTCGACGACCACGCCGACCTGCTGCGCAGCCGCTACGCCGTCGACGTCCGGCCCGACCCGCAGGACGGTAACTGTCTCGTGCAGCTGGTGCTGCGCCCGGAGAAGGGCGGAACGACGTCAGCCCGCGACGACGGTCGGGTCGTCACGGGCTGAGCCGGTACATCCGAGCGGGGATCCGCCCACACGGAAGAAGGGTGAACGCGGGGCCTCGGGTCGGCCCCGCATCCTCAGAAGTTGATCATGTGTCCTGCGAGACCGTGGATGGCCTCCTGCAGCGCCTCGCTGAGAGTGGGGTGCGTGTGGACGTTGCGCGCGAGCTCGTTGACCGTGAGGTCCCACTTCTGGGCCAGGGTCAGCTCGGGCAGCAGCTCCGAGACGTCGGGGCCGATGAGGTGGCCGCCGATGAGCTCGCCGTGGGTCTTGTCGGCGATGAGCTTGACGAAGCCGTTGGGATCGCCCAGACCGTGCGCCTTGCCGTTGGCGGTGAACGGGAAGGTCGCGACCTTCACGTCGTAGCCCTCGGCCTTCGCCTGCTCCTCGGTGAGGCCGAAGGAGGCGACCTGCGGCTGGCAGAAGGTCGCGCGCGGCATCATGCGGTAGTCGCCGAGTTCGAGGGTCTCGGCACCGCCGATGGTCTCGGCCGCGACCACGGCCTGCGCCTCCGCGACGTGCGCGAGCTGCAGCTTCGCGGTGACATCGCCGATGGCGTAGATGCCCTTGACGTTGGTGCGCATGCGCTCGTCGATCGCGATGGCACCGCGGTCGGTGAGCTCGACGCCGGTGTTCTCGAGGCCGTAGCCCTCGACGCGCGGCGCGAAGCCGACCGACTGCAGCACCTTGTCGACCGTGACGGTCTCGACGTTGCCGGACTTGTTGTCCTTGATCTCGACGGTCACCTTCGAGCCGTCGTCCGAGATCTTCTGCACAGCGGCACCGGTCTTGATGGTGATGCCGAGCTTCTTGTACGCCTTGGCGATCTCCTTGGAGACGTCGGCGTCCTCGTTGGGCAGTGCGCGGTCGAGGAACTCGACGATGGTGACGTCGACCCCGTAGTTCTTCAGGACGTAGCCGAACTCCATGCCGATGGCACCGGCACCGACGATGACGATGGATTCGGGAAGATCGCGGGTGAGGATCTGCTCCTCGTAGGTGACGACGTTGTCGCTGAGCTCGGTGCCCGGCAGCAGCTTGGTGACGGAACCGGTGGCGATGATGACGTTGTCGAAGGTCACCTGTTCGGTGCCGCCCTTGGTGAGGGCCACCTCGATGGTCTTGGCGTCGACGAACGAGCCCTTACCGTCGTATTCGGTGATCTTGTTCTTCTTCATGAGGAAGTGCACGCCCTTGGTGCGCCCGTCCGCGACCTTGCGGCTGCGGTCGTAGGCGGCACCGAAGTCGAAGGACACGTCTCCCGAGATGCCGAAGGTCTTGGCCTCTTTGTTGAAGAGATGTGCCAGCTCGGCGTTGCGGAGAAGCGCCTTCGAGGGGATGCAGCCGACGTTCAGGCAGACACCACCCCAGTACTTCTGCTCGATGATGGCGGTGCTCAGTCCCAGCTGTGCCGCGCGGATAGCAGCGACGTACCCACCGGGACCGGCTCCGAGGACAACGACGTCATAGTGTGAGGTCACGGATATACAGGGTAGTCCCGCCCGATTCCGGTGTCTGCCGATGGTCCGGTTACCGGCCGGTAGCTACCGGATCCGGTAATCGGCCGTGTATCGGCGCACGGCGTTCGGCTAACCCAGGATCCCCCGGTCGTAGGCGGCTGCGACCGCCGCTGCCCTGTCCTTCACCTCGAGCTTCGCGAAGACGTGGGCCAGGTGGGTCTTCACGGTCGCCTCGCTGACGAACAGTTCCTGGGCGATGGCCCGGTTCGAGGTGCCCTTCGCGACGAGCGCCAGCACCTCACGCTCCCGGGCGCTGAGCGTCTGCGGGACGGTGGGTGTCCGCATGCGGTTCATCAACCGCGACGCGACCACCGGCGACAACACCGCCCGCCCCTCCGCCGCGGCCCGCACCCCGGCGAACAGGTCGTCGCGCAGAGCGTCCTTGAGCAGGTAGCCGGTCGCGCCGGCCTCGATCGCGGGAACGGTGTCGGCATCCGTGTCGTAGGTCGTCAGCACCAGGACGTGGCTGCGCGCACCTCGTGTGACGAGCTCGGTGATCGCCTGCACTCCCCCGCCTCCCGGCATCCGCAGGTCCATGAGCACCACATCGGGATCGAGTTCGAGCGTGAGCGCCACGGCCTCCGGACCGGAGGCGGCCTCCCCGACCACGTCGAATTCCGGGGAGGCCGAGAACATCCCGCGCAGGCCGTCCCGCACGACGGGGTGATCGTCGACGATCAGCACGGTGATCTCGCCCCCTCCCCTCACGACACCCTCCCCGCCCTGATCAGCGGCACCCGCACCGAGACTGCGGTCCCCACTCCCGGTTCGGACTCGACGTCCACGACACCGGCGATCCGGTCGGCACGGGATTGCATGCCCCGCAACCCGAATCCGTCGCCCGCGTTCACGGTCGGGTCGAATCCGCACCCGTCGTCCCGGATGTCCACACTCACCTCGTCGTCCATGTACGACACCGTGACACCCGCGCGGCACGCCGAGGAATGCTTCGCGACGTTCGCGAGCGCCTCCTGGGTGATCCGGAACAACGTCACCCCGATGTCGTCGTGCAGCGGTTCCGAGGAACCCGTGACCGTGAGATCGGCTCGGATTCCGTGTTCGGTGGACCATTTCGCCACCTCGTGGGCGAGCGCGTCGTCGAGCGTGCGGTGTTCGAGTACCTCGGGAGCGAGATTGCGCACCGAACGACGGGCGTCGCCGAGGCTGCGTCGGGCGAGGTCCGTCGCCCTCTCGACGTGGCGCCGCGCCGCCTCCGGGTCGGTGGTGTCCTGCGCGGCCTGCAGCTGCGTGACGATCCCGGCCAGGCCTTGGGCGAGGGTGTCGTGGATCTCCGCGGCGAGTCGGCGACGCTCGTCGTCGATCCCCGCTTCCCGAGCGTGGACCAGCAGCTGCGCGTGCAGAGCCTCGTTCTCGGACAGCGCGTTCTCGAGTTGCACGTTGGTGCGTTCGAGTTCGGCGATCGCAGCCAGCCGTTCGAGACTGCGTTGCTCGTCGCGTTCGGCGAGCCTCATCATCAGCATGGAGATCGACGCGTTGAGCACGACGAGGAGCCCGAACGCGATCCACATGGTCGTGTCCTCCGGCGGCAGACCGCCCGCCTGCGAACCCGCCACCGTCACGGCGGTGACGAGCAGCCCGAACCGGATCCAACGGTCCGGCAGCATCGCGTGGGCATCGAAGTAACCGGAGGCCGCGTAGATCGCAAAGAACGGGTTGAGCCAGCTCAGGACGAACGCCAGGGCGGACCGGAGGAGGTAGTAGACCGCGTCGCCCTCCGGCATCGACCGACGGCGACGGCCCCGCCACAGTTCCAGACCCACCGCCACCGCGGTGAGCACCGCTGCCGTGTACCGCTCGGCGGGACTCATCAACAACGTCGCGGTGCCGACGGACAGGACGGTGCCGGTGGCGAGCATCCCCACCGGCGCCCATCTGTAGGTCCGTTGCCACGGATCGTCGGTGGTCGTCGAATCCGTCATGGCTTCCAGGATGACGGTCGACGCGGTCACTGCCAACGGAACCACCGGATCGCCACGCCGGTCAGGACGACGGTCCAGCACACCACGACCGCGAGCCCACCGAGATTCGGCCAGTCGCCCGCGGCGGTCTCGTCGAGCAGTTGCGCTGCGGCACCGAAGGGTGTCAGCTCCACGATCCTCCGCAGCAGCTCGGGCATCGCCTGCACCGGAAGCCACACGCCCGCACTGAACATCAGCGGGAAGAACACGATCGTGCCCAGCGTCTGGGCGATCCGCACCGACGGTGCCACCGCAGCCAGTGTCGCTCCCGCGCTCAGTGCCGCAGCGAGAGTGACGAGTACCGCGAATGCGTATCCCCAGGGCTGGGCGGGGAAGGCGACTCCGAAGGCCGCCCGACCGACGATCAGCGCGAGGACCACCGACGCCAGGACCGCGATCGCGTGCACCACGATCTGTGCGGTCAGCAGGTGCGACGGATTCGCCGGGGTCACGGCGAGCCTGCGGAGGATGCCCCGTTCGCGATACGACGACAACACCGCAGGCATCGTCTGGACACCGGCCACGATCATCGCCACAAGGATCGCCACGGGGACGTACAGATCGATCACCCGCAGACCACCGAGCTCCGGATCCGGTTCCCGGAAACCGGGAATCATCCCGAGGATCACGAGCAACAGCGTGGGGAAGACGAGGATCCAGAAGAGCGCCCCGGGTTCCCGTGTGAACAGTCGTGCCTCGGTACGCAGAACGGCGGTCGAGGCGGACAGCGCCGGGGCGCTCGTCGTCGATGTCTCGACGAGCCGGGTGCGGACGGTCGGGTCGGTCATGACGTGCTCCTGCTGTCGGTGAGATCGAGGTAGGCATCGTCGAGGGTCGCTTCGGCGATGCGGAGGCGTTCGGCCGTGACGCCGAGGCGTCCCAACAGGGCGAGTACCGCGTGGATCGACTCCTCGCTGCCTTCGACGGCCACCCGTTCCCGGGTGGTGTGCACGGAGACGACGCCGGGCAGGGCCTCGAGGAGTGCCTGGTCGAGCGGACCGGACGGGTGGAACGAGACGACGATCGCTGCGGACGATTGCCCGATCAGCTGGGCCGGGGTCCCCAGCGCACGGATGCGCCCGGAATCGAAGACCGCGACACGGTCGCAGAGGCGCTGCGCCTCTTCCATGAAATGGGTGACGAGCAGGACGGTGACGCCGGAATCGCGCACTTCCTCGATCAGTTCCCAGGTATCACGGCGTCCACGCGGGTCGAGTCCGGTGGTGAGCTCGTCGAGGACGACGACGCGCGGTGAACCGATGAGTGCCAGTGCGATGAACAACCGCTGTTTCTGGCCCCCGGACAGTTTCGTGAACCGGGTGTCGAGCATGCGGCCCAGGCCGAGGCGTTCGGCAAGCGCATCACCGTCCGCGGGCCGGGCGTAGAAGGCCGCGTACAGCCGGAGCGCCTCGCGCACGGTCAGTTTCGGTTGCAGCTCGCTCTGCTGCAGCTGCGTGCCGAGCAGTTCGGTGACGGCCCGGTGGTCGCGGACCGGGTCGAGGCCGGCGACGCGGACGGTGCCCTCGTCGGGTTTTCGAAGACCCGAGATGTGTTCGACGGAGGTCGTCTTCCCGGCCCCGTTCGGGCCGAGGATCCCGAATATCTCACCTTCGTGGACTTCGAAGCTCACGCCGTCCACGACGGCGCGACCTCCGTAGGACTTGTGCAGATTGTTCACTTCGACGATCGGCATGCATCGAGCGTCGCGCGGAGTACCGGTCGCGCACATCCTCCGACCGTCGCTATCGGATGTCCCCCGATCGGATGATGGCGAGGGTCGTCCGGGTCGGGCATGATGTCGCCGTGCGTGTTTCCCGTCGAGGCCTACCCGCGCGGCGCGAGGCCGCTCGGGTGTTCGACACGGGAGAACACACATGGAATACAACGCGATGATCGAACTCGACGCCGACCTCGATCGCCTGACCGACGACGAGACCGTCGACCTCATCGAACCGATCGTCCCGCACCACGGGGCGGTGGGCCGCAGCGACAACGGCCGTGCCCAGCTCACGATCACCGTCGACGCCGTCGACGCGATCCATGCCCTGCGGTTCGTGCGCGACCTGATGCAGAACTCGTACCCGTCCTACCGCGTGAACGCAGTGGATGTATTGCCCACCAGCGCGTTCGACGCGATCTACGGATTCGGCGACTACTTCGCCTGATACGGGAGCCCGGTGAGGGTCCGCACTGCGCGGACCCTCACTTGCGGCGCCCGAACCTGCGCATACCGAGCAGGTAACGCGGGATCGACCGGAACGGGACCCGCACCGGCCAGTCGTCGGGACGGAAGTACGCCTCGGTCCCGCCGTCGACCACCACGACGCTGCCCGTCATGAAGTCCGCTGCCGGCGACAGCATGAATTCGACCCACTGCGCGATCTCCTCGGGCTTCCCGAAGCCCCCGAGCGGAACGGGGAAGCTCTCCACTGCCTTCTTGAGCGGGCTCTCGAGTTGCGCGTCGAGCAGCGGGGTGGAGATCGCTCCGGGCGCGAGGATGTTGAGGCGGATGCCGGTACCCGCCCACTGGGGGGTGACCGCGGCGCGTCGCGCCCATCGCGTCACGGCGATCTTCGACGCCGCGTAGGTGAACGGCGGACCCGCCTGCGGGATGCGCGTGGTGCGCGCGACGCCCTTGTCCATGTCGCCGGCGAGGAAGGCCTTCACCGCCGAGTTCGGCACGCCGGGAGTCGTGGTCGTCGAATTGGACCCGAACACCACCACCTTGCTGTTCGCGGAGGCGGCCAGAGCCGCTCGCCAGCCGACGAGCAGGTCGATCACGCCGCGCACGTTGACCTGCGCGATGATCTTCTCCTTGCCGGGGGTGGGGCCCAGGCCCGCGGCGAGCACGGCACCGTCGAGACGGCTGCCTGCCAGCTCGAGCGTGGCCCGGACAGCGTGGGAACGGCCCTCCGGGGTGGACAGGTCCGCCGTGACCTCGGTGTCCTTCAGGTCGATGCCGATCACCGTGTGCCCGGCGGCCCGCAACCGCTCCGCGCTCGCCCGGCCCATTCCCGACGCGGCACCCGTCACCGCATATACCGCCATGTGCCCCTCCATCGTTGGATTCGGGGCACGTTACAGCGAGGCGACCGCCTCGTGCAGCAGGGCGACGTACCGAGCGAGACCTGCCGCGTCGAGGACGTCCGGGGAGGTCGTCACCGACAGGGTCACGGTGTCGCCGATCCCGTGCACGCCGTGGGTGAGTGCCTGCACGGGCGACAGGCCGGGGAAGCCGGAGGTGAACCGCACCCGTCCACCGCCGAGTTCGAGGTCTGCCGGCCCGCGGTCGACGCTCGACACGACGGTGTTGCCCGTGACGGTGGGTGGGACGGCGGACAGGTCGAGGCGGTCGGTACCGAATCGCAGCAGCGGCGCCGGGACGTGGTCGTCGGTGCGGGCCCGGATCGCCATGGCGGGGTGCCGCGCGCGGATCCGCTGCAACGCCAGGTCGGCGGCGATCGCCGCGGCACGTTCGTGCGGGTCGCGGATCGCGCAGTGCAGGTCGACGCCGACATTGCGGTAGCTGTTGCGGGCCGTGCCCGGCGCCACCGCGACCGGCACCTCTGCGGACAGTTCGTCGACGCCGAGGAACTGCGACAGGGCGGCGCCGATCGCGGTGAGCGCGCCGACGGTGACCGTGCCGACGCGGCGCAGATCGACGGCGTCGAACACGAGTGTGCGCACCGTTCGGCGCGGTCCGGGCGCGGTGTTCACGGCGACCAGCGGCCTCCCCGGTGTGGGCTGCGGAATCGACGGGTCGGCGAGCCGACGCTGCGCCTCCACCGCCCGTCGTCCGTCGGCGATCACCCGCGGGATCGAGAAGGACAGCCGCAGGACGGCACGCGCGAGCATCCCGACGGGCGACGGGGCACGCGGCGGTGTCGTGAGTCTCGCGGTGCCCGCCAGCAGGTCGCGGGCGAGCGCCGAGGTGCGCACCCCGTCGGCGAAGGCGTGCGACATCTGCAGGACGACGACGAGGGCGGGACCGTCCCCACGCGGAGCGCCCGTGACCTGCGGGAAGACGTGTAGTCGCCACGGCGAGACGGTGACGTCGACGCGGGTCGCGACGAGACCGGACAGCGCGTCGAGCATCTGTTCGTAGCTGCCGGATTCGTGGACGACGAACCGGTCTTCTGCAGGGGTGCGCGCTGCCCAGTAGGGATAGTCGAGACCCGCGGGTACCTCGACCATCCGTACCTGCAGCTCCCCCATCACCGCGGCCCGCGACCACAGCTCGTCGAGCACGTCGGCGAGCGGAGTCGCGGGGGCGTCGAAACAGTAGAGGGCGAACAGGTCGCCCGGGATACGGTCGCCGAGCCATTCCCGGCGCGCGTCCGACGGATGCATCTGCACGAGGTCACAGTCTGCCTGCCGCCCGAGGCACGTGCGGGGCGGGTATGAATGGATCATGAGCGACGACACGACCGATCCGTACCTGTGGCTCGAGGACGTCACCGGCGAGGAACAACTCGACTGGGTGCGTGCCCGGAACGACCGAACGGTCGAGGAGTACACCCGCACCGAGAGCTTCACCGACCTCGAGTCCCGCATCCGCGAGATCCTCGACACCGACGCCCGTATCCCCTATGCGCGTCGGCGGGGCGAGTACCTCTACAACTACTGGCGGGATGCCGAGCACGTACGCGGCCTGTGGCGTCGCACGACGATGGAGCAGTACCTGCGCGACGAACCCGAATGGGACGTCCTCGTCGACCTCGACGCCGTCGCCGAGGAGGAGGGCGAGAACTGGGTGTGGTCGGGTGCCCAGGTGCTGCGGCCCGATCAGACCCGCGCGCTCATCAGCCTGTCGCGCGGCGGTGCCGATGCGAGCGTGATCCGCGAGTTCGACCTCGTCGAGCGACGATTCGTCTCGGGACCGGACAGTTTCGAACTGCCCGAGGCGAAGACGGACATCGGCTGGATCGACGCCGACACCGTCTACGTGGGGAGCGATTTCGGCGACGGGTCGCTCACCGACTCGGGTTATCCGCGACTCGCGAAGAAATGGCGGCGCGGCACTCCGATCGAGGCGGCCGAGACGGTCTTCGAAGGTGAGCGCACCGATGTCGCCGTCTCCGCCTGGTACGACAACACTCCCGGTTACGAGCGCAGTTTCGTCGACCGCGCGATCGACTTCTACCGGGCGCAGCGTTTCGAACTCACCGAGGACGGCGAACTCGTCGAACTGGATGTTCCCGACGATGCGCGGGTCAGCGTGTACCGCGATCACCTGCTCGTGCGCACCCGCTCCGAATGGCTCGGCCATCCCGCCGGCACGCTGCTCGCCGCGAACTATCCGGCCTTCCTCGCCGGGTCGCGCGAGGTGACGGTGCTGTTCGCCCCAGACGAGCACACCTCGCTCGAGCAGTACGCGTGGACGCAGAACCACCTGCTCGTCGTCACATTGCGCGACGTGCAGACCCGCGTGCGGGTGCTCACCCCGGGTGAGGACGGTTGGTCGGACGAGGAGCTGCCCGGCATCCCCGATGCCACGTCGACCTCGATCATCGACGTCGATCCGCTCGACAGCGACGACTTCTTCCTCAACTCCAGCGGTTTCACGATCCCCGCGACCCTGCTGTCGGGGACGGTCGGCGGCCCGGTGGAGGCGATCAAGCAGGCCCCGTCGTTCTTCGACGCCGAGGGCATCACCGTCGAGCAGTTCTTCGCGACGTCCGACGACGGCACGCAGGTGCCCTATTTCGTGGTCGGCAGCAACACCGGAACCCCGTCGCCCACACTGCTGTACGGATACGGCGGGTTCGAGAACTCGATGGTGCCGGCCTACAGCGGCGGCGTCGGACGGGCGTGGCTCGAGAAGGGCTACACCTACGTCATCGCGAACATCCGTGGTGGCGGCGAGTACGGACCCACCTGGCACACGCAGGCCCTGAAGGAGAACCGGCACAAGGTCTTCGAGGACTTCGCCGCGGTCGCGAAGGATCTCGTCGCCCGTGGGATCACCACGGCCGAGCAGCTCGGCACCCAGGGCGGCAGCAACGGCGGTCTGCTCATGGGCGTGATGCTCACCCGCTATCCCGAACTGTTCGGGGCGATCGTGTGCCAGGTGCCGCTGCTCGACATGAAGCGCTACCACCTGCTGCTCGCCGGTGCGTCGTGGATGGCCGAGTACGGCGACCCCGACAACCCCGCGGAGTGGGAGTTCCTGTCGAAGTACTCGCCGTACCAGAACACCGACCCGGACGCCGACTATCCGCCGATCCTCGTCACCACGTCGACGCGCGACGACCGGGTGCATCCCGGCCATGCGCGGAAGATGGTGGCGCGGCTCGAGGAGCAGGGTCACGAGGTCCGGTACTACGAGAACATCGAGGGCGGCCACGGTGGCGCGGCGGACAACGCCCAGGCGGCGTTCAAGTCGGCGCTGACGTTCACCTTCCTGGCCGACAAGCTCGCGAACCGGTGAACTTCGGGGAGGTCGTGTGCGTTTTCGTCGAGAAACACGCACACAACCTCCCTCATCTCGCCGGTCCGGTGGACTCGCGGACGACGAGCTGCGTCGGGAGTACGAGTTCGTCGGCCACCGCGACCCGCTCGTAGGCCTGCCGGGCGAGCATCTCGATGGCGCGCGCCCCGGCGTCCTCGGTGCGTTCGGCGAGCGTGGTGAGCGACGGCTGGCACAGGTCGGAGCCGAAGATGTTGTCGAAGCCGACCACACTCACGTGCTCCGGCACGGACACCCCGCGTTCCCGCATCCGGCGCAGCACGCCGATGGCGAGCATGTCGTTGTGGCACACCACCGCGGTGGCACCGGCCGCCACGGCGGCGTCGGCCGCGGCGGCACCGCCACCGAGCGTCGGCGAGTAGGGGCCGAAGCGACGCACCGCGATGCCGTGGGCCTGCGCCGCGGCCTGCAGACCGGCCCAGCGTCGCGCTCCCGACCACGACTCGGGCGGACCGCCGAGGAACAGCAACGAGCGGTGCCCGAGCGACGCGAGGTGGTCGACGATCTGCCGCGTTCCCGTCTCGTAATCGGCGACGACGCAGGAGATTCCGCGGATCGCGCGATTCACCAGGGTCACGGCGTCGAGTTCGGCGACGCGCCGCAGTTCGTCGTCGGGCATGCGGGCGGCCGCCAGGACGAAACCGTCGACGGCCGGCCCCAGCCGCCGGATGATGTGCGCTTCGGTGGTCGCGCTCTCCTGGGTGTCGGCGAGGACGAGGGTCCGGCCGGAGGCGACGGCGGCACGTTCGGCCCCTTTGATCACGCCCGAGAAGAAGGGGTTGGTGATGTCGGGGACGAGCAGCGCCAACGTGTTGGTGCGTCCCGATTCGAGGGCGCGGGCGGCGGGGTTGGGTGCATAGCCGAGCCGGTCGGCGACTTCGAGGATGTGGTCGCGGGTGGCGACGTTGACACGACCGGGGTTGGTGAAGGTCCGCGAGACCGTCGACGCCGCGACCCCTGCCTCGCGGGCCACATCGGTGATGGTGGCGCGTTTCCGGGAACGCGGGGAGGCCGACATACGGACAGTATGGCAAAAAATGGCAAACGATTGCCGTGGGCTGCGCCACACCCCTACCGTCCCTGTATCCGATACTGAAGACCCACCCCCGAGGCATCCGATGACTGAAAACACCACCGTGCAGCGCACGCCCCGCAAGGCGGCCCTCGCCGCGTGGAGCGGCAGCGCACTGGAGTACTACGACCTGGCGATCTACGGCACCGCCGCCGCGCTCGTCTTCCCGAAGATCTTCTTCCCGGAGGGCAACCAGGCGGTCGCGACCGTCGCATCGCTCGCAACCTTCGGCGTCGCCTACGTCGCCCGCCCCTTCGGTTCCATCCTGATGGGGCACATCGGCGACCGTTTCGGCCGCAAGCTGATCCTCGTGGGCACGCTGCTGCTCATGGGTGTCTCGACCTTCCTCATCGGCTGCCTGCCGACCTACGGACAGGTCGGCATGCTCGCGCCGATCCTGCTGGTCACTCTGCGACTGCTCCAGGGCCTGTCGGCCGCGGGTGAGCAGGCCGGCGCGAATTCCATGTCGTTCGAACACGCCCCCGACGACAGACGCGGCTTCTTCACCAGCTGGACGCTGAGCGGCACGCAGGGCGGGCAGGTGCTCGCACCGCTGATGTTCCTGCCCGTGATCGCTCTCCTGTCCGAGGAGCAGCTGCAGTCGTGGGGCTGGCGTGTGCCCTTCTGGATCAGCGCCGTGATCGTGCTGGTCGGTTTCCTCATCCGCCGCAGCCTCGACGAGACCCCCGAGTTCCACGCCGAGAAGGCGCACGACGAGGCACCCAAGGCACCGCTCGCCGTGCTCTTCCGCCACCACTGGACCGGCGTCCTGCGCGTCTTCTTCGCAGCCTTCATCGCCATGGTCAACACGGCCTTCCAGGTGTTCGCCCTCAACTTCGCCACGGCCGACGAGTACGGCATCGGCATCAGCGACACCACGATGCTGTGGCTGGCGATCGTCGCCAACATCATCGCCGTGGGCACCATCCCCATGTGGGCCCTGCTGTCCGACCGCATCGGCCGCAAGCCGGTCTTCGTCACCGGCCTGATCGGCAGCGCCGTCATGGTGACGGCCTTCCTGTGGTCGATCTCCCGGGGCGACGTGCCGCTCGTGCTCGTCACCGGCATCCTGCTCGCCGGCGTGATCTACAGCATGCCGAACGCGGTGTGGCCCGCCACCTACGCCGAGTACTTCCCCACCAGCGTCCGCCTGTCGGGCATGGCGATCGGCACCCAGTTCGGCTTCGCGCTCGCCGGCTTCACCCCGGCCATCGCCGGGTCGCTCATGGACGGCAACGCCGACAACTGGTACCGCGTGGCCCTGTTCTGCGTCGGCGCCGTCGCCATCTCGCTGATCGCGGTGGCCACCGGACCGTCCGGAACCCACAAGATCCCCACCCGTGAGATCGGCCTGCTCCCCCACGATCGGAACACCGCGCCGGTCCCCGCCGGAGCGGCATCGTGAGTGTTCGTCCGACGATCGCCGTCCTCAACGGACCCAATCTCAACCTGCTCGGCACGCGTGAACCTCATCTCTACGGCACCGCGACGCTGGCGGACATCGAGAAGTCGTGCCGCCGCACCGCCGACGACCTGGGCTTCGACATCGACTTCCGGCAGAGCAACCACGAGGGCGCCCTCATCGACGCCGTCCACGAACTCCGCGAATCGGCGGCCGGTTTCGTGGTCAACGCCGCGGCCTACACGCACACCTCGGTCGCACTGCACGACGCGCTGGTGACCGTCGCGGCACCGATCGTGGAAGTGCACCTGACCAACGTCCACGCCCGCGAGGAGTTCCGGCACCACTCGTTCGTCGCTCCCGTCGCGAAGGCCGTGATCGCCGGATGCGGCCCTGACGGATACGACTTCGCCGTCCGTCACCTGGCCGCGCTCGCACTCGATACCGAGAAGAAGGAAAGCTCCCGATGACCACCGCAGCGCCCGCACGTACGTCCTTCCTGCTGGGCCTGTTCGGCGCCGGGATCGGCGGTTCGCTCACCCCGGCCATGCAGGAACGGGAAGGCTTCGCCTCGGGACTGAACCTGACCTACCGCCTCGTCGACGCCGAACGTCTCGGCTAC
The DNA here is from genome assembly GCF_048381395.1 of Rhodococcus shunpengi. Lineage (NCBI taxonomy): Bacteria > Bacillati > Actinomycetota > Actinomycetes > Mycobacteriales > Nocardiaceae > Rhodococcus > Rhodococcus shunpengi. Next base: position 153,468 of record NZ_JBLWIU010000011.1, read on the forward strand.
GGCGCCGAGAACCTGGCCGAGATGCTCGACTGGGCACAGCGTTTCGGCTTCGACGGGCTCAACATCACGCACCCCTTCAAGCAGGTCGTCATCCCCCTGCTCGACGAGTTGTCCGACGACGCCCACGATCTCGGCGCGGTCAACACCGTGGTGTTCCGCGACGGTCGCGCACTCGGCCGCAATACCGACTGGTCCGGCTGGGGACGTGCGTTCCGCCGCCGGCTGCCCGAGGCCGTCTCCGACCGCGCCGTGCTGGTCGGGGCCGGCGGTGCCGGTTCGGCCGTCGGGTACGCGCTGCTCGAACAGGGCTCCGCGCACGTGTCCATCGTCGACGTCGACGTCGAGAAGGCGCAGGCCTGCGCGACCCGCCTGGCCAAGCGCTTCGGCGACGACCGGGTCCGCGCGACCACCGATCTCGCCGGGGCGCTGGCCTCGGCGCAGGGTCTGGTCAACGCGACCCCCACAGGCATGACCGGCCACCCCGGGCTGCCCGTCCCCGCCGAGCTCGTCCGCGAGGACCTGTGGGTCTCCGACGTCGTGTACTTCCCGCTCGAGACCGAACTGATCCACCTCGCCCGCTCCCGCGGATGCCGCGTGGTACCCGGTGGCGGCATGGCCGTCTTCCAGGCCGTGGGTGCCTTCGAGTACTTCACGGGCGTCGAACCCGACGCCGAACGAATGGTCCGACACTTCGAGGAGCTGACCAGCTGATGCGCCGCGGAATCGCCACCGTCTCGCTCTCCGGTGTTCTCGCCGACAAACTCGACGCGATCGCCGCTGCAGGATTCGACGGGATCGAGATCTTCGACAACGACCTGATCGCGTCGCCGCTGTCACCCGCCGAGGTGGCGCGGCGCTGCGCCGATCTCGGTCTGTCGATCGACCTGTTCCAGCCGATCCGCGACATCGAGGGCGTCGACCCGCGGCGGTTCCCCGACGTCCTGCACCGTGTCCACCGCAAGCTCGAGGTGATGAACGAGCTCGGCGCGACGACCTTCCTGGCGTGCTCGAACGCGCTGCCGACCGCGATCGACGATCCGGGACTGTCCGCCGAACAGTTGCGCGCCGTCGGTGATCTCGCCGCCTCGCACGGGGTCACCTTCGCCTACGAGGCCCTCGCCTGGGGACGTCACGTCAACCGGGTCGGGCAGGCGTGGAATCTCGTCGAACGCGCCGACCACCCGGCCGTGACGCTGGCCGTGGACACCTTCCACATGCTCGCACGCGGCGATGACGGACGCGCCCTGGCCGGTATCCCCGGCGAACGCATCGGCTTCCTGCAGGTCGCCGACGCCCCGGTGCTCGACATGAACGTCCTCGAATGGAGCCGCCACTTCCGGTGCTTCCCGGGGCAGGGCATGCTCGACGTCTCCGGGGTGGTCGCGGCCGTGCTCGACGCCGGTTACGACGGGCCGCTCTCGCTCGAGGTCTTCAGCGACGTGGTGCGCGAAGCGGATCCGCATGTGACCGCGCGCGACGCGATGCGGTCGCTGCTGTTCCTCGAGGACCGGCTCGGTACGCGGGTCACCGGACCCGCACGCGAGAAGGTGACGGTCGCACCGCCGCTTCCGGCGCGGACCGACGCGGCGTTCGTCGAATTCGCCGACCCCGACCGCTCCGATTACCCGGCACTGCTCACCGGACTCGGATTCCACGTCGCCGGTCGGCACCGCAGCAAGCCCGTCGTGTGGTGGCGCAACGGCGGCGCGAACATCGTCCTCAACGAGGAGCCCGCGCCGGGCCCCGCCGCGACCGCGCTGGGTCTCGTCGCCCCCGACGTCGCCGCGGTGGCCGAACGCGCCGCGAGCCTGCTGTGGCCCGCGGTCGACCGCACCCGAGGGGAGGGCGAAGCAGGCCTGCCGGGCATCACCTCCCCCTCCGGACTGCACGTCTTCGTCAGCGCCGAGCCGGGGCAGCCCGACGACTGGCACAACGACTTCGTGTCCGACGATGCCGCGGGCACTTCCGTGGCCGACGAGGGGTGGCTCGGTCTCGACCACGTCGACGTGACGGTCGCGGCGGACGATCTGAACCAGGAGCTGTCGTTCTTCCGCACTCTGTTCGGACTGCGGCCGGAGGACCCCGAGGAGTACATCCAGCCGCAGGGCCGCCTGCGCATCCGCGCACTGCGCGCGGAGAAGGGTGACCTGCGGGTCGCGCTGAACGTCTCCGAGACCGGTGCTGCGCCACAGCCGCACGGCGTGACCCAGCTGGCCTTCGCCACGGCCGACGTCGTCGACGCGGTACGGCACGCACGTGCGCGCGGCGTGGAGTTCCTCCGGCCGCCTGCGAACTACTACGCCGATCTCGACGCGCGGTTCGTGCTCGACCCCGACCTGCTCACCGTCCTGCAGGACAACGGACTGCTCTACGACCGCAACGACGACGGCGGCGAATTCCTGCACGCCTACACACTCCCGGTGCAGGGCGGTTTCCAGGTCGAACTCCTCGAACGGCGCGGCGGCTACACCGGATACGGCTCCCCCAACGCGCACGTCCGGCTCGCCGCTGCTGCCCGCGCAGGATCAGCGGTCGCGTAGCCAGGCCACGATCGTCGCTACGGTGTCGTCGTTGTCGCGGATCCATCCGTTGTGGCCCAGTGCCCGCGGGTTGTGCCACCGGGCGACGTCGGCGGAGGGCAGCTTCTCGAGCAGGTGCTGCGCCGACGCGACCGGGGTGAGGTCGTCGTCTTCGATCGTGATCGACAGGACGGGCAGCGTGAGACGCCCGACCCGTTCCTCGTAGTCGATGTCCGCACCGGCCGGTTCGAACCGGCCGGTGCGGGCCAGTCGCGCCCAGTCGGAGATCAGCACGCGCGACTGCCGGCCGAAACCGGCGACGTCGATGCGGTCGCCGGGCCAGAAACCGGCCACCGCGGCGGTCAGCGACATCGCCGTCGACCCGAGCCACAGTCCCGGTCCGCGGATGCCCGCGTGGTGGCGGTAGTAGGGCGTGCCCGAGGCGACGAGGATCAGTCCGCCGAGTCGGCCGCGGATGCGTGCGGCGTAGAGCACCCCGAGTTGGCCGCCCATGGAGTGGCCGAGCAGGTACGGCGTCGAGTCGAGGAAGCGCTCCCGCACCACCTCGAAGACAGCGGGGAAGTGCGTCGCGACGATCTCGTGGTAGCCGTAGGTGCTGTCGGGTCCGGGCCTCGGACGGCTGTCGCCCTGGCCGGCCAGTTCACAGATCGCCGCGTCGAATCCGTGCTCGGTGATCGCCTGCGCGAACGGCTCGTAGTAACCGGCCGGGATGCCGAGCCCCGGCACGATCACCACGACGACGCGGGAGGCGTCGCGACGTGTCTCGTGCTCGTGGTCGGGTCCCGCGAAGAGGCGCACCGGGGCCGTGGTGCCCCCGGGAAGCTGGATCGGTACGGTCTCCACCGGCCCAGACTAGGCCGATCCGGACGCGGCGGGTGCCGGTTTCCCCAGTGTCCCTGCCACCCCGAGTCCGGAATTCAGGGTCGGGATGGGGGTCGTGCCCGGATGTGCTCGGGCCGGGTCGCGGCGGACGATCGAAATGTCCGGTCCAGCACCCCTTCGGAGGAACCCATGCGTACTCTTGCCACCCGCTCCCGTCTCGCGACCGCAGCCGTCCTGTCGCTCGGCACCACCGCAGTACTGCTCGGAACAGGAACTGCCGCAGCACAACCCGCGCCCGGTGTGGTCGGCATGAGCGAGCAGGCCGCGGTCGCCGTGCTCGCCGCGGAGGGTGTGCCGTACTCGATCGTCAACCGGTCCGGTTCCGCCGGCGGCGACTGCACCGTGACCGCTCAGCGCGACCGGGGATACCGGACCGAGGTCGAGTACGAATACGACAGTGACGACAACGACTTCGATCGTGTCGAACGTCAGGTGTGGCGCGGGGTCGGCCTGACGGTCGTGTGCCGCTGACGACTCCCTGCGGTCAGTCCAGACCGAAACCGCGCTCCCGCAGAGCTTCTCGCATCTGTTCCCTGCTCCCGAGCGCGCCGGGCGACGCGAAGCGCCCGAGTACACGTTCGACCCAGCTCTCCGCCAGACCCTGATCGCGGTAGAAGCCGGAGATCTCCTCCTCGTATGCGGCGAGGCCGGCATCCCGCTCCTCGGTCGAGTACTGCTCGCGATGCAGCACCACATCCTGACCCAAGCGCGGCTTGACCTCCGACTCCACCTCGGGATCGGGACGGCCCACCACCAGCCCGACCACAGCGAAACTGTGGTCGGGCAGAGCCAGTTCTGCGGCCACGTCACGCGGATGGTTGCGGATGGCCCCGATGTAGACGGTGCCGAGACCGAGCGATTCCGCGGCGAGCACCGCATTCTGTGCGGCGAGCGCGGCATCGACCACCCCGAGCAGCGCGGACTCCACGTAGTCGACGTTGACGAGGTCCTTGTCGTGCTGCTCGGCGACCCGCGCCGCGCGGGCGAGGTCGGCCACCCACACGAGCAGCAGTGGAGCGTCACGCACCGCCGGCTGGTTGCCGGCGAGAGTCGCGATCCGGGCGAGCCGGTCGCGGTCGGTGACGGCCACGACGCTCCACAACTGCAGGTTGCTCGAGCTCGCGGCGGAGGAGGCCGCGGCCACGATCGCGCGCAGATCGTCCTCGGAGACGGCCTCGGGAAGGAACTTCCGCACGGAGCGATGCGCCAGTTGGAGAGCGATGACGTCGTTCCACGCGCCGGAACCACCGCGGCCGGCCGCCTGCTCGGCGGCCCGGGTGCCGTACCTGCGGCGCAGTGCGGCGAGCTGTTCGTCCAGGACGACGTCGGTCATGGTGGGAGATCTCCTTCCGATCGGCAGTACCGACGGTCGAGTCTGCCTCCTCGCGTCCCGGCCGCCGAGCATTGCCCTCAGCATGATTTCAGCGTTATCCGGGCCGGCTCGTCCGACCCACCCCGAGACGAAGATCAGGGTGAAGATCCGGGCCGTTCCCGGATGTGCCGAGACCGTTACGGCGACAGGATGGATACATGAACTTCGAGAACCAGGCCCCTCGTCCCTTCACCCGCTCCTCGTCCCAGCGCATGCTCGGTGGTGTGTGCGCCGGACTGGCCGAGTACTTCAACGTCGACCTCAACCTCGTGCGTGCAGGCGCAGTCCTCGCAGCCTTCGTCACGGGCGGCACCGCCGTGTTGCTCTACCTCGCCCTGTGGATGCTGATCCCCGAGAACTGATCCGGGTCACGGGGTCGGCCGAGACGACGACACCCCCGGCGGAGATCCGCCGGGGGTGTCGTATTCCGCTGCGAGGCAGCGGCACAGCTGTTCAGCTCAGCAGGAACTACTGGCCGAGGCCGAGAACGGCACTGCCGGTCTCGAGCAGGGTGCCGAGCAGTTCGGTGCCGCCGAGCAGTTCGAGGGCAGAGCCGATGAGTTCGATGACGTCCATGTGAATCTCCTTCGTCCGATCACATACCGGACGGGTCTCGTCCGATTGCTTTTCGCCTACCCGGAATTCCGATCGGAATTCCGTCGGGCTCGCCTCAATTCTCAACACATTCGACGTGCCTGCGCGACCCGAGAATACGCAAATCGGATGTGATGACATTCACACTTGCAGACAAGCCGGGAAGAGCTCACATACGCCCAGCTCACAGCGTCAAGGAAAGAAAACGGAACGTCCGTACCCAATTATTTCTGTTTGAATTCGACATTTCCGTTCGACCCGATTCATCCCGTTCGCCGACCGATTACGGCGAATCGACCGATCCATCGGTCGAATAACGACCGAAAGAAGATGCCCGATTCGACCGGGATCGAATCGGGCATTTCCGGTGGATCGTCCGGGACCCCTACAGTCCGACCGCCTGCGACAGAAGCGGCCACGAGTTGCGCAGATCGTCCTCCCAGTAGTCCCAGGAGTGCGTACCCGCCGGACGCAGGTCGATCCGGGCGGGGATGTCCAACTCCTCGAGTCGCTGGGCCATCCGCCGGGTGCAGTGGTGGACCGCCGCCTCGATGCTGCCGCCGACGACCACCTGCCCGACGAGCCCGATCGGGTCGTTGTTCACCGACCGCGATCCGAGCCGCTCGTACTGCCCGGGCAGACCCGAACCCGACGAGATGTACAGGTCGATACCGCGGAGCTTCTCGGCCTGGAGGTAGGGATCGTTCTCGATCCAGGCCGGATCACCGACCGGGCCCCACATGTTCTCGGGGTCGCCACCCTTGACGCGTACGACGGCCTGCACGTAGGACTGCCCCAGCGGCGTGCTCGTCTCGGCGCATCCGCTGTACGCCCCGACCGCCTCGTACAGCTCGGGGGCCGTCGTGGCGAGGCCGAGCACCGACGTCCCCGACATCGACAGACCCGCAATCGCGTTGCGTCCCGACGTCCCGAACTCCGTGTCGATGACCGGCGGGAGTTCGTGCGTCAGGAAGGTCGTCCACATGTTACGGCCGAGCGCGGGATCGTCGTTGCGCCAATCGGTGTAGTAGCTGTAGCCGCCGAGGAGCGGCGTGACGACGTTGATGTTCTTGTCCGAGAAGAAGTTCTCGACGTCGGTCTGCTTCTCCCAGGTGGCGATTCCCTGCCCGCCTCCCGAGCCGTTGAGCAGGTAGAGGGTGGGGCGCGGTTCGCTCGCGTCGGCGGGCGTCCGGACCCGGAGGGGGATCACCTTGTCCATCGACGGCGAGTAGACGTTCGCGATGACGGTGCGGTCGCTCTCGCGCTCGACAGAGGTCAGCTCCCCCACCGGTCGCTGATCGTCGGCTTCCACCGGCTGCGCGAGAGCACCACCGGGAGCCGCGAGGACCATCGACGTTCCCATCGCCACCGTGAGCAGTACCCGCCGTAACCAGGACGACCGCATATTCTCTTCCCCTCGTCGATCCGTCTGTCTGCGCACCTCGGACCGGTTGCGGATCGGTACGAACCTCCGGAACCGGATGAAGTGACACTTTCGTGACATTCATCGTCCGCGGAGCGCGTTTCGTAACGAATATGTGATCGTTCGGTACGGGAGGCCGGAACGATCGGGGAAGAGCACGAGGCCCGACCCCACCGGAGTGGGATCGGGCCTCGTGTGGCTCAGGGGCGGATCAGAAGTCCTCTCCGCCCGCAGGGGCGGATCAGAAGTCCTCTCCGCCCGCAGGGGCGGATCAGAAGTCCATGCCGCCCATGCCGCCGGTCGGGTCGCCCGCGGGAGCGGCGGCCTTCTCCGGCTTGTCGGCGACGACGGCCTCGGTCGTCAGGAACAGAGCCGCGATCGACGCAGCGTTCTGCAGCGCCGAGCGGGTGACCTTGACCGGGTCGTTGATGCCCGCTTCGAGCAGGTCCTCGTAGTCGCCGGTCGCAGCGTTGAGGCCGTGGCCGGCCTCGAGGTTGCGGACCTTCTCGGCGACGACGCCGGGCTCGAGGCCGGCGTTGAAGGCGATCTGCTTCAGCGGCGCCTCGAGAGCGACCTTGACGATGTTGGCACCCGTGGCCTCGTCGCCCTCGAGCTTGAGGTCGTCGAGAACCGGAGCGGCCTGCAGCAGGGCCACGCCACCACCGGCGACGATGCCCTCTTCGACGGCAGCCTTCGCGTTGCGGACGGCGTCCTCGATGCGGTGCTTGCGCTCCTTGAGCTCGACCTCGGTCGCGGCACCGGCCTTGATGACGGCGACGCCGCCGGCCAGCTTCGCGAGGCGCTCCTGCAGCTTCTCGCGGTCGTAGTCCGAATCCGACGCCTCGATCTCGGCGCGGATCTGGTTGACGCGACCGGCGATGGCGTCGGGATCGCCCGCGCCCTCGACGATGGTGGTCTCGTCCTTGGTGACGACGACCTTGCGGGCCTGGCCGAGCAGCTCGATGCCGGCGGTCTCGAGGGAGAGGCCGACCTCTTCGCTGACGACCTCGCCACCGGTGAGGATGGCGATGTCGGCGAGCTGGGCCTTGCGGCGGTCACCGAAGCCCGGAGCCTTGACGGCAACCGACTTGAAGGTGCCGCGGATCTTGTTGAGGACCAGGGTGGACAGAGCCTCACCCTCGACGTCCTCGGCGATGATCAGCAGCGGCTTGCCCGACTGGATGACCTTCTCGAGCAGCGGCAGCAGGTCCTTGACCGTGGAGATCTTGGAGCTGACGAGCAGGATGTAGGGATCCTCGAGCACGGCCTCCTGACGCTCTGCGTCGGTGGCGAAGTAGAGGGAGATGTAGCCCTTGTCGAAGCGCATGCCCTCGGTCAGCTCGAGCTGGAGGCCGAAGGTGTTGGACTCCTCGACGGTGATGACGCCTTCCTTGCCCACCTTGTCGATGGCCTCGGCGATGAGCTCACCGATCGCGGGGTCGCCGGCGGAGATGCCTGCGGTGGCGGCGATCTGCTCCTTGGTCTCGACCTCCTTGGCGGTGTCGAGCAGCTTGGCGGTGACGGCCTCGACGGCCTTCTCGATGCCGCGCTTCAGGCCGAGGGGGTTGGCGCCCGCAGCAACGTTGCGCAGACCCTCGCGGACGAGCGCCTGGGCGAGCACGGTAGCGGTGGTGGTGCCGTCACCCGCGACGTCGTCGGTCTTCTTGGCAACTTCCTTGACCAGCTCGGCGCCGATCTTCTCGTACGGATCCTCGAGCTCGATCTCCTTGGCGATGGACACACCATCGTTGGTGATCGTGGGGGCGCCCCACTTCTTCTCGAGAACGACGTTGCGACCCTTGGGGCCCAACGTCACCTTGACTGCGTCGGCGAGGCTGTTGAGGCCCCGCTCGAGGCCGCGACGGGCCTCTTCGTCGAACGCGATGATCTTGGCCATTGCGAAGTGATCCTCCGGGTATGGGGGTGACACCGGAGCGATCGCTCGTCGGATCGCTCCATGTACGCCTTCGGCCGGAAGCAGTGCCCGCGACGGACGACCAGGGGTGTCGAAAACCCGGTCTCACCCTACCGACCTGGCACTCACGTGTTGCGAGTGCTAAGTGCATTCTTAGCACTCGGGGGTGGCGAGTGCAAGATTACCGGCACCTGCCACCCCCGTCACGAAATCCGCGAAAGACCGACTACCCGGTCGTCCGGATCATCGGTGCGGCGCTCGCTCAGCGCGGCGTCGAACCGACCCCCACGGCGCACCACTGCCCCGTCGCGGTGTTGACCGCGAACGACTGGGCTCCGACGCACGTGACGCCGGTGGTGTCGGCCGTGGCGCCCGACCCGTAGCCGGCCACCGACAGGGTCGTCGCCGGACCCTGCGCCCACGAGTGGCTCAGTCCGCCGCCGAGCGCGTAGGCGAACGAACGGCCGCCGTCACGGGCTGCACTGAGCGCCGTGCCGAAGCCCGTCGCGTGGGCTTCGGCGGCACCGGCCGACTCGGCGACCGACACCGCGGTGCCGCTGTCGGCCGCATACGCGCGAGCGAAGGCGTCCTCGGCGGTGGCGCCGCAGCTGGCGGTATCGGACACCAGGATGTCGTTGGCAGAAGGAGGCGACACACAGGTCACCGGCGCCGCTGCGGCGGTACCCCCACCGAACAGCGCAGCCGAGGCCACACCGACGGCGACGAGTACACCGGCCCGGAACGAACGGCGCGCGGTGAGAACGGATCGGAAGGAACGAATGGACAAGAACGGGCTCCTCTGCACTGGAGTGCCTCTTCGCGAAAGGCTGCGTCTGCGCGAACTGGGGAACGAGCGCCCCGCGCGAACGGGGGGCCGGCGCCCCGGCGGTAGGGTACCGATCACATGCGTCTCACGCGAGACCACGTGTCACAGACTGTCGAGGAGCCCCGGGAGATCGGCGACGGAGTCGATGACGTGGTCGGGACGATCGACCGCCAGGTCCAGGACGGATTGCCGAAACTTTCCGGTACGCACCAGGATTCCCGTCATACCGAGGCGTTGCCCCGGGACGACCTCGCCAGCGATGTCGTCGCCGACGACCACCATCCGATCCGGTTCGACACCCATCCGCTCCGACGCGACGAGGAAGCCGCGCAGCGACGGCTTGCCCACCGCCACCACCGACCGGCCGGTGAGCTCCTCGAGTCCGGCCAGGTAGACCCCGGTGTCGATGCGCAACCCGTCGGCGGCCTGCCACGCGAGAGCCCGGTGCATCGCGACCACCGGGACGTCCTCGAGTATCAGTTCGGCGACGCGACTCATCGCCCGGTGTGTGAAGGCATCCCCCGCGCCACCGAGGATCACCACTTCCGGATCGTCCTCGTCCAGCACGAGACCGTCGAGATCGGCGGCGATGTCACCCTCGTTGAGGACCCAGCAGCGCAGACCCGGATAGGTCTGCCGAACGTGGTCGACGGTGAGGGACACCGCGGTGACGATCTCGTCCGGCGAGACCTCCATCCCGAGATCGGTGAGCCGCTGCGCGATCTCGGCGCACGTCCGGGAGGTGGTGTTGGTGAGGAAGGCGCGGCGGACGCCGTCGGCACGCAGTCGTGCCAGGACGTCCGCCGCGCCCGGGACGGGCTGCCACTCGGTGACGAGCACGCCCTCGATATCGAACAACACCCCGTCCACACGCGTCATGCATCGAGCCTATCCGCGGGCGTGCCCACGGCGACAGGCTCGGCTCACACGCTTCCGGCGAGACGCTCGGCGAGCAGGCGGGTGAACCGCGCCGGATCCTCCACCTCGCCACCCTCGGCGATCAGCGCCATGCCGTGGAGCAGCTCGGCGACGTCGGCGAGCGAGGCATCGTCCGGACGCTGTTCCCGGGCCGTGCGCAGACCCGACACGAGCGGGTGATCGGGGTTGAGTTCGAGGATCCTCTTGACCCGCGGCACCGGCTGACCGGACGCCTTGTACATCCGCTCGAGCGCGGGCGACATGCTGAAGGTGTCGCCGACGATGCACGCCGGGGAGGACGTCAGGCGCGACGAGAGCCGCACGTCCTTGACCTGCTCGTCGAGGGTCTCCTTCATCCACGACAGCAGGTCGCCGAACTCCTTCTCCTTCTCCTCGCGTTCGGCTTCGGCGGCCTTCTTCTCGTCCTCGGTACCGAGGTCGACGTCGCCCTTGGCGATCGACTGGAAGCGCTTGCCCTCGAACTCCGGAACGGAGGTCACCCACATCTCGTCGACGGGATCGGTCAGGAGCAGCACCTCGATGCCCTTGTCGCGGAAGGCCTCCATGTGCGGGGAGCTCTCGAGCAGCTGCCGCGACTCGCCGGTCAGGTAGTAGATCGCGTCCTGGCCGTCCTTCATGCGCTCGACGTAACCGGCGAGCGTGGTCTGCTCCTCCTCGCTCGCCGTCGAGTCGAACGACGAGATCGCCAGCAGCGTGTCGCGGTTGTCGGTGTCGGAGATCAGGCCTTCCTTGACGACCCGGCCGAACTCGCGCCAGAACTTCGTGTACTTCTCGGGTTCCTTCGCGGCCATGTCCTTGACGGTCGCGAGGACCTTCTTCGTCAGGCGGCGGCGGATGGCCCGGATCTGCCGGTCCTGCTGCAGGATCTCACGAGAGACGTTGAGCGACAGGTCCTGTGCGTCGACCACACCCTTGACGAAACGCAGGTACTCGGGGACGAGATCCTCGCAGTCGTCCATGATGAACACGCGCTTGACGTACAACTGCACGCCGGTGCGCCGTTCGCGGGCGAACAGGTCGAAGGGCGCGTGCTCCGGGATGAACAGCAGCGCCTGGTATTCGAAGGTGCCTTCGGCCTTGAGCGGGATGATCTCGAGCGGCTCGTCCCAGGCATGGGCGATGTGCTTGTAGAAGTCCTTGTACTCGTCCTCGGAGACCTCGTCCTTCGAGCGCGCCCACAACGCCTTCTGCGAGTTGAGGGTCTTGGTCTCGAAGGTCACCTCGTCGGTGCCGTCCTCCGACTTCGTGGTGCGCGAGACCTCCATGCGGATCGGCCACGCGATGAAATCCGAGTACTTCTTGACGATCTCCTCGAGCTTCCACTGCGAGGTGTAGTCGAACAGGTGGTCCTCGGCATCCTCGGGCTTGAGATGCAGGATCACCGAGGTGCCCTGGGGCGCGTCGTCGACCTCGGCGATCGTGTAGGTGGATTCGCCGCTGGACTCCCAGCGCGTACCGGTCTTCTCCCCGGCCTTGCGGGTGACGAGCGTGACCTTGTCGGCGACCATGAACGACGAGTAGAAGCCGATACCGAACTGGCCGATCAACTCCTCGGAAGCGGCGGCGTCCTTGGCCTCGCGCAGCTTCTGCCGGAGTTCGCCGGTGCCGGACTTCGCGAGGGTGCCGATGAGATCGACGACCTCGTCGCGGTTCATGCCGATGCCGTTGTCGCGCACGGTCAGGGTGCGCGCATCCTTGTCCACCTCGAGCTCGACGTGCAGGTCGGAGGTGTCGACGTCGAGATCCTTGTTTCGGAACGACTCCAGCCGGAGCTTGTCCAGGGCGTCCGACGCGTTGGAGATCAACTCGCGCAGGAAGGTGTCCTTGTTCGAGTAGATCGAGTGGATCATCAGATCCAGCAACTGCCGCGTCTCGGCCTGGAATTCACGCTGTTCGACGTTCGTACTCATTCCGGGTTCCCTTTCCACAAGCAGAACTTCCCCGGAAATAGTAAGCCGTCCGCGAGTCCGGCCCGCTTGCGCTTCCAGGTCCATGATGGAAGGTGCAGGCTTCGTCGTTCACAGGAGGTTGCGATGACGGTTCGTCGGACGGTGGTCGTCGGTGCGGGCATCGTGGGTCTGTCCACCGCGTGGTTTCTGCAGGATCGAGGCATCGAGGTCACGGTGCTCGATCGGGTCGGCGTGGCGGGTGACGCCTCGTGGGGCAACGCCGGATGGCTCGCGCCGGCACTGACCCTGCCGCTACCCGAGCCGGGGGTGCTGCGTTACGGCGTGCGCTCGATGTTCCGGCCGTCGTCGCCGGTGTACGTGCCGCCCACGACGGATCTGCGGTTGCTGCGCTTCCTCGCCGACTTCGCCCGGCACTGCACGAGACGGCAGTGGACGTCGTCGATGGAGGTCTTCGCGCGCGCCAACCGCCTCGCCCTCGATGCCTACGACGATCTCGCCCGCGGGTCGGGCGACACGATCGTCACCGAGCCGACGCGGGTCGCCGATCCGTTCCTCGCGGCGTTCACCTCGGACGACGACCGTCGGCTGCTGGTGGAGGAGTTCGAGCACGCGCGTGCCGCCGGCAGCGAGATCGACTTCGACCTGCTCGACACCGACACGCTGCATTCGCTCGAACCGCTGCTGGGGGACTCGGTGCGGGTGGGTCTCCGGATCCGGGGGCAGCGGTTCATCGATCCGCCGCGGTTCGTCGCCGCGCTGGCGCACGCGGTCCGCGCCCGGGGTGCGGAGATCGTCACCGACGTCGACGTCGAGGAGGTGCGCGACACCGGTCGCGGGGTGGATGTCGTCGTGGCCGGTGGGGACTCGCGGTCGGCGGATGCGGTGGTGCTCGCGAACGGAGCGTGGCTCGGGTCGCTCGCCCGGCCGTTCGGTGTGCGCACGCAGGTCCAGGCCGGTCGCGGCTACAGCTTCAGCGTGCGACCGCCGAGCCTGCCGAAGAACCCGGTCTACTTCCCTGCCCAGCGGGTGGCGTGCACACCCCTCCAGGACCGTTTCCGGGTCGCGGGAATGATGGAGTTCCGCAGCCCCGACGCCCCGCTCGACCCGCGACGCATCCGGGCGATCGTCGACGCGACCCGTCCGCTGTTGCGCGATGTCGACTGGGACGGGCGCAGCGAGGAGTGGGTGGGCTCGCGGCCGTGCACGGCGGACGGGCTCCCGCTGATCGGCCGCACCCGTTCGGAGCGGGTCCACGTCGCCGGCGGGCACGGGATGTGGGGTGTGGCGCTCGGTCCCCTCACCGGACGGCTGCTCGCCGGGTCGATGACCGGCGAGCCGGATCCGTTGCTCAGGTCGTTCGATCCGCTGCGCTGACCGGCCCGGGTTCGAGACGGTCGCGCACGCGGTCGAACCATTCGAGGACGGCCCGTTCGTAGAGGATGCCGAAATCGAGGGTCGCCGCGGCGTGCGGCGGAAGGATGTCGGCCGCCGCCTGCTGTTCGTAGGCGGCGAGCTGCTCCTCGTGTCTGCGGCGATGGTCGGTAAGCATCTCGGTGAGGCGCTCGGGCGGGAGGTGATCGCCGAAGGCGACGGTCAGCAGCAGGGGGTGGCGGATGTTCTCGTCGCCCGGTTCGCGGTCGATCCATTCGGCGAAGGCCGTGCGTCCGGCCTCGGTCAGCACGTAGGGCTTGCGGTCGCGCGGGCCCTTCTCCCCTGCCTCGATCAGTCCCCGCCGTTCCATCGCGGCCAGTTCCCGGTAGACCTGGCTCGTCGTCAGCGACCAGAACTTGCCGATGCGCGTCTGTGCGGTGGACACCAGGTCCCAGCCCGTTTTGGGGCCTTCGTGGAGGAATCCGAGCAGTGACGCGGCGGTGGCGTTGAGCGGTCGTCCGGTCATTGCCGGTTCCTTTCGCGATTCGGGTACGGAAAAGACTTGACATTCCACTGTGGCATATCCACCCTGGAATCAGGTGACATTCCATTGTGGAAGATCCCGGAGGGCACCATGGAACACACATCCACCACCGGCCCCGGTACTGCGACATCGCCGCTGCGCATCTCCGATGCCGAGCGTGAAACGATCGTGGAGGAGCTCGGGCGCCATCTCACCGCCGGACGGTTGACGATCGGCGAGTTCGACGAGCGTGTGGCCCGGGTCTACCGCGCCGTGACGCAGGACGACGCCGGCGCCGTTCTCACCGACCTGCCGTCGACACCCGTTCCCACCCCGTCCCCGCCGGCCGGCAAACCGTTCCCACGTCTGCGCCTGCCGCTCCACCAGCGCATCGAGTGGGGAGCCTGGGCCACCGTGGGATCGATCAATCTCGCGGTGTGGGCCCTGGTCTCGCTCGGAACGGCCTCACTGATCTACTTCTGGCCGATCTGGGTCATCGTTCCCTGGGGTCTCGTCCTGGCGGGACGCACCGCACTCGGACTCGAAGGCGGTCCGGACCGCCGCGGGGCCGACGACCACATCCGTAACGCCCCGCGACTGCACCGCGAACACATGCGCCGCGCGGCCGTCGTCCACCGGCGTGCCGTCATGCACCGGCGTGGACTGAATCCGCACTGCGAGCGATCGAGTCGTACCTGGTACTGATGTTCCCGAGATAGTGCGGGTGCGTGAGGATGTAGGGGGCGTCGATCGAGATGCCGCGGACGACGATCTCCCCCGCCGTCCCCGGTGCCATACCGGCGTTCCCGCCCTTGATGTGGTCCACGCGCCGGACCTCGCCGCCGAGCCGGGCGGTGCTGTCGTCGAGTCCCGAACGCACCAGCCCCGGGCACAGGACCGACACCCCGACACCGTGCGGGGCGAGTTCGGCGCGTAGCGCTTCGGACATCGCGACGACGGCGGCCTTCGCTGCGCTGTACACCCCGCGGCCCGGCACACCCGCGGTCAGTCCCATGACCGAGGCGGTGTTGACGATGTGCCCACGCCCGCGTGCCCGCAGGTCACCCGCGAAGGTCGAGACGCCATTGAACACCCCGGTGACGTCGATGTCGATGACCGTGTCGAAGACGTGAGGATCGAGGTCGGCGAAGTCTGTTCCGTTGAAACCGATCCCGGCGTTGTTGACGAGGATGTCGACCGGGCCGAAGGCGTCCTCCGCCTCCTGCTTGACGCTGCGCCAGCCCTCCCGGTCGCGTACGTCGAGGACGGCTCCGCGGAAGAGCCGGAAGACTCCCGTCCGGCCGGCGAGCGTGGATTCGATTGCCGCATCGTCGATGTCCGCGATCGTCACGGCCACTCCGCGGCGGGCCAGGGCGTCGGCGATACCGCGGCCGATGCCGCTCGCACCTCCGGTGACGAGCGCGTGGCGCGCCGAGACGATGTTCATGGGAGCTCCGTTCGTCGAGGTCGGTGGTTCGTCGAAATCAGCGCGACCGGCGGATCTTCCCGAAGTCCCAGCTGCGCACGCTGCGCGGAGTGACCCGCAGCCACGCGTGACGGCCGTCCGTCGTGAACTCGTCGCGACCGGCGTACTTGCGGGCGAAGGACAGTTCGACGCCGCGCAGCAGTTCGTCCTCGACGGTGCGCGCCACGACCTCGGGGCGGGAACCGCGCGGCACGTCACCGACGCTCACCGCGGTTCCGCGCACCTCCACGCCGCGCAGATCCGTGAACTGCTCCCCACCATCGACGACGACCGCGATGCGCGGATCCTTCTGCAGGTCGGTCCAGCGGCGGCTGCGGACGACGGAGTTGAGCCACAGGAAGGCGCCGTCCCAGACGAACCACAACGGAGCGACGTGCGGGCTTCCGTCACCGCCGATCGTGGCGACGCGGCACGTCCGCTCGGCGGAGAGGAAGAGATCGATCTCCTCCTTCGTCATCGAGATCCCGGCGCCGCGCGTGCGCAGCGTGCCGTTTCCAGTCATCAGGCCTCCTACCTGCACGAATCCTCGTCAAGAATTTTATTCTCTTTGATGAGAGAGATGTTCTCACCCGCCGAGTGCGAACACAACAGTCCGATGGGTCCGACCGGTCTGCGATAGTCGGGACCAGCCGTGCCCAGCCCGGGCATCCCGCACGCCGGAGACGGAGCTGCCGATGTTTCTTCTCGACGACAGGCTGGTCTTCGGCGCCGGAGATCTCACCCGCGCCGCCTCGTGCGAGTTCGCACTGCTCCGCAACCTCGACTCGACGCTCGGTCGCCTCCCGCGCCCCGACACCGAACCCGATGCGATGCTCGACCGCGTCGCGGCGCTCGGCGGTCGTCACGAGCAGCGCGTCCTCGACCGGTTCCGCGCGCAGGTGGGTGCCGAGAAGGTCGTCGAGATCGCCCGGCCCGAGTACACCGCGCAGGCGCTCACCGAGGCGGCGCAGGCCACCCTCGACGCCGTCCGGGCCGGCGCGCCCGTCGTCTATCAGGGCGCTTTCTTCGACACCGGCTCCTCGGACGCCGCCCCCGATCCGCTCGGCATGATCGGCTTCTCCGATTTCCTCGTCCTCGAAGATGACGGCTACGCCGTCTACGACAGCAAACTCTCCCGGCACGCGAAGGTCGAGGCCCTGCTGCAGCTCGCCGCCTACGCAGACGCACTCGCGCGCACCGGGACGGCAGTCTCTTCGCACGCGCATCTCGTCCTCGGGGACGGCTCGATCGCCTCCTACCCACTGGCGGAGATCCTGCCGGTCTACCGGCACCGACGCGCCTGTCTCGAAACCCTTCTGGCGTCGCACCGCGCTGCCCCCGAGCCGGTGCGGTGGGGAGCGGGTGGGCACACCGCCTGCGGTCGCTGCGACGACTGCACCCCGGAACTGGAACGTCACCGCGACCTGCTGCTGGTCGCGGGGATGCGCAGTACCCAGCGGCTGCGGCTGATCGAGGCGGGCGTGTCGACCATCGACGACCTCGCCGCATGCGCGGCACCCGTCGACGGGATGGCCCGCCGCACCTTCGAGGTCCTGCGCGCGCAGGCACGGGCGCAGCTCGAGGAGGAGAGACGGGGCAGTCCCTACGCGGAGGTCTACGACGCCACCCCGCTCGGCATCCTGCCCGCGCCCGACGAGGGCGACATCTTCTTCGACTTCGAAGGCGACCCGCTGTGGTCCGAGGGCGGCAGTTCCGAGTGGGGACTCGAGTACCTGTTCGGCGTCGTGGAGGGACCGGCCGACGCACCGGTCTTCCGGCCCTTCTGGGCACACGACCGCGAACAGGAACGGCAGGCGCTGCTGGACTTCCTCGACTACGTCACCGACCGCCGGCGTCGCCACCCGAGGATGCACGTCTACCACTACGCCCCGTACGAGAAGACGGCGCTGCTGCGGTTGGCCGGCCGCTACGGCGTCGGCGAGGAGATCGTCGACGACCTGCTGCGCGAGGGTGTGCTCGTCGACCTGTATCCCGTGGTGCGCAACTCGATCCGGGTGGGCGCCCGGGCGTACGGGCTGAAGAAGCTCGAACCGCTCTACACCGACGTCGACGAGGCGCGCGACGGCGATGTCGTGGACGCGGGCGCCTCGATCGTCGCGTACGCCGACTACTGCGCACTGCGCGACGCCGGGCACCTCGAGGAGGCGGACCGCGAACTCGCGTCGATCGCCTCCTACAACGAGGCCGACTGCATCTCCACCCTGCGTCTGCGCGACTGGCTGCTCACCCACGCCCGCGATCACGGCATCTCCCCCACCGAGACGACCCACGACGAGGCCGCTCCCGACGCGGAGGCGCACCCCGTCGAGACGAAACTCCTCGACTACGTCGGCGGTGCGCTGGCGGGCGACCGCACCCCGGAACAGCAGGCGGCCGCACTCGTCGCCGCGGCCATGGGCTATCACCGGCGCGAGCGGAAACCATTCTGGTGGGGGCACTTCGACCGTCTGTCCACGCCGCCGGACGAGTGGGCGGACGCCCGCGACACGCTGGTCGCGGCGACGTGCACGCTCGAGACCGACTGGCACAAGGCCACGCCCCGCCAGCGACTGCTCCGGCGCCGGCTGCGCCTCGCGGGCGAGTTCGAGCCGGGCAGTACGTTGCGCGCCGGGCAGGACGTCTTCCTGTTGTACGACGCTCCGGGACCGGACGGACTGCCCGACGGCGGCACCGGGACGCGCGCGTGGTCGCGCGGCGTGGTCGTCGAACGCACCACGGGGACGGACCATCCCGACGTGCTCGTCGTGGACGAATCGCTGCGGACGGACGAGGAGTACTCCGTGCTGCCGATCGCCGTCACACCCGGCGCGCCGATCTCGTCGAAGAACATCGAAGCGGCCATCGCCTCCGCCGCCGAGGCGATGTGCGACGAGTTGCCGGCTCTGCCGTCGACCGCGGCCGTGGACGTGCTGCGCCGCGTCCCGCCCCGACTGCGCTCCGGTGCCGCGCTGCCGGCGCTCGGCGACGACGCGGCCGGCACGATCGTCACGGCCGTTCTCACCCTGGAGAATTCGTACCTGGCGGTGCAGGGACCACCCGGCACCGGCAAGACGTACACCGGGGCCCGGGTGGTGGCGGCGCTCGTGAACGAGCACGGTTGGCGGGTCGGCGTGGTCGCGCAGTCGCATTCGGTGGTCGAGAACATGTTGGCCGGCACCGTCGCCGCGGGAGTGTCGCCGGAACGGGTCGCCAAGGCGAAATGCCAGAGCCCCGAACCGACGTGGACCGCCTTCCCGGACGCGAAGACCCTTGCGGCCCATATCGGTACCTCCACCACCGGTTACGTGGTGGGTGGAACGGCCTGGGACTTCACGAATCCGAACTGCATCGAGCCCGGCAGCCTCGACCTGCTGGTGGTCGACGAGGCCGGTCAGTTCTGCCTCGCCAACACCATCGCCGTGGCCACGGCGGCGTCGAATCTGCTGCTGCTCGGCGATCCCCGCCAACTGCCGCAAGTCTCGCAGGGCACCCACCCCGAGCCCGTGGACGAGTCCGCCCTCGGATGGCTCGCCGAAGGGCACGGGGCGTTGCCCGCCGATCGTGGCTACTTCCTTCCGGTGACCTGGCGGATGCACCCGGATCTGTGCGCGCGGGTGTCCGAGCTGTCCTACGAGGGACGCCTGCGGTCGAAGTCCGAGATCACTACGCGTCGCGCGCTCGACGGCGTCCCGCCCGGCGTCCGGCTCGTGGAGGTCGCGCACGAGGGCAACGCGACCTGCTCGCCCGAGGAGAGCGCCGAGATCGTGCGCGCCGTCGCGGCCGTGCTCGGCTCGGCGTGGACGGACGACGCCGGCTCCCCGTCGCGGCCCCTCGGCGAGGAGGACGTCCTGGTGGTCGCGCCGTACAACGCTCAGGTCACCCGCCTGCGGCAGGATCTCGCCGCCGCAGGTCTGCACCGCGTCCAGGTGGGCACCGTCGACAAGTTCCAAGGCCGCCAGGCGGCGATGGTGTTCGTGTCGATGACGGCCTCCGCCGTCGAGGACGTGCCGCGGGGCATGTCGTTCCTGTTGTCCCGCAACCGGTCGAACGTGGCCCTCTCACGCGGCAAGTGGTCGGCGGTGATCGTCCGGTCCGGCGCCCTGACCGATCACCTCCCGTGGACCCCGGACGGCCTGATCGAACTCGGGGCGTTCATGCGGCTGACCGGAGCCGACCCGACCAGGACGTGACCGCACTCACAGCGTCCGTTAGGATCGACGACGATCCTGTTACCTCAGGTATCAGATACACGGGACCCGGCCCCCGAGAAGACCCGGTCCCCCGAGCACAGGAGTACACGTGTCGAAGACCCTCGAGGCCACGATCGAGATCACCGCCTCCCCCGAGCAGGTGTGGCGCGTGGTGTCCGATCTGAAGCGGATGGGCGAGTGGAGCCCGCAGTGCCGTCGGATGATCGTGCGCGGTGGGCCGGTGTCTGCCGGCACCACCACGATCAACATCAACAAGAAGGGCCTGCTGGTGTGGCCCACGACGTCGAAGGTGATCGACTTCGAACCCGGCCGTCGCCTGAGCTTCCGGATCAACGAGAACCGGTCCATCTGGTCGTTCACCCTCGAACCCACCGCCACCGGCACGCGGGTCACCCAGCGGCGCGAGGCGCCCACCGGGACGAGCAAGGTATCGCAGACCCTGGTCAAGTATGTTCTCGGCGGCACCGAGGCGTTCGACGACGAACTGACGATGGGGATGAACGCGACTCTCGCCCGTCTCAAGAACGAGATCGAGGCGGGCGCGCGGGTCTGACCTTCCCTCCTCCGCTCACGTACGCTGGAGTGCCTGTGGACCGACAGGACCCGCCCGCGCGACGGGCGGGTCCACTGCGGTCCCGGATCACCGATCGCCAGCGATAAGAGGAGCCCGTGGCACGTAAGCCGACGCCCGCCGGAACACCCCCCACCAGCGGGGTAGCCCACATGGTCGACCTGGTCAGGCATGTCGTACCGCCCATGCATCCGGGCGGCATCCCCTTCGTCGCAGCTCCGCTCGCCGTGGCCACCCTCGGCCGCCGCAAGCCCTGGCTGCGCCGCGCCGGTCTCGCATCGGCACTGGCGTGCGCCACCTTCTTCCGGCACCCGCACCGCGTGCCGCCGAACCGCGCCGGGGTGGTCGTCGCTCCCGCCGACGGTGAGATCGCTCTCGTCGACCACGCCGTGCCGCCCGCCGAACTCGGGCTCGGCAGCGAGGAGCGCCCTCGGGTCAGCATCTTCCTGTCCGTCCTCGACGTGCACGTGCAGCGCAGCCCCGTCGGCGGCACCGTCCGCTCGGTGGTCCACACCCCGGGCAAGTTCCTCTCCGCCGATCTCGCCGACGCGAGCGAGGTCAACGAGCGCACCAGCATGCTGATCGAGACGCGCGACGGCGCCGAGGTCGCCGTCGTCCAGATCGCCGGGCTGCTGGCACGGCGCATCGTCAACGACGCGCAGATCGGCGACACCCTGCCGATCGGCGACACCTACGGCCTGATCCGCTTCGGATCCCGGGTCGACACCTACCTGCCGGTCGGGAGCACCCTGCTGGTCGAACGCGGTCAGCGCACCATCGGTGCCGAGACCGTCCTCGCTCAGCTGCCCACGGTGTCGTGAGTCCGCACACGCAGGGTTCGCGTGCGGTCGCGACCGGGCGGTCCCGCAATCGGCCCAACGTCGTCCGCCTGCTGCCGAGCGTCATCACGATCCTGGCGTTCTCCGCCGGACTGTCGGCGGTGAAGTTCGCGCTCGACGGACAACTCGGCACCGCGCTCGGCATGATCGGCGCCGCGGCCGTCCTCGACTCGCTCGACGGCCGCATCGCCCGCATGCTCGACGCGACCAGCAAGATCGGCGCCGAACTCGACTCGCTGTCGGACGCCGTCGCGTTCGGTGTCGCCCCCGCGCTCGTGCTGTACGTGACGTTGCTCGACGGCAGCCCCTTCGGCTGGATCGTCGCCCTGCTCTACGCGGTGAGCCTCGTGCTGCGACTCGCGCGCTTCAACACCCTGCTCGAGGACGACAGCGTCCCCGCCTACGCACGCGAGTACTTCGTCGGTGTGCCCGCACCGGCGGCCGCCCTCATCGCGCTCGCACCCGTCGCCGCCCACATCCAGTGGGGCGACGGCTGGTGGACCGCCTACGGGCTGGTCGCGGTGTGGATCCTCGGGACGGCCGGGCTCGCGATCAGCCGCATCCCGACCTTCGCGATGAAGTCGGCGTCCGTGCCCGCGCGACTCGCCGTGGTGCTGCTCGTGCTGGTCGCGGTGGCGGCGGCCGCGCTGGTCACCTATCCGTTCATCCTCATGCTCGTGCTGGTCGCGGTCTACCTCGCGCACATCCCCTTCGCGGTGCGTTCGCGGCGCTGGGTCGCGGCCCGGCCCGAGACCTGGGACATCAAGCCCTCGGAGCGACGCGCCCTGCGCGCCCGCAACCGCGCGCAGCGTCCACGTCGTGTCGCGGCCCGGCGTGTCGCCACGTCGGCGAGATCTCAGGCGCGACTCGGGCTGCGCCGTCCGCGAGGGCGATGACGTGCACGACCCGCGAGGACGCTAGTCACGTTCTAGGCTCGGCGGGGTGACGACCCCACAACTCTCACTGACCGTCCGGCTCAACACCTCCGCCGCCGACTCGCGGCGCGGTGTCGTGCGTCTGCACCCCGAGGCGCTGGCCGCGCTGGGCCTACGGGAATGGGACGCGATCGCGCTGGTGGGAGCGCGTCGCACGGCGGTCGTGGCGGGTCTCGCCCCGGCCGGCACCCCGACCGGCACGATCCTGCTCGACGACGTGGTGCTGTCGAACACGGGCCTGAAGGAGGACGCGACGGTCGTCGTCGCGCCCGTGACGGTCTACGGCGCGCGCACGGTAACGGTCACCGGCTCCACGCTCGCGCGGCAGTCGATCCCGGAGACCACCCTGCGTCAGGCGCTGCTCGGGAAGGTCCTCACCGTCGGCGACGCGGTGTCCCTGCTCCCCCGCGATCTCGGACCGGGCACGAGCAACGCCGAGACGACGCGGGCGCTGTCGCGGACGTTCGCGATCGCGTGGACCACCGAACTGCTCACCGTCTCGTCGGTCGATCCGGCCGGACCGGTGAGCGTGCAGCCGAACACCGCCGTCGTGTGGGGTGGTGGCCCGGGTGCGCTGCCGTCTTCCGTGCCGTCCGCGTCCGGATTCGTCTCGTCGGGCTTCGTCGCCTCCTCCCCCGCGACCGCCCGGCCCGAATCGGCCCCCGCCATGCCTCCGGCACCACCGGTCGAGGATCTCGTGGGTGTGCAGCCCCAGGTCGCGAAGCTCTCCGAATGGCTCACCCTCTCGCTCGACGAACCCGAACTGCTGCGCACCCTCGGCGCGTCGCCGCATCTCGGGGTGCTCGTCACCGGCCCCGCGGGCGTCGGTAAGGCGACCTTCGTGCGCTCGGTGGTTGCGGACCGGCGTCTGGTGGAGGTCGACGGGCCGGGCGTGGGTGCACTCGCCGCCGACGAGCGGTTGCGCCGGATCTCCGCGGCGGCAGAAGCGGTGCGCGGCGGTGGCGTTCTGCTGCTCACCGACGTCGATGCCGTGCTGCCCGCCGACACCGAACCCGTCGCGACGTTGATCCTCGACGAGCTGCGACGGGTGGTCGACACCGAGGGCGCGGTGCTGATCGCGACCACCGCGCATCCCGACGACGTCGACTCCCGGTTGCGCGCCCCGGAGATCTGCGACCGCGAACTGTCCCTGCCGCTGCCCGACGGCGCGACCCGCCGGGCCCTGCTCGACGTGCTGCTGCGCTCGGTGCCGTCCACCGGTCTCGACCTCGCCGCCGTCGCGGGTCGCACCCCCGGTTTCGTCGTCGCCGACCTCGCGGCGCTGTGTCGCGAAGCGGCACTGCGCGCGGCGTCGCGGGCGAACCGCGACGACGACGAACCCTCGCTCGTCCAGGACGACCTGGTCGGCGCGCTCGAGGTGATCCGTCCGCTGTCGCGGTCGGGCTCCGAGGAGCTGGCGATCGGCAGCGTGAGCCTCGACGACGTCGGCGACATGGTCGAGACGAAGCAGGCCCTCACCGAAGCCGTCCTGTGGCCGCTGCAGCATCCCGATTCGTTCGAGCGTCTCGGCGTCGACCCGCCGCGCGGTGTGCTGCTGTACGGCCCGCCCGGTTGCGGCAAGACCTATCTCGTCCGCGCTCTCGCCGGCACGGGGCGCCTGAGCGTCCACGCCGTCAAGGGCGCCGAGCTGATGGACAAGTGGGTCGGTGCGTCGGAGAAGGCGGTGCGCGAGTTGTTCGAGCGTGCCCGCAACTCGGCACCGGCGCTGGTGTTCCTCGACGAGATCGATGCGCTCGCACCGCGCCGCGGGCAGAGCTCCGATTCCGGGGTGTCCGACCGGGTGGTCGCGTCGCTGCTCACCGAACTCGACGGTGTCGAGCCGCTGCGCGACGTCGTGGTGGTGGGAGCGACGAACCGGCCCGACCTCATCGATCCGGCACTGCTGCGTCCCGGGCGGCTCGAACGTCTCGTGTTCGTGCCGCCGCCGGACGCCGAGGCCCGGGCCGCGATCCTGAAGACCGCGGGTCGATCGGTACCGCTCGACGACGACGTCGACCTCGACGAGCTGGCCGCCGGACTCGACGGCTACTCGGCCGCGGACTGCTCGGCGCTGCTGCGCGAGGCCGCGCTCGCGGCGATGCGGCGCAACGTCGACGCCGCCGTGGTGACCGCGGAGGACGTCGCGGTGGCCCGGGAGAAGGTGCGGCCCTCGCTCGATCCCGCGCAGGTCGCTCATCTGCAGGCCTACGCGGAGGGCCGTTGAGATGGCCGTGACCACCGCGGTCCGCGTCGCCGGACCGGCAGCCGTCCTCGCGGCCTTCCTCGCCGCCGGGGTCGCGATCCTCGTCCCGGCCGCGGGCGAATCCGTCCTTCCCGAGGGTGCGCGCAGCGAATGGGCGCCTGTGGTCACCGCCGCGCTCGCCGTTCTCTCGGCGGCCGGACTGCAGCGGACCGGCTCCCGACGTACCGCCTGGATGCTGGCCGCCGCCTCTATCGTGGTCCTCGGTTCGATCCGCTATCTCGTTCCCGCCGGCATCTCGGCCGACAGCCTGACGGTCGTCGGATGGATGATCGCCGCGATCACCGGTGTGCTGCTCGGGGCGGCGACCGCGGGCTCGTGGGGTTCGGCGACCGGCCAGTGGGCCCTGATCGCCGGTGGCTGGGCGGCCTTCCTCACCGCCGCGGCCGTCGGTTCCGAGGTCCCCGTCGCGGCCGTGCGCTGGACGGTTCCCCAGTGGGTGCTGGCCTTCGCACTCGTGGCAACGGTCGCCGCCGCGCTGACGGTGCCCGCCGGGATGCGCGTGCAGCGGGCCGATCCGCGGTTGCTCGCGATCATGGTGACCGCCGCGGTGGTGCTCTCGGTGGGCTACCGACTGCTGGGCGAGTTCGTGGGTTCCCGCGCGAGCGACACGGGTGTGCTCCTGTGGCTGGTCGCCGGTGGGGCACTCGCGGTCGCGGTCGTCGGCGCCGAGATCGTCGCGCGCCTCGTCCCGCCCGGCGACGACCGGTTCGTCCTCGCGGTCACCGGAGCCGTGGCCGCGGCGTACCCGGTCCTCGTCGAGTTGTGGTCGGGTATGCAGTCGGCGACCGTGCCGTGGTGGGTGCTGCTCGTCGCGGTGGCCGCCGTGGTCGCCGGGGTGCGGCTCTCTCCCTACATGCCGTACGCGCTTCCCGGGTTGGTGCTCGCCGCGTCGATCTCGGCGGCGACGGTGTGGTGGCCGGCGGAAATCGGCGAGGGCATCCCTCTCGCGGTGCGGGTCGCGCTCGTCGCACTGGGCACCGGTCTCGCGCTCGGGGCATCGTTGCCGGGATCGGCGTCCGTCGCGGCTCTCGGCCTGGCGCTGCCGGTGCCGGCGACGGCCGTCGTCGGGGCGGTGTGGATGCTCCCGGCGGACGCGCAGTGGTCGGCGCTCGCACTGTTCGCCGTCGCCGTGATCTGTGCGTGGCAGGTGCGTTAGCGCTCTCACCTCCCCGATTCGCAAGCGTGCGAAGACAACCGTTAGGATAGGCACAATCCGTTTTGCCCGATGACGGCGAGCGGCGTGCATGTCGGGGCGATCCCCGTTTCGGCGGTGTGCCGTCCGCTGTGACGACAGCGAGTCCCACGGCCCGCAGTCAGTTTCACCCCGCCGACAGGCCCGACCCCGACGGAGTGCCTTTTGATCGCCATACTCGTTGCCCATGCGGTCGCTGCTCTTCTGGCGCCGTTTCTGGTCAGAGTCATGGGGAGAAATGCATTCCTGCCGCTCGCGCTGGTGCCCCTCACAAGTCTCGGCTGGGTCGTCACCAACTGGGGAACCGATCAGAAACTACAGATCGCGTGGGCCTCGACGCTGTCGATGAATTTCGACCTGCGCTTCGACACGCTTGCGGCGATCATGTGCGTGCTCGTCCTGGGCATCGGCTCGTTGATCCTGCTCTACTGTTCGCGCTATTTCGAGGACGACGAGCCCCGCCTGGGCGTGTTCGCCGCCGAGATGGTCGCCTTCGCGGGCGCCATGTTCGGTCTGGTGGTCAGCGACAACATGTTGCTGCTCTACATCTTCTGGGAACTGACGACCGTCCTGTCGTTCCTGCTCGTCGGGCATTACGCCGAACGCGCCTCGAGTCGGCGTGCCGCCACCCAGGCCCTGCTCGTCACCACGGCCGGTGGTCTGGCGATGCTGGTCGGCATCATCATCCTCGGCGAGATGGTCGGCAGCTACAACCTGTCCGACGTCGTCGCGGCGGCACCTCACGGCTGGCTCGCCGGTGTCGCCGTGGTGCTCGTACTCGTCGGCGCACTGTCGAAGTCCGCCGTGGTCCCGCTGCACTTCTGGCTGCCCGGTGCGATGGCCGCCCCCACCCCGGTGTCCGGATATCTCCACGCCGCGGCGATGGTCAAGGCCGGCATCTACCTCGTGGCCCGGCTCGCCCCCGGCTTCGCGGACAGCGCCGCGTGGCGGCCGATCGTCATCGGTCTCGGTCTCGCGTCGATGATCCTCGCCGGCTGGCGAGCGTTCCGCGCCTTCGACCTCAAACTCATCCTGGCCTTCGGCACCGTCAGTCAGCTCGGTTTCCTCACAGCGCTGGTGGGCACGGGCAGCCGGGAAGCAGCCCTGGCGGGCCTGGCGATGGTGATCGCCCACGCCCTGTTCAAGGCATGCCTGTTCATGGTGGTCGGCATCATCGACCACTCCACGGGCACCCGCGACATTCGCAAGCTCGCGCACCTCGGCTCCGCCGCGCCCTATCTGATGGTGATCGCGATACTCGCGGCGGCGAGCATGGCCGGTCTGCCGCCGTTCATCGGGTTCGTCGCGAAGGAAGCAGCACTCGAGTCGTCGCTGGTGGCCGAGGTGCTGCCCGAGTGGGCGCGGATCGCCACGACCGCGGGCATCGTGGTGGGGTCGATCCTCACCCTCGCGTACAGCATCCGGTTCATCTGGGGTGCGTTCGGTCGCAAGCAGCTCAAACGTCCGAGCCCCGCGGTGCAGAACCTGCACGCGCCCGGCCCGCTGCTGCTCACCGCCCCGAGCGTTCTCGCGTTCGCCGGTCTCGCCGCGGGCTTCGCGAGCTCGTGGATCGACCACCTGATCGCCCCCTACGCCGACGAGCTGCCCACCGAACTCGACAAGCCCTACCACCTGGCGTTGTGGCACGGATTCACTCTGCCGCTCGCTCTGACCGGCGTGGTGATCGTGGGCGGCACGGCCCTGTTCCTCGCGCACCGCACCATCGCGCGCCTGCGCTTCGAGCACCCGCCGCTCGGCAACGCCGACCGGATGTACGACGCGACCCTCCAGGGCATGGACACCCTGTCCCTGCGCCTGACCGGTTTTCTGCAGCGCGGTTCGCTCCCCCTGACCCAGGCGACGATCCTCATCACCCTGGTGGCGCTCCCGACGGTGCTGATGTTCTTCTTCGGGCTGAGCACGATGCCGTCGACGCGCGCATGGGACTCGATCTGGCAGCTCGGGGTGGGGCTGATCATGATGGCCGCCGCGGTCACCGCGACGGTCCTGCGCAATCGCCTCGGCGGTGTGCTGGTCGTGGGCGTGACGGGTTACGGGCTCGGTGTGCTGTTCGCCCTCCAGGGAGCTCCCGACCTCGCGCTCACCCAGTTCCTCGTCGAGACCGTCACCCTCGTGATGTTCGTGCTGGTCCTGCGCAAGCTGCCCGCCGAGACCGACCCGGCCGCGGTGATGGGCAGCAAGTTCGCCCGCGCGATGCTCGGCATCGCCGTGGGCGCGGTGGTCGTCGGGATCGGCGCCTACGCCGTCGCGGCACGCACCACCGATCCGATCTCGCTGCTGCTGCCCGACGCCGCCTACTACGGCGGTGACGGCAAGAACATCGTCAACGTCCTGCTCGTCGACATCCGCGCCTGGGACACGATGGGCGAGATCTCGGTACTGCTGGTCGCTGCGACCGGCGTGGCCAGCCTGGTCTTCCGCACCCGCCGCTTCGGCACCGCCCCACGTGTGGCGGACGCACCCGCGGCGCAGCTCGACGCGGTCTCCGCCAGCAACGAGACGACCTGGCTGCTCGGCGGCGATCTCATCGATCCGCGCTACCGATCGCTGGTCCTCGAGGTCACCACCCGGCTGGTCTTCCCCACCATGATGATCCTGTCGGTGTACTTCTTCTTCTCCGGGCACAACGCGCCCGGTGGCGGTTTCGCGGGCGGTCTCGTCGCCGGTCTCGCGCTGGTGTTGAGGTACCTGGCCGGCGGACGCTACGAGCTCGGAGAGGCGGTTCCCATCGACGCCGGCAAGATCCTCGGCCTCGGACTCACCTTCGCCGCGGGCACCGCACTGGTGTCGATGTTCCTCGGCGCCCCGGCCCTGTCGTCGGCGACCCTCGAGCTCACGCTGCCGCTGCTCGGCGACATCAAGCTCGTGACCGCACTGTTCTTCGACCTCGGTGTGTACCTCATCGTGGTCGGCCTGATCCTGGACGTGCTGCGCAGCCTCGGTGCTCGCCTCGACGCCGAGACCGTGGGTGAGGGCCGATGACCGCGAACATCACGCTCCTCGCCGTCGTCGGCGTGCTCGTCGCGGCCGGTGTGTACCTGTTGCTCGAACGCAGCATCATCAAGATGCTGCTGGGGCTGCTGCTGGCCGGCAACGGCATCAACCTGTTGCTGCTGACCCTCGGCGGTCCCGCAGGTCATGCACCCATCGTCGGTGTGGAGAGCGACATCGAGCCGGACATGGCCGATCCCCTCGCGCAGGCGATGATCCTCACCGCGATCGTCATCACGATGGGTGTGGCGGCGTTCGTGCTGGCACTGACCTACCGCTCCTACACCTACCGCGCACGGGACGAGATCGAGAACGACCCCGAGGACACCCTCGTGTCGCAGCGGCGCAGTCTCGCCGACCTGCCGTCACGAGACCGCTCCGACGACCCGCTCACCGGTATCCCCAGCAAGAGCGGCGATGCCTTCGACGCCGCGGGCAACCCGATCCCGCTCGACCAGCTCAAGAACATCGAGGACCTCGAGGCGTACGAGGATCTGCACGACGGCGACTTCGACGACCCGACCGACTCGGCCTACACGCAGAACCAGGGCGGGACGGACGAGCCCGGTAGCGCCGACGCTGCCGAGGACGCCGACGAAGCCGTCCGTGCCGGTGAGGTCGACGAGGCCGTCCGTGCGGACGATCCCGACCCCGAGGCCCCCGACCCTGCCGAGGGCGAGCGGACCGGAGACGACGAGAAGAACGGGAAGGAGGATCGCCGATGAACCTGAGCGTCGCGAACCTCGTTCCCCTCCCCGTCCTCATCCCGTTGCTCGCCGCAGCCGCGACCCTGATCGTCGGCCGCCGTCCGCGCGTTCAGCGGTGGATCACCGTCTTCGCGCTGGTCGCCTCGCTCGTCGTGTGTGTGGCGCTGCTGTACTACGCAGACGCCGACGGCATCGCGGTACTGCAGATCGGTGGGTGGGAGGCGCCGATCGGCATCTCGCTGGTCGTCGACCGATTGTCGGCGTTGATGCTGGTCGTCTCGGCGATCGTGCTGCTGTCGGTGATGCTGTACGCGGTCGGTCAGGGTATCCACGACGGCAACGAGCAGCAGCCCGTCTCGATCTTCCTGCCGACCTATCTCGCGCTCACCGCGGGCGTCAACATCGCCTTCCTCGCAGGCGACCTGTTCAACCTCTTCGTCGGCTTCGAGGTGCTCCTCGCCGCCTCGTTCGTCCTGCTGACCCTGGGCGCGAGCGCCGACCGCGTCCGCGCGGGCGTCTCGTACGTCATGGTCTCGATGGTGTCCTCGCTGGTCTTCCTCGTGGGCATCGCCTTCGCCTACGCCGCCACGGGCACCTTGAACCTCGCCCAGATGGCACTGCGGATGGACGAGATCTCACCGGGCACCCGGGCCGCGATCTTCGGTGTGCTGCTCGTGGCCTTCGGTATCAAGGCCGCGGTCTTCCCGCTGTCGTCGTGGCTTCCCGACTCCTACCCCACCGCGCCCGCGCCGGTCACGGCCGTCTTCGCCGGCCTGCTGACCAAGGTCGGTGTGTACGCGATCATCCGGGCGCACACCCTGCTGTTCCCGGGCGGCGAACTCGACGACGTCCTGCTCGTCGCAGGTCTGCTCACGATGATCATCGGCATCCTCGGCGCGATCGCGCAGAACGACATCAAGCGTCTGCTGTCGTTCACGCTCGTCAGCCACATCGGCTACATGATCTTCGGCGTCGCGCTGTCGTCGCAGACCGGTCTCGCGGGCGCCGTCTACTACGTCGGCCACCACATCCTCGTGCAGACCACCCTCTTCCTCGTGGTGGGTCTCATCGAACGCCAGGCCGGGTCGGCCTCGCTGCGACGCCTCGGCAGCCTCGCGCTCATGTCCCCGCTGCTGGCGGTCCTGTTCCTCATCCCGGCGCTCAACCTGGGCGGTATCCCGCCGTTCTCCGGGTTCATCGGCAAGGTCGCCCTGCTGCAGGCCGGCGCGGAGGACGGTTCGGTCCTCGCCTGGGTCCTCGTCGCCGGTGGTGTCCTGACCAGCCTCCTGACGCTGTACGTCGTGGCGCGTATCTGGACGAAGGCATTCTGGCGGGCACGCGCCGACGCCCCCGAAGGCGACCTCGCCGACATCGGCCCCTCGGCGCTGATCGACGAATCCGCCACCGACATCTCCTTCGAGGAACGCCCGGACGTCGGCCGGATGCCGGCGGCGATGCTCGTCCCCACGGTCTGGCTCGTCGCGATCGGTGTGTCGTTGACGGTCTTCGCCGGTCCCCTGCTCGACATCAGCAACCGTGCCGCGGAGAACCTGCGCGACCGCACGGTGTACATCGAGGCCGTGCTGGGGGGTGAGCAGGAATGATGAAACGTGCCAATGTCCTGCGATTGTTCGTTCTGGGATGGACGACCCTGGTGTGGGTGCTGCTGTGGGGCACCTTCAGCATCGCCAACATTCTCGGCGGCATGGCCGTCTCGCTCGTCGTCATGTTCGTGCTGCCGCTGCCGCGTGTGCCCGTCGAAGGTCGCCTGCACGTGTGGTCTGCGATGCGACTCGGCGCGGTGATCTTCGGCGAGACCATCCGCTCGACGATCAACGTGGCGTGGCTCGCGATCCGGCCGTCCCCGCCGCCGGTCACCGGCGTGCTGCGCTGCCGGCTCACCATCAAGTCCGACCTGGTGCTGACACTGTGGACGGACATCATGAACAACATCCCGGGCACCATGGTGCTCGAGATCGACCAGGTGCGGCGGATCATGTACGTGCACGTCCTCGACGTGAGTACCGACAAGGCCGTGGCCGACTTCTACCGTTCCGCCCGCCTCATCGAGCGCCTTCTCATCCGGACGTTCGAACGCGAGTCGGAATGGCAGGCCAGCCCCTGGCGCAGCGGAACGGAGGAACTGACGTGACCGTGACACTGGCGATCGCGGGGGCACTGTTGTTCGTCTCCGCGGTCCTGATCACCTACCGCGTGATCGCGGGTCCCAACTCCCTCGACCGGCTCGTCGGCGTGGATGCCCTGCTCGCGCTCGGCATCTGCGGCATCGCGATCTGGGCGGTGTACACACGCGACACATCGGTGCTGCCCGCCACCGTGGCGCTGGCCCTGGTCGGCTTCATCGGATCGGTGTCCGTGGCTCGATTCCGGGTGCGTGACGAAGGATGACGACGATCATCGACACCTTCGCCCACATCCTGATCCTCATCGGGGCGGTCATCTCGCTGACCGCCGCGATCGGCGTGGTGCGTTTCCGCGACACCCTGTCGCGCATGCACCCTGCCACGAAGCCCCAGGTGGTGGGTCTGTTGTTCGTGCTGGGCGGTTCCATGATCATCCTGCGTAGTTCGGTCGACATCTGGATGATGGCCCTGGCGGGCATGTTCATGGTGCTCACCGCCCCCGTGATCGCCCACCGGGTCGGCCGCGTCGCCTACCGGGAGCAGCTCGGTCGCGACGGTCTGCTCGACGAGGACGCTCCCGGCGGTGCCTGACAACCGATGAGGGCCTGACGGCCGGGACGTCCTCGGCCGATCACTCCTTCAGTTCCTGCACGAGCGAGTCCACTACCGCGACGAGATCGCCGTCCGTCCGTTCCGCGAGCCGCCGCTGACGCTGATAGGACGCTCCCCGCACCGGGATGTCCGCGACCCGCGCGAGTTCGTCGGCGCAGCCGAGCCGCACCGCGGTGGGCATGATCTGCTCGAGCAGATCGTTCAGGTCGTCGGTGACCAGCCGCTCGGTGCACACCGGGTCGAGGATGACCTCCGCGTCGAGTCCGTAGCGCGCCGCACGCCACTTGTTCTCCTTGACGTGCCACGGCTGCAGCACGGGCAGTTCCTCGCCCCGTTCGAGACATTCGTCGAAGTAGACGACGAGCGAATGCACGAACGCGACGAGGGCGGCCAGTTCTGCGCGGTTGGTGATGCCGTCGAAGACCCGGACCTCGAGGGTGCCCCATTTCGGCGCCGGCCGGATGTCCCAGTGCATGCCCCCGGGGTGGCTGATGACTCCGGACTTGAGCTGGTCGGCGATGAACTCCGCGTACTGCGGCCAGTCGGCGAAGTGATAGGGCAGACCGGCGGTCGGCAACTGCTGGAACATCAGCGCGCGGTTGCTCGCGTAGCCCGTGTCGTAGCCCGCCCAGATCGGCGACGAGGCCGACAACGCGAGCATGTGGGGATACTTCACGAGCATGGCGTTGAGGATCGGGATGACCTTCTCCGCCGAAGAGATCCCCACATGGACGTGCACTCCCCAGATGAGCATCTGCCGTCCCCACCAGCGGGTGCGGTTGATCATCTCGTCGTAGTCCGGGGAAGGCGTGACGGTCTGGTCGGTCCACTGCGCGAACGGGTGGGTACCGGCGCACATCAGGTCCACGCCGTTCGGGTCGGCGGCACGTCGCAGCAGCGACAGCGACTCGGACAGGTCGTCGACCGCCTCGGCGACCGTGTCGTGGACGCCGGTGACGAGTTCGACGGTGTTGCGCAGGAACTCCTTGGTCAACCGCGGGGTCTCCCCCGCGATCTCCTTCACCCTGTCGAAGACGACCGCCGCGCTGTTCGAGAGATCGCGGGTGGTCTTGTCCACCAGAGCGATCTCCCATTCCACGCCGATCGTGGGACGGGGTGATCCCGGAAACGCGACTGCCACGTCTCGATCCAACCACAGGGCCCCGCCGACGGATGTCCGTCTGCGGGGCCCTGTGTCGGGAATTACCTGCGAGATCGAGTCTCAGGAGATTCGGACTCCGGTCACTCGATGACGCCGCACGCGAGGCGTGCGCCGAGGTTGTCCTGGTGCACGACCACCGAAGTGCCGTCCTCACCCTCGAGGTCCTCGAGGCCGAAGGCCGAGGTGGTGACGGTGGCGGTGGCGGTACCGTCCTCACGGACGACGAGCGAAACCAGGTCGCCGCTCTCCGGGACGGAGGTGTTGCCGCCGGCCTGCAGGTGGGCGCCGGCGGACAGGAACGCTCCGGGCTCGCCACCGTCAGGAGCGGTGGACTCGGCCTCGCAACGGCCGAACTCGTGGATGTGGACACCGTGGTAGCCGGGCTCGAGACCCTCGACGTCGACGGTCACCTCGACGTTGCCACCGTTCTCGGCAAACGACACGGTGCCGGCCGACTCGCCGTCGACCGTGGTGAGCTCGGCGGTGAGCGCAGCAGCGGTGGCGGAGCCACCGGCGTGCGACTCGCTGCCGCCCTCGGTGCCGTGGTCGTCGCCGTGGGCCTCGGAAGCGGGTGCGGCGGATCCCGTCCACACCGGCGGCGTCGTCCCCGGCTCGGTGCTCGCCTCCTCGCTGTTCGAGCACGCAGTCAGGCCCACCGCGGCGATCGCGACGATCGGGGCCAGAGCACGCCAGGACATGCGACGGGTGGAACTGGAGACCATCAAACCGCTCCTTCGAAGTGCCGAAAAGTCACCCGATCATAACCGGGCGTCTCCGGCACCCACCCGGTGGCGGACCGACACGGTTCCGGCGCTACGGCGAAGTGACGATGACGATCACTCCGGGGGCGGCATTGCGGATGCCCTCGAAGCGCGGTTGCGCGGTGACCCCGAGCGACTCCGCGACGGCCGTCGCGGTCTGCTGCTCGCCGGGCGACGTCCCGTAGAACACCGAGGTCTGCGGCAGTAGGCCCTCGCTGTAGTTGCCGGTTTCGGTGATGGTGAAGCCCTCGTCCTCGAGGTAGGTGGCGGTCTGCGCGGCCAGGCCCGCGATCTCGGAGTTGTTGAACACGCGGACCGGTGCCGTCGCGGCGGCCGAGGTGTCGGAGGCGAAGGAGGTTCCGCTCGCCACGGGCAGGGAGGGAACCGAGGACGCGGCCGCGGTGGTGGTCGCGCCGGTTCCGGCGGCGGACGTGCCCCCGTTCGCGGCAGCGGGCGCGGGCACGTTGGGCACCGCGGCCGAGCGCGGCGACGGTGCGCTCGGCGCTGCGGCGGTCGTCGTGGTGGGTGCCGCCGTGGGAGCGGGTTCGTCGTCGGAATCACCGAGCGAAGCGAAACCCAGACCTGCGAACAGGATGCCCAGGGAGATCAGGACCATCGCGAACGCACGCAGAGGCGGTCCCGAGGGTGCGGGCGCGCGGCTGGGGATCTCGGGGGTTCTGCTCACGACCTCGACCATAGTTGCCCGAGCACACGCAGCGCTGCCGACCGGCCGCGCGTGTCGACATTGCAGTATCCGGCCCGGAAGCCGCCCGTCTAGCGGGTGTCGAAACCGAGCCGGCGGGCCGCGCGGGCCTTCTGACGGCTCGCACGCAACCGCCGCAGCCGCTTGACCAGCATCGGATCGGCGGCGAGCGCCTCGGGACGATCCACCAGAGCATTGAGCACCTGGTAGTAGCGGGTGGCGGAGAGACCGAAGAGTTCCTTGATGGCGTCCTCCTTGGCACCGGCGTACTTCCACCACTGCCGTTCGAACGCCAGGATGTCGAGATCGCGACGGCTCAGGCCGTTCGCCTCGTCGCCGGTGGGCTCCTGCGCGGATGCGCCGTCGCCCTGCGGGGACACGAGATCGGACCGGTCGTTGCCGTGCGCTGCTGCGCCGTCCATTTCCCTCCTCGACTGGCTGGATCACACCGTGACGAAGAGTCCTTGCGTCTCGGCGGAAGTCATTCAATCACGGGGTGGGGACACATACCGGTTCGAGAACGCCGCGAGTCGATCCCATTATCCTGTGTCACCATGGCCATTCTTCCCATCGTCATCGTCGGCGACCCCGTCCTGCACAACCCGACCCGGCCGGTGACCGAGTCACCCGCCGAACTCGCTCAGCTGATCGCCGACATGTTCGAGACGATGGACGCGGCCAACGGCGTCGGCCTCGCCGCCAACCAGGTCGGTGTCGACAAGCGGCTGTTCGTCTACGACTGCCCCGACCGCGACGAGTCCGGCAAGGTCGCGCGCCGGCGTGGCGTCGTCGTCAACCCGATCCTCGAGACCTCGGAAATCCCCGAGACGATGCCCGACCCCGAGGACGATCTCGAGGGCTGCCTGTCCGTGCCCGGCGAGAACTTCCCCACCGGTCGCGCCGACTGGGCGAAGGTCACCGGTACCGACGAGAACGGTGAGCCCGTCGAGATCGAGGGCCACGGATTCTTCGCTCGCATGCTGCAGCACGAGGTCGGGCACCTCGACGGCTTCCTGTACGTCGACGTCCTGATCGGGCGCAACGCCCGCGCCGCGAAGAAGACCATCAAGCGTGCCGGCTGGGGTGTCCCGGGTCTGACCTGGCTCCCCGGTTCGGTGGAGGACCCGTTCGGCCACGACGACGAGGACGACTGACGAGGCGACCGGCGAACCGTCGATGACGACCGACCGTCCGGCCCCCTCCGTACCCCTCGGCACCCGGGTGGTGCTGCGGTACCGCCTGCCCGCCGGCTACAGCCACCCGATGACCGACGTCATCGGTGAACTCGTCTCCGTCGAACCGGTGGTCTCGGTGCGCACCGCCGACGGTCGTGTCGTCCAGGTGTCCCCCACCTCGGTCGTCGCGCTCAAGCCGATCGCGGCGCGGCCGATCCGCGTCTCGGAGATCCGCGCGCTCGAGCACGCCGCCGCCGCGGGGTGGCCCGGTCTCGAATCGGCCTGGGTGGATGGCTGGCTCGTGCGCGCCGGGCACGGTTTCACCCGGCGCGCCAATTCGGCGACGCCGCTGGGTGAACGCGGCACCGTGGCCGACCCCGCCGATCCGGCCGTCCGCGCCCGGCTCCGCGAATGGTTCGCGGCGCGCGGACTGCCGCTGCGACTGCTGGTACCCGATCGCCTCGCCCGGGTCCCCGAGGGGTGGCCGACCTCGGAGCCGGTACTCGTGATGGGCGCCGACCTCGCGAACGTCCCCTTGCCGCCGGAGCCCACCCCCGTCACGATCACCGACCGGCCGGACGCCGACTGGATGTCGCTCCACCGCGCCGACGCCGACCCGCTGCTCGCGCAGGACGTGCTCGGCTCGGTGGCCGCGGGGATCCTCGGGTTCGGCCGCATCGGAGCACCCGGGCAGCCGCCCCTCGCGATCTGCCGCGCGGCGATCACCGACGCGCCGGACGGACGCCGCTGGGTGGGTCTGTCGACCGTCGAGGTCGCTCCCGAACACCGGCGTCGCGGACTCGGCACACTCGTGTGCGGCGCCCTGCTGCGCTGGGCACGCGAGCAAGGCGCGACCCACGCATATCTGCAGGTCGAGGAGTCGAACACCGCGGCGCGCGCCCTGTATCGCGAACTCGGCTTCGTCGACCACCACCGCTACCGGTACGCCTCCGAACCCGTCGGATAGGTCGCCTACAGTGGGCGTGTGCGCCTTGCTACCTGGAATGTGAACTCCGTCCGTGCCCGTACCGACCGCATCCTCGACTGGTTGCAGCGAACCGACACGGATGTGCTCGCGATGCAGGAAACCAAGTGCAAGGACGAGCAGTTCCCGTACGAACGCTTCGAGGAACTCGGCTACCGCGTCGCGCACGTCGGACTGAGCCAGTGGAACGGTGTGGCCATCGCGTCGCGCGTGGGCCTCGACGACGTGCAGATCGGCTTCGAGGACCAGCCCGGTTTCTCCAAGGACCCGGAGGTCGATCCGGCGCTCGAAGCGCGGGCGATCGGCGCGACGTGCGCGGGTGTGCGCGTGTGGAGCCTGTACGTCCCCAACGGCCGCGATCTGAACGACCCGCACTACACCTACAAGCTCGACTGGCTCGCCAAGTTGCGCGCCGACGCGCACGCGTGGGCCACCGCAGCGCCCGAGCAGCCCATCGCGCTGGTCGGCGACTGGAACGTCGCCCCCACCGACGACGACGTGTGGGATCCGGCCTTCTTCGAGGGCAAGACGCACACTTCGCAGCCCGAGCGCGACGCCTTCCACGCGTTCGCCGAGGTCGGCTACACCGACGTCGTCCGTCCGTACGCGCCCGGCCCCGGGGTGTACACCTACTGGGACTACACCCAGCTGCGCTTCCCCAAGAAGCAGGGCATGCGGATCGACTTCGTCCTCGGATCACCGGCCTTCGCGGCACGGGTGACGGGCGCCGAGATCGACCGCAACGAACGCAAGGGCAAGGGCGCGAGCGACCACGCACCGGTCATCGTCGACCTCGACCTCTGAGCGGATTCGATCGCTGAGCGGATTCCTGGCCGGGTGAACCGCCCGCGCAGGCATCAGGCCTTGCGGGCGGGCACCTTGCGCTGCGGTTGCCTGCGCCGATTCTCCTTGCGCTGGGGTTCCGTGCGCTGAGCTTCCGTGCGCTTGGGTTCCGTGCGCGGCGGCTCGAGAGCCACGACGACGTCGCGGTAGTTCTCGTGCGACGACAGGAACCGCTGCACATAGGTGCACACCGGCCGCACCCGCCAACCTCGGCTGCGCGCGAGATCGAGCGAACCACCGACGAGGACGGCCGCGAGACCCCGATGGCCGAAATCCTCGACGATCACGGTGTGCATGAAGTCGACGACCGGCGGGTTCGGCGCCGGAGCGCGTTCGAAGTCGTAGTACCCCAGGATGCCGACGAGATCGCCGTTGAGGCGCAGTTCGAACCGGTTCTGGTCGGCGTTGTCCGACACGGCGAGGTCCGGCGAACTCGTGTTCATGAGCGCCTCCAATGGGGGTGTTGCGTGATCGAACTGTGACCTATGCCACTATAGAGCAACGAGGCGGCCACCGGCGGCAACGCTGTCGTGTTTCGCAAAGTGCACCCGCCTCAGCGCCGCCCGGCCGTGATCGAACACACCCTCGGTAGGGTGTCCGCGTGGACCTTCTGCCCCTGTCGCCTCGAGGCGAGACCCCGGTTCGAGCCCTCACCATCGCCGGCACCGACTCCGGAGGCGGAGCCGGCATCCAGGCCGACTCCCGCACGATGGCGATGTGCGGTGTGCACGCATGCGTCGCGGTGGCCGCCGTGACCGTCCAGAACTCCGTCGGCGTCCGCGGGTTCCACGAGATCCCCGCCGAGACCGTGGCCGACCAGGTGCGGTGCGTGGTCGAGGACATCGGGGTGTCCGCAGCGAAGACGGGCATGCTCGCCTCCACGCAGATCATCGAGGCCGTCGCGCAGGTGTGCTCCGAGGTGGGCATCGGCCGCGACATGGAGGTGCCGCTCGTCGTCGACCCGGTCTGCGCCTCGATGCACGGCGACCCGCTGTTGCACTCCGACGCCCTCGACGCCATCCGCGGGGTGCTCATCCCCCTCGCCACCGTCGTCACCCCGAATCTCGACGAGGTACGGCTGATCACGAGCATCGACGTCGTCGACGACGCGTCGGCACGGCGCGCCGCCGAAGCGCTCCATGCGCTCGGCGCCCAGTGGGTGATCGTCAAGGGCGGTCACCTGCGCAGCTCGGAGAAGAGCACCGACCTGCTGTTCGACGGCGACCGTTTCCTCGAGTTCAGCACGCCGCGCATCGAGACCGGTAACGACCACGGCGGCGGCGACACGCTCGCGGCCGCGATCGCGTCGGCTCTCGCGCACGGCCGGTCGGTGCCCGAGGCCGTCGAGTTCGCGAAGGAATGGATCACGAAGTGCCTCGAGTGGTCCTACGACCTCGGTCACGGCCACGGCCCGGTCAACCCGTTGTGGCGCCTGCACGAGCGCTGACCGCGCCCGCTCTCACTCGGTGAACTCGGCGCGCACCTCGGCCCGCTGGTCGCCGGTGGGCACCCCGTCGGGTCCGTCGATCGAATTCGCGTAGACGGCCGTGCCGTAGGCGACGGCGGCGGCCGCCGCGGCGAACGCGTCTCGGTCGATGCCGGCCAGGGTGTCCTCGGGGGTGTGGTAGTTCGGGTCGAAGGGCTGGTCGGCGGTGCCACCCCACAGGTCGGCCTGTTCGGGGGTCTTGACGTCGTCGGCGCCGGTGAACACCCCGCCCGCGGGGATGCCGAAGGCGACGAACGGACCGTAATCGGAGCGGCCGTCGAAATCCGTTCCGCCGACCTCGATTCCGCGTTCGTCGAAGAACTTCGCGAAGGTCCGTTCGATACCCGCCGAGCCCTCCGGTCCGGGTCCTTCACCGACGGCGTCGGAGTCGTCGCCGTCGAACACCAGATATCCGGCGTTGGGCGAGCCGAGCATGTCGAAGTTCAGATACAGGGCGATGTCGAGTCGTTCCTCGTCGGACAGCGACTCGACGTACCTCGTGGAGCCGACCAGTCCGACCTCCTCGGCGCCCCAGAACGCGAACCGCACGGCGTTGGTCACGCCCGGCTCGCTGCCGAGTTGCAGCGCGGTCTCGAGGACGGCGGCGACGCCGGTTCCGTTGTCGTTGATCCCCGGTCCTTCGGGGACGCTGTCGAGGTGCGCGCCGACGACGACCACGTCGTCGGTCGAACCGGTGCGCGTCTGCGCGATCACGTTGCGCGACTTCCGGTCCTCGGTGCGAGTCTGGAGCGTCACCGTCACGGTGGTCGCGGCGGACAGACGCTCGGCGTCGGCCCCGGCCACCCCACCGACCGGGATGCGGGGGTTCGATTCCGCCCCGAGACCGGCGGCCGCGAGCGGGCCGTCCTCGTTGTTGGCGACGAGCAGCGCGGCCGCTCCCCGTTCGGCGGCGACCTGCTCCTTGACGGCGAAGGTGCACACGCCGCGATCGACGATCACCACCGCGCCGGTCGCGTCGATGCCGTCGTAGTCGGTGGCCTCGCAACCGGGGGTGTCGTCGGGGGCGATGCGCACGACACGCGCGGTGAGCCCCTCCGGTCCCGTCGACGGCGACATGCCGAGTGCGCTCACGCCCATCGGCTCCCCGTCGACGGTGAGCTGCTCGTTCTCGACGGTGAACAGGGTCGTGTCGAACTCCGGTGTCTGCACGTCGAATCCGGCGTCGCGCAGGGCTCCGGCGACGTAGTCGACGCTCGCGTCGTAGCCGGGGGTCCCGAGCGAACGGTTTCCGTCGTTCTCACCGGCGATCCGTTCGAGTTCCGTCAGGTGCGTCATGACGGCATCGAGCTGCACGGCGTCGGCGAGCGCCGTCGGGTCGACGGGCGGCGCCTCCACCTCCGCCTCCGAGCATCCCGCCGTCAGCAGTACACCGGCGGCGATCAGCGCCGCTCCCCGCATGCCGTATCTCGTCTGCGCCCGCGCCATCGACCGAGCGTACAAAAAAGCACTGCGCCGCACGGGGAAACCGTGCGGCACAGTGCGTCGAAGCAGTACCTCGGGCGTGCCGAGGCGGAACCTCAGGCGTCGCGGCGGTTGACCACCACGAGCGAGGCCGCGAACACCAGGAACGAGAAGGCCGCGAAGTACACGAGCGAACCCCATGGACCCCAATGGAATTCGATGCCCTGCCCGATGCCCAGGAAATTGTTCGCGTTCGCGAACGGCAGGAACGGCTGGATCTCGCGCCCCACCGAACCGAACAACGCGAACAACGACTCGAGCAGCAGCGGCCACAGCATCAGCAGCGCGATCGTGCCGGCCGACTGCCGCAGCAGCGTGCCCACACCGATCGCGAGGAAGACGCACAGGAACGCGTAGATCGCGGTGCCGTAGACCGCGCGCCACGCCGTGTCGCCGCTGAGGACGAGTTCGCGACCCGCGTCGGGCCCGGCCAGCGCCTTCGCGAGGTAGAAGGCACCGAACGAGACCGCGAGTGTCAGCACCGCGCCCAGCACGCCGATGAGCAGCGCCTTCATCGTCAGGAGCAGGGTGCGGTTCGGGGTGGCCTGGAAGGTCGTGCGGATGACCCCGAAGCGGTACTCGCTGGTGACCGACAGGGCCGCGAGGATCATGAGCACCAGCACGCCGAAGCCGGTGACGCCGCTGACCGCGACGTCCACGGTCGGATAGAACCGTCCCAGTTCGTCGTCCATCCCGGCCGATGCGCGGGAGACCGACCCGAGGATCGCGGCCAGACCCAGGCCGAGGGCGACGATGACGACGGTGCACCACAGCGGAGACTGCACCGACGTGAGCTTGATCCGTTCGGCCCGCAGTGTGTCGAGCGCCGTACTCATCACAGTCCACCCTTCATGACGTCGTCGACTCCGGATCCGTGGTATTCGACCTCGCCACCGGTGAGTTTCATGAACGCTTCCTCGAGTGACGCGTTGCGTCCCGCGAGTTCGTGCAGCACGATCGACCGGGTCGCGGCGAGTTCGCCGATCTCCGCGGCCGGAGCGCCCGAGACGTGCAGGGCACCGTCGTCCTCCCGCACGGTGTGTCCGCGCTCGGTGAGCGCGATGCGCAGCTCGTCGAGCTGCGGGCTGCGCACGACGACGAACGAGTCGGAGGCGCGGTCGACGAACGCCTTCACCGAGGTGTCGGCGATGAGCCGTCCACGGCCGATGACGATGAGATGTTCGGCAGTCTGCGCCATCTCCGAGAGCAGGTGGCTGGACACGAGCACCGTGCGGCCTTCCGCGGCGAGCGCCTGCATGAACCGCCGGATCCACACGATGCCCTCGGGGTCGAGGCCGTTGACCGGTTCGTCGAACAGCAGCACGCGCGGGTTGCCGAGCAGTGCGGCGGCGAGACCGAGTCGCTGCGACATGCCGAGCGAGAAGCCGCCGGCGCGCTTGCCCGCAACCTCCGTCAGACCCACCTGGCGCAGCACTTCGTCGACGCGCGAGGCGGGCAGACCGTTCGACGCGGCCAGCCACGCGAGATGCGACCGCGCCGACCGGTTGGGATGCACCCACTTCGCGTCGAGCAACGCCCCGACAGTGGTGAGCGGCCGTGTCAGCTCGCTGTACGGCTTCCCTT
The DNA here is from genome assembly GCF_048381395.1 of Rhodococcus shunpengi. Classification (NCBI taxonomy): domain Bacteria; kingdom Bacillati; phylum Actinomycetota; class Actinomycetes; order Mycobacteriales; family Nocardiaceae; genus Rhodococcus; species Rhodococcus shunpengi. The sequence goes on from NZ_JBLWIU010000011.1 coordinate 195,895, forward strand.
CGATCAGTGCGGTTCCCGAGGTCGGCCGGTCCAGCCCCAGGATCATGCGCATCGTGGTGGACTTCCCCGCGCCGTTGGGGCCGAGAAAGCCGGTGACGATGCCGGGACGGACCGTGAACGTCAGGTCGTCGACCGCGGTCGTGGACCCGAAGGTCTTGGTCAAGCCGGTCACTTCGATCATGCGCACCACCCTACGTGCGGCTCCGGCGAGCGCATCCGATCACACACCCCGGAGCCGCACGCGGTGCGTCAGGGGACGAAGACCTCCGTGGTGACCGGGATGCTCGGTCGCTCGGTACGCATCGTCAGGGCGACGCGGCCCGGTCCGGGGAACACGTGCATGAACAACGGCCGGGTGCTCGTGTGGAAGGCCGGCACGAAGCGGGTCTCCGTACCGCGGGCACCGGTGTCGAGATTGTGCCAGTCGAAAGCGACGGTGACGTCGCAGTTCAGGATGCTCGGCGTCCACTCGCCGAGAAGCGAGTAGCCCTGCGTGATCCGCAGTTCGATCCCGTGGGTGGCGCCCGCCACCGAGTAGATCGCGTAGGACTCGTCGAGCGGGCCGTCGAAGGCGGTTCCACCCGCGCGCACGATGCCGGCGCAGATGCCGTCGCCCAGTGTCAGCACGGGAGGCGTGGCCAGCTGCGTCATCTCGCACGTCCTCGGTCCGGTGTTCGACCGGCTCAGCTGGCACGGCTCCTGGGCGCCTGCCACGCCCGGTGCCGTGACGGCGACGGCGACACCCATGAGCCCGGCAGCCGCGGCGGAAAGGATTCGGTGTGCAATTGTCATGCCCGGGGATCGTACATACCGATCGGTATCCCGTCGCGCGATAATCGGAAAACCCCTGAACACGAAGGTGCTCAGGGGTTTCCCGTAGCGGTCACGGCTCCATCGGCGAAGATGCCTGGGCCCAGAAGCGTTTCGGGATCCGGCCGGCGTGCCGGGCACGGAATCCTGCTTCGACCGCGTGCTGCATGGCCGACGCCATCAGCGCCGGATCCTTCGCGCGGGTGACGGCGGTCGCGAGCAGCACGGCGTCGCAACCGAGTTCCATCGCGAGCGCCGCGTCGGAGGCGGTTCCGATTCCCGCGTCGAGGATCACCGGCACACCCGCAGCCTCGACGATCATCTCGATGTGGTGCGGGTTCGAGATACCGAGGCCGGTCCCGATCGGCGAGCCGAGCGGCATCACCGCAGCACAACCGACGTCCTCGAGGCGTCGCGCGAGGACGGGATCGTCGGTCGTGTACGGCAGGACGACGAAGCCGTCGTCGACGAGTTGTTCGGCCGCGGAGACGAGTTCGATGGCGTCGGGCAGCAACGTCCGTTCGTCGGCGATGACCTCGAGCTTCACCCAGTCGGTCTCCAGCGCCTCCCGCCCGAGCTGCGCGGTCAGCACGGCCTCCTTCGCGCCGCGGCACCCGGCGGTGTTCGGCAGCGGTTCGATGCCGAGGCGGCGCAACAGGTCGAGGACACCGGTTCCGGAGGCCGCGTCGACGCGGCGCATCGCGACGGTGGTCAGCTCGGTGCCCGACGCGACGAGCGCCTCCTCGAGCACGGCCAGGTTCGCCGCGCCACCGGTGCCGGTGATCAGCCGCGACCCGAAGGTGCGGCCGGCGATGGTCAGCTGCGGCAGGTCGGCGCCGGGATCGTGTGTGTCAGCCACCCTGGACCGCCGTGAGGATCTCGATGCTCGCTCCGCGCGTGACCGGCTCCGACCAGCGGCCGCGCGGGCACACCACACCGTCGACGGCGACCGCGATGCCCTTCTCGGGCAGACCGAGCTCGTTCAGCAGCTGCGACACGGTCGGGGCCGCGTCGTAGTACTTGTCCTCACCGTTGACGGTGATGCCCACGGACACGTTCGTCATCCCACACTCGCTTCCGTAATTCGTCCAGGACAGGCGTATTGCGCGTCGGCCAGCGACCGCCCACCGAGTTCGGCGAGCACCGCGTCGACGGTGAGCGGCGTGAGCAGCACACCGTTGCGGCCGTGGCCGGTCGCGGCGACGACACGATCGGAGAGCCGGCCGATCAGCGGCAGGTTGTCGGGGGTCATCGGACGCAGGCCCGCACTCGCCTCGAACAGTTCGTACTCGCCGAGCGCCGGGAAGATCCGCTCGGCGTCGGCGATCAGATCGCGCACCCCGGCCACCGTGACCTGCGTGTCGGACGCCTCGTACTGCGTCGCGCCCACGACGAGACCGTCGTGGCGGGGCACCAGATAGGCGGGGCGGCCGTGGACACTCGCGCGCACGGTGCGCTGCGGCGGCGGGGTCGCGCCCGGCCGCACCCGCAGGCGCAGGATCTCGCCCTTGACCGGACGGACCGGAAGCCCCGGCCACAGTCGCGCCGACGCCGAGCCGGCGGCGAGCACCACCTGATCGTCGGGCAGGTCGGCGAGGTCGTGGACGGCGGCGTCGGAGAAACGCACCCCGGCCCCGGTGGCCGCGACGCGCAGGGCGTCGACGAGCGCGCGGTTGTCGACCGACGACTCGGTGGGCGCGAGCAGTCCGAGACGCACCTTCGGGCCGAGCGACGGCTCGAACTCCCGGATCTCCGCACGGGAGAGCAGACGCATCTCGTGCCCCCGCTCCCCGACCCACTCGGCGACGGTCCGCAGGTCGGCGGCGTCCGCCGCGTCGAGCGCGACGGTCAGCGATGCCTCGGCGGTGAACACGTCGACGCCGGTCTCCGCGCGCAGTGCCTCCGCGAATCCGGGCCAGCGGTCGAGCGAGGCCGCACCCAGGGACAGCACGTGATCCTCACCGGGCCAACCCTCGGACAGCGGGGCCAGCATCCCGCCGGCCACCCACGAGGCGCCGCTACCGGGATTCGGGTCGTGCACGGTCACGATGTGCCCCGAGCGGGCTGCGCGCCATGCGATCGACAGCCCGATCACTCCGCCACCCACGACGGCCACAGTTGCCATTGGTCCACCTCACTCCCTGCGCCGGCATGATCCGGGTCAGGTCATAACGGTCGGGGCCGGCAGGCCCCCTCTCAGCCCCGCGAACCTCGGGACTCCCGTGTCGTCACACTTTCTGCCTAGAGGCTACCGTCTTGGTCGTGACCACCTATCGCGGCAACCATCCCGACCCGCGCGGCCGCCTCGCGACCGCCCGGTTGTACCTGTGCACCGACGCTCGCCGGGACACCGGCGACCTCGCACGGTTCGTCGAGGAGGCCCTCGCCGGTGGGGTCGACATCGTCCAGTTGCGCGACAAGGACTCGGCCGGCGAGAAGAAGTTCGGACGCCTCGAGGCACGCGAGGAACTCGCCGCCCTCGAGATCATCGGCGAGGCGTGTGCACGCCACGGTGCGCTCCTCGCCGTGAACGACCGCGCCGACATCGCGCTCGCGTCGGGCGCCGACATCCTGCATCTCGGTCAGGGCGATCTACCGGTGCGGCACGCGCGGCAGATCCTCGGCGACGAGATCGTCATCGGCCGCTCGACGTCGAGTCGGGCGCAGGCCGCGCTCGCCGACATCGAGGAGGGCGTCGACTACTTCGCGTCCGGGCCGGTGTGGGACACCCCGACCAAGCCGGGACGGACCGCGGCGGGGCTGGAGGTGACGCGCGAGGTCGCGCAGTCGCAGCCGGCACGACCGTGGTTCGCGATCGGCGGCATCGATCTCGAGCGGCTCCCCGAGGTGCTCGACGCCGGGGCCACGCGGGTCGCGGTGGTCCGGGCGATCACGAAGGCCTCCGATCCGCGCGCAGCCGCGGCAGCACTGAAGGCCGCACTGCCGGCCTGAAAGGCGGCGGAAGACCGCACGCCGGCCTGAAAGGCGGGTAAGACCGCACTTGCCGGCTTGAGGCGTTACAGCCAGCCCAGCACGGCCGAGGGCGACATCGCGATCGTGCCCTCGGGCAACCGTGCGCGCAGGCCGCGATCCGCGGTGACCACGACCGTCACCCCCGGATCCACCACGGCCGTCGCGGTGGAGGCCAGCCGGGCCAGTTCGTCGTCGCCGCTGCCGTCCGCGCTGTGCACCGGGATCCGGACGTCGTCGATCGTCGCGTCGCGGGCATGCCCTTCGAGGACCGCTTCGACGCGGGGGACCCAACCGAACGTCCCGTCGGGAAATTCGACCGTGCGGGGCAGGACCGCGGCGAGGTCGGCGAGCAGGGCGCTCGTGGCGCCGGGGCGGTCGCGCCACCATCCGGTGGGGCCGCTCGCACCGAGCACGTTCGCGGTGTCGAGCAGCATGCGTACCGGTGAGGTGCGCAGCGACGGCCACGCCTCGGCGAAGCCGCTGTGCAGCGCCATCGCCTCAACCTCCGGTTCGGGCACCCAGCGCAGTTCGGTGCTCTCCTGGTTGAGGCTGGTCACGAGCGTTTCGGTGGCGTCGGCGACGACGGTGGTGTAGGTCCATCCGCCCGCGAGACCGGAGGTGACACGTTCGGCGCGCACCGTCACGGCCGCGACATCGATGCCGGCCTCCTCGTGGGCCTCCCGCACGGCGGCGTCGACGGTGCTCTCGTGCGAGTCGCGGGCTCCGCCGGGAAGTGCCCAGGTGCCACCCTGGTGCGACCATGCCGCCCGATGCTGCAGGAGAACCGCGGGGCGACCGTCCGCGAGCGGAGCGCGCAGCAGCAGACCTGCGGCACCGTGTCGTCCCCAGCGCTTCTCACCGTCCGGTCCGACCGCCCAGCCGTCACCGTCTCCACGCATTGCGTCCGCCTCTCCGACCCGCCCTCGTCCGGGCCTGTGCCCGGTACCGGATCCCCGCCGTCCGTGGACGGCAACAATACCGCCGGGCTGCTTATATGCTCCCCTCAGACCGCTCGACACGAGGAAGGGAGTGCCCGGTGGACGTACGGATCACCCCTCCCTTCGCTCCTGTCGAGAGCCACATCCGCGACGACGCCGATACGGACACTCCGGACGCCCGGTTCGACGACGCCCGTGCCCTGCTGCGATCCACGCCGGTCCGGTTGGTGGTCCTGGGGGTGGTGCTCACCGTGCTGCTCGTCGCCTCGGCAGCGGTCTCCGCAACGATGGTGTCCGGCAGGCAGGCCACCCACGATCGTCTCCTCGCGTCCATCGAGCCGCTGGCCAGCGCGGCCCAGAATCTCTACAGCGCGCTGTCGGTGGCCGACGCCGCCGCCGTGACGGGCTTCATCTCGGGCGGACTCGAACCGGAGGCGGTGCGCAGTCGCTACATCCAGGCGACCGACGAAGCCGCGGAATATCTCGTCATCGCAGCGACCGGACTGACCGACGCCGACCGCGAGACCGCACACAATCTGACGGAGATCGGGCGACTGCTGCCCGTCTACACGGGCCTCATCGAGACGGCTCGCACCAACAACCGCACCGGGCATCCGGTCGGCGCCGCATATCTCGGCGAGGCGTCGCACCTGATGCAGACCGAACTGCTCCCCGCTGCGCAGGAACTGCACACGCGCGGCGTCGCCGCCGTCGAGGACACCCAGCGCGACGCGGTGCGACCACCCTGGCTCGCGATCGGGTTGCTCCTCGTCACGGTCGCCGCCCTGTGCGTGGCGCACGTCGTCGTGAGCCGCCGCTCTCGTCGCACCCTCAATCCCGGAATCCTCGTCGCGATCGGCGCGACCGGTGCGCTGCTGTGCTGGTTGCTCGTCGCCGGCCTGGCCTCGTCGAGTGCCACCGAACGCGCCATCGAGCGCGGTGCGGCACCGCTCGCCGATCTCACCGAGGGACGGATCCTCGCCCAGCAGTCGCGTACCGCCGAGACCCTGCTGATCGCCCGGCGCGACACGACCGGCGCGTACGACGACACCTTCGGGACCAACATGTCGCGACTCGGCGACATCCTCGACGAGTACGCTCGCGATTCCGCCCTCGAGGCCGGCGCCGAGGCGGTGGAGACCGCCCGGTCGGCGCACGAGGCCTGGATCAACTCGCATGCACGCATGGTCGACGCCCTCGTCCGCGGCGACTACGCAGCGGCCTCGGTCCTCGCGGTCGGCGCAGGTCCCGGTGAGTCCACCGCGCGGTTCGTCGCTCTCGATGCCGCTCTGACGGAAGGAATCGACGACACCCGCACCGAACTGCGCGACAACGAGTTCCGCGCCTCCCGCACCCTCGCCGGCCTCGCACCGATGTCCGTGGTGCTGCTGACGGTGGCGCTGGTCGGCGTGTGGGTCGGCCTCCGGCCCCGGTTGAAGGAGTACCAGTGAGAAAGCGCGTTCTCGTTGCGAGCCTGTGCGTCGTCGCCGCACTCGCCGGCGGGTGCGCGACCGATCCCCCACCGCGCGCCCCCGGCCTCCAGGGGACGACGACCTCCCTCCCGCTCCCTGAGAACGCGCGGATGCTCGAGTCCTCGGTGGCCACACCGCCCGCCCCCGACTGCGGCGATCCCACCGCATCCCTCCCCCCGGACCCGGATGCCACCGGGCCTGCGATCGATCGGATCCGCACGCGCGGCCGGCTGATCGTCGGTCTCGACACCGGCAGCAACCTCATGAGCTACCGCGACACCGCGACCGGGCGCATCACCGGTTTCGACGTCGACATCGCGCGCGAGATCGCCCGCGACCTCCTGGGCGATCCCGCTCTCGTCGACTACCGCATCCTGTCGTCGGCCGAGCGTGAGAAGGCGCTGCAGGACTCCACCGTCGACATCGTCGCGAAGACCATGAGCATCACGTGCGCCCGTCGCGAGAAGGTCGACTTCTCCACCGAGTACTTCCGGGCCCAGCAGCGTGTGCTCGTCGTCCGGGGATCCGACATCCGCTCCGCCGCCGATCTCGCCGGCCGGCGCGTGTGCATCGTCGAGGGCACGACCTCGCTGCTCCGGATGCGGGAGGTGCAGCCGTCGGCGTCGATCCTCACCGTGCCGTCGTGGGCCGACTGCCTCGTCGTTCTCCAGCAACAGCAGGTCGACGCCGTGAGCACCGACGACACGATCCTCGCCGGACTCGCCTCGCAGGACCCCTATCTCGAACTCGTCGGCCCCTCCCTGGGATCGGAGCCGTACGGAATCGGAATCCGGCTGGGCAGCGACGAGCTCGTACGGTTCGTCAACGCCACCCTCGAAAGGATCCGTTCCGACGGGACGTGGACGGCGCTGTACGAGAAGTACCTGCGGGTGCTCGGTCCCACTCCGTCACCCCCGACACCGAACTACCGGGAGTGACGGCCATGTCCGACGAACCCGAACCGGCCGACACCCCGTCGGTCGATTCCGGCCCTGCCACGGAACGGGCAGTGAACTCCGGGCCCGCCACCAGGCGTGCGGCGGATTCCGGACCCGCGACCGAGCCGTCGACGAGCGACTCGGGACCGGCTACCGCGCGGGCGGCCTGGGATGCCGGACCTGCCACCGAACGCGGCCCCGTCCCCACCACGCGGCCCGAATCCACCCAGCGCTCGTCGATCTGGTCCGGCTCGTCCTCCCAGCGCTCGTCGAGCCGTCGCGTCCGGCCGCGCGGCACCCAGCGTCGCCGCATCGCCGGCCTCGTCGACGTGCCGGTCCCCACCACGAAGGATCCGGTCGACGCCGTCCTCCGCGATCCCCACGTCTCCGAGGGCAAGAGGTTCTGCTCGAAGTGCGGACAACCGGTGGGACGCAGCACTCCGTCGGGGCCGGGCCCCACCGAAGGCGATTGTCCCCAGTGCGGAACACATTTCCAGTTCACTCCGGCCTTGCACCGCGGGGATCTCGTCGCCGGGCAGTACGAGGTGCAGGGTTGTCTCGCACACGGCGGACTCGGGTGGATCTATCTCGCGATCGACCGCAACGTGAGCGACCGCTGGGTGGTGTTGAAGGGCCTGCTGCAGGGTGGCGACGCCGAGGCGCAGGCGGTCGCGGTGGCCGAACGCCAGTTCCTGGCCGAGGTCAGCCATCCGAGCATCGTGCAGATCTACAACTTCGTCGAGCACCCCTCACCCGACGGCACCCCGATGGGGTACATCGTCATGGAGTACCTGGGTGGTCACACCCTGCGTACCGTGCTCGACAACTATCCTCCACCGAACCGCATCCCGGTCGAGCAGGCCATCGGGTACATGCTCGAAGTGCTTCCGGCACTGCAGTATCTGCACGACATCGGACTGGTCTACAACGACCTCAAGCCCGAGAACATCATGGTCACCGACGAGCAGATCGAACTCATCGACCTCGGTGCCGTCTCCGCGATCGAGGGATACGGCTATCTGTACGGGACGCCGGGATATCAGGCACCCGAGATCGTCCGGACCGGGCCGACGGTCGCGAGCGACATCTATACGGTCGGACGCACACTCGCGGTCCTCACCCTCGACATGCCGTCGGACAAGGGCCGGTACCGCGACGGTCTGCCCACCCCCGAGCAGGCTCCCCTGCTCGACGAGTTCGACTCCTTCCACCGCCTGCTCCTGCGGGCCACGAACCCCGATCCGCAGCAGCGCTTCTCGTCCGCCGACGAACTGCAGGGACAGCTCACCGGTGTGCTGCGCGAGATCCTGTCGAAGAAACTCGGCACCGAACATCCCGGACTGTCCCGGCTGTTCAGCCCGCCCCGCACGACCTTCGGCACCGACGAGGCGCTCGTCCCCACCGACGTGTACGCCGACGGGATCGAGCGCGACCCCAAACTGCGGGGTCAGGATGTCGCGGCGGCGCTACCCGTCCCGCTGCTCGACCCCAACGATCCGAGTGCCGCGCTCCTCGCCGCGGCGGTGCACAGCGAACCGCAGCAGACCCTCGACTCGCTCCGGCACGCGCGCGAGAACGGGGTCGGCCGGGTCGTCGGGGCATCCGATGTGTCGTTCTCCAAGGAGATCACCCTCGCCGAGGTCCGCGCCCATCTCGATCTCGGGCAGGTCGACAGCGCGGTGGAGATCCTCACCCGCCTCGAGCGCGAGTTCGGCGACGACTGGCGCATGGACTGGTACGCCGGCATCGCCGAACTGCTGCAGGACGACTACGAGGCAGCGTTCGCCCGATTCGACAAGGTGCTGCAGGCTCTTCCGGGCGAGATCGCCCCGAAGATCGCACTCGGGGCCACCGCCGAACTGACGCTGCAGCATTGGGAGAGCGACGACCCCGACGCGTGGCGACGCTTCTGCGAGCAGTCCTACCGGGTCGTGTGGCGCACCGATCATGCCGTCGTCAGCGCGGCCTTCGGGTTGGCACGCCAGCTCACCGCCCGTGACGAGATCCGTGCCGCCGTCGACGTGCTCGACGAGGTCCCCACGACCTCCCGGCACCACAGTGCAGCGACCATGACCGCCGCCCTGGTCCTGTTACGAGGCGGCCGCGTCGAGGAAATCTCCGAGGCGGACCTTCGGGAGGCCGCGCACCGGATCGCGTCGCTGCCTCCCGACGAGGGTCGCGCCCTGCAGATGCGCGCACTGGTCCTCGGGACCGCGCTCGAATGGGTGCGCAGCGGCCGGGCGTCGAGTCGCGAGTACGACCGCATCCTCGACGTACCGTTCACCGAGAAGGGACTACGTCTGGGCACCGAGGCGGCGCTGCGGCAATTGGCGCGCAACGCCCCCTCCCGCACCCACCGTTACACCCTCGTCGACCTCGCGAACGCGATCCGGCCGCGTAGTTTGACCTGATCAGAAGTCAGCGCCGGGCGAACTGCACGGCCGCGCGGGCGATGGCGAGTTCCTCGTTCGTGGGGATCACGAGCACCTCCACCTGCGACGAGTCGGCCGAGATCCGGCGTTCCCCGTCGTCGTCGGCGGTGTTGCGCGCGTCGTCGACGACGATGCCGAGCCGGTCGAGGCCGGAGAGGCTGTCGCGCCGGACGTCGACGTTGTTCTCCCCCACCCCACCGGTGAACACGATCGCGTCGACGCCGCCGAGTTCGAAGGTGTAGGCGCCCACGTACTTCCGGATGCGATGCACGTAGACCTCGTACGCGAGTCGCGCGTCCTCGTCGCCCTCGCCGACGAGCTTCAGCAGGGCCCGGAAGTCGTTGACACCCGACAACCCCTTCAGGCCCGAATGCCGGTTGAGCAGGTCGTCGATGGCGTCGACCTTCAACCCGGCCGCCCGGCTGAGGTGCATGACGACACCCGGATCGATGTCTCCGCTGCGCGTGCCCATGACGAGACCCTCGAGCGGAGTCAGTCCCATCGAGGTGTCGATCGGGCTCCCACCTGCGACCGCCGACGCCGACGCACCGTTACCCAGATGGAGCACAACCAGATTCAGGTCCGCGATGTCGCGTCCGAGGAACTCCGCGGCACGCCCCGACACGTATTCGTGTGAAGTACCGTGGAATCCGTACCGCCGGATGTCGTGCTTGTGCGCGATGTCGCGGTCGATCGCATAGGTCGCCGCGTGCGGCGGAAGACCGTGGAAGAAGGCGGTGTCGAAGACACCCACGTGGGGGATGTCGGGAAGTTCCTCCCGCGCGACCTCCATTCCCACGACGTTCGCCGGATTGTGGAGGGGCGCAAGGATCGACAGTTCGTCGACAGCGCGGACCACATCGTCGTCGATCAGGGTGGGTTCGTAGAAGACCTTGCCGCCGTGCACGAGTCGGTGTCCGACGGCGACGATGCCCACCTCGTGCAGCGGACGGCCCAGCCCTTCGAGCATCTCGAGCACCGCACGCAGACCCGTCCGGTGGTCGGCGATGGCGTCGTTGCGTTCGTCCACACCCGTCGTGTGGTGGAAGACGATCCGGCCCTCCGGCTCCCCGATCCGCTCGATCAGTCCGTGCGCCAGCGACTTTCCACTCTCCGGCTCGATCAGCTGGAACTTGATCGACGACGATCCGGAGTTGAGGACCAGTACGGTGCCTGCGGTGGCCGGGTTCGGGCTGCTCACGCGTCTTCCTCCTGCGCCTGGATCGCGGTGATGGCGATGGTGTTGACGATGTCCTGGATCAGGGCGCCTCGCGAGAGGTCGTTGACCGGCTTGTTCAGGCCCTGCAGGACCGGCCCGACGGCGACGGCACCGGCGCTGCGCTGCACGGCCTTGTAGGTGTTGTTGCCGGTGTTCAGGTCCGGGAAGATGAACACCGTGGCGCGACCGGCGACGTCGGAGTCGGGGAGCTTCGCGCTCGCGACCGTCGGTTCGATCGCCGCGTCGTACTGGATCGGCCCCTCCACGAGCAGGTCGGCTCGCCGCTCCCGCACGAACGTCGTGGCCGAGCGCACCTTGTCGACGTCGGCGCCCGAACCGGATTCGCCGGTGGAGTACGACAGCATCGCGACCCGGGGGTCGATGCCGAACCGGGCGGCGGTCGCGGCGGACGAGATCGCGATGTCGGCGAGCTGGTCGGCGGTCGGGTCGGGGACGACGGCACAGTCACCGTACGCGAGCACGCGGTCGGCGAGGCACATCAGGAAGATGCTCGACACCGTGGACACACCCGGTTCGGTCTTGATGATCTCGAGGGCGGGACGGATCGTGTGGGCGGTGGTGTGCGCCGCGCCCGATACCATGCCGTCGGCCAGGCCCAGATGCACCATCATCGTGCCGAAATACGAGATGTCGCGCATGATCTCGCGTGCACGATCGACGGTCATGCCCTTGTGGGCACGCAGCCGCGCGTACTCCTCCGCGAACCGGTCGGCGTGCTCGGAGGTGCGCGGGTCGAGGATCTGCGCTTCCGACAGGTCCACCCCGAGTTCCGACGCCCGCTGGCGGACGGCCGCCTCGTCGCCGAGGATCGTGAGCTTCGCGATGCCGCGCTGGAGCACACGCCCGGCAGCTCTGAGGACGCGATCGTCCTCGCCCTCGGGCAGCACGATGTGGCGTTGCTGGGCCCGCGCCCGGTCGATGAGCTGGTATTCGAACATCTGCGGGGTGGTCACGGACGGTCGCGGCAGTCGCAGTCGGTCGAGCAGGGAGTGCGCGTCGACGTGCCGTTCCATGAGCGCGAGAGCGGTGTCGATCTTGCGCTGCGCGCCGAGGGCCATGCGGCCGCGGGTGCGGTCGGCGGCCGAGGCGGTATCGAAGGTTCCGAGGTCGGTGGTGAGGATCGGCAGCGACGGCTTCAGAGCCGCGACGAGCTCCGCGATCATCGGATGCGGCAGCAGACCGCCGTTCATGATGATGCCGGCGAGCGTCGGGAAGCCTTCGGCGGCATTGGCATTGACCAGCGCGAGGATGACGTCGGAGCGGTCGGCGGGAGCGATCACGACGATACCGTCGGTGAGGCGCTCCAGAATCCGCTCGGCGGTCATGCCACCGACCATGATGCGCAGCGCTTCCCGCTGCAGCAGGTCGGGGTCGCCGCTGTAGAGCTCGCCTCCGATCGCGGTCTGCAGCTCGGCCATCGTCGGCGCGACCAGCGCGGGCACCTCCGGGAGGGTCCACACCGGTTCGGTGCGGTCACCGAGTGCCTGTGCGATCTCGTCGAGTGCGTCGGGGTCGCAGCGGTTCACCACGACCGCACCGAGATGCGCGTGCTGACCCGCGAGCTCGTTCGCACACACCCCGGCGAGCTGGGCGATCTCGGCGGGTGTGCGGCGGGAACCGCGCAGGACGAGCAGCACCGGGGCGTCGAGGTTCGCGGCGATGCGAGCGTTGTACGACAGCTCGCTGGGGTTGGCGATCTCGGTGTAGTCGCTGCCGACGATGACGACGGCGTCGCAGCGGTCGGCCACCGCGTGGTACTTGCCGACGATGTCGCTGAGCGCGGTGTCCGGGTCGTCGTGGACGTCGTCGTAGGTGACGCCGATGCAGTCCTCGTAGGCGAGGTCGACGGTGGTGTGTTCGAGCAACAGTTCGAGGATGTAGTCGATGTCGCTGTCGGAGCGTGCGATGGGCCGGAAGACACCGACGCGGGCGGTGGACGCGCACAGTGTCTGCAGCACCCCCAGGGCGACGGTCGATTTCCCGGTGTCCCCTTCCGGAGCTGCGATGTAGATGCTCGAGACGGACCCTGCAGCAGCACTCATGGATTCCACCCTAACTGCAAACTTTGCTCCGCCCGGTGTACCCGCGCACATGCCCGGCCGGAGGTGTCCGGCCGGGCATGTGGGAGTCGCGGGAACTCAGGACTGGGTCTGCAGCACGCGCGGGGTGTCGGGGTGCTCGGCGTCCGCCACGACCTCCACCGGTTCGGCGTCGGCCGACAGCCCGAGCAGGTCGGTCGGGGTCTTCGCCGTCTCGCGCAGCCCGAGGACCGCGACACCGGCGATGCAGCACGCGACCGCACCGAAGACCGCGACCGGGAGCCAGCCCGTCGCGCCGGGGAGCAGGATCAGCGCGGCGACCATCGGCGAGAAGCCGGCCAGCAGGTTGCCGAGCTGGTTGCTCACGGCCATCCCCGTGAAGCGGACGGTCGCCGGGAACTGTTCGGCGAAGAAGGACGTCCACACGCCGTTGTAACAGCTGAAGAACAGCGACATGTTCACGAACGCGGCGACGGAGATCAGCAGGATGTTCGTCGTCGAGATCGCCCACAGATATCCGGCGAGGCTCACGGCGCAGCCGACGGAGGCGATCAACATGGTCGGCTTGCGGCCGATGATGTCGGAGAGGTAGCCGGCCGCGGGGATCGTGAACATCGACAGTACGATGGAGACGGAGATGACGGTGAGCATCACGCTGTGCTCGACACCCATCGAGGTGGCGTACGACAGGCTGAACACGGCGAAGAGGGTCTGGACCGACGCCATCAGGGACGCGCCGGCCACGCGGATCACCGAGCGCCAGTGGAACTTGAACACGTCGCCGAGGGGGAGTTTGCGGACGACGCTCTCTTCCTTCACCTCGGTGAAGGTCGGCGTCTCGTCCAGGTGGTTGCGAACGTAGTAGGTCACGACGACGACAACTGCGCTGAGCCAGAACGGGATCCGCCAGCCCCAGCTGTAGAGCGCGTCGTCGGGCAGGAGCGAGACGGGCACGAAGACGACGGTCGCGAGCGAGCAGCCCACGGCGTAGCCGACCATCACGAAGCTGGTGAAGAAACCACGGCGTCCCACCGGCGAGTGCTCGACGGTCAACGTCGACGCCCCGGCCGATTCGGCGCCCGCCGAGAAGCCCTGCAGGACACGCATCGCCACGAGCAGGATCGGTGCGAGGATGCCCACCTGCTCGTAGGTCGGAAGACATCCGATGACGAAGGACGCGACGCCCATCAGGACGACGGTCGCGAGCATGACGCGTTTGCGGCCGAGCCGGTCGCCGAAGTGCCCCATGACGACGGCGCCCACCGGCCGTGCCACGTAACCCACGGCGAAGGTGGCGAAGGATGCGATGAGGGCGACGGTGGGGTTACCGCCCGGGAAGAACAGCACGTTGAAGACGAGCGCGGCGGCAGCGCCGTAGACGAAGAAGTCGTAGTACTCCAGGGCCCCTCCGAGGAGCGCGGCGATCGATGCGCGGCGGGGGTTCATCTCCGGTTTCGCTTCTGACTGCGGCATGGTCGATGCAGATTTGTCGGTGATCACGGTGCCTCGTTGGGTTCGATTCGAATCGGGGTCGGCGTGTGCCTCGTCCGAGCTGTGATGTCCGGCGGTGGCGGGCAATGTGTGTGACGGTTGCCACCGCGTCGGAACAAACGTAGGTAGACACCGGACCCCGTCGCTGTTCCGTTGTGAAACAACATCGACATTCCGCCCCGACACAGAAAAAGGTGCCGCTCCTCCATCGCGGAGAAGCGGCACCTTGTGGGTCGGATGTCAGGCGAGTGCGCGAAGCCTCGGCGCGAGGTCTCGTTCGAACAGTTCCAGGAACCGCTTCTGATCATGACCCGGCGCGTGGAACACCAGATGATTCAACCCCGCATCGACATACGCCTTGACCTGCTCGACCGCCTCGTCCGGATCCGACGCCACGATCCACCGCTTGGCGACCTGCTCGATCGGCAACGCATCCGCCGCCGCCTCCATCTCCATCGGATCGTCGATGGAATGCTTCTGCTCCGGCGTCAGCGACAACGGTGCCCAGAACCGGGTGTTCTCCAACGCCTTGCCCGGATCGGTGTCGTACGAGATCTTGATCTCGATCATCTTGTCGATCTGCGCCACATCCCGCTCCGCCTTCCCGGCGCCCTCCGCCACGGCCGGCAGGAGTTTGTCGGTGTAGAGCTCCATGCCCTTACCCGAGGTGCAGATGAACCCGTCCCCGGCGCGTCCGGCATAGCGGGCCACGACCGGGCCACCGGCGGCGACATAGACCGGAATACCGTCCTCGGGCACGTCGTAGATCGACGCCCCCTTCGTCGAGTAGTACTCGCCCTCGAAATCCACCCGATCCCCGCGCCACAGCTCGCGCATCAACCGCACCGACTCCCGAAGACGGGCGAAGCGTTCCTTGAACTCCGGCCACTCCCCGGCATAGCCGGTGGCGATCTCGTTGAGCGCTTCACCGGTGCCGACGCCGAGGAAGATCCGCCCCGGATACAGACACCCCATCGTCGCGAAGGCCTGCGCGATCACCGCCGGGTTGTACCGGAACGTCGGCGTGAGCACACTCGTGCCGAGCTGCAGGCGTTCGGTGCGCTCGCCGACGGCGGTCATCCACGCCAACGAGAACGGGGCGTGCCCACCGTTGTGCCGCCACGGCTGGAAATGATCCGACACCGTCGCCGAATCCAT